>CAYXJG010000045.1:0-20174 GCA_964465285.1 uncultured bacterium
CATGATCATGACTTTGGGAACCACAACGATTTTGCTGGCAAGCCTCGCGCCTATCGCCTTCTTCTTTACCCTTACCACCCCCGATAACTACCAGTTCCTCATGCTGATGCACGTGCTCATCTTCGGGCTGTGCGGCATCTATGGCGTGCGCTACCTGTATCGGGGATCATCCTACATTGCCTTCCGCATGGAACAGCCGTTGAACAACACGCTACTCCGCATCTGGATTGTCATTTACGCGGTAGTAGGCATGCAGTTGGGATGGCGATTGCGCCCGTTTATTGGCAACAAGGGAATGCCCTTTGAGCTGTTGCGGAGCGAAGTTGGAGGCAACTTCTACATCGCTGTTTGGAATTCCTTTTTAGAGCTGTTTTCTGGCGGTTCTTAGGGATCTGCGGCTCAATAAAGTATCAGGAGAAAAGAGGCAGACTGTGCTTAATGCCCCTCTCCCGGTATTTGATTTTCTTGCAAGTCCCTTAGCACAAGAGCAATATTAATTCGCAGATGTCGCAAATATCGCAGATTTTGAGGCCAGCTATCGCAATAGGCACTTAGGTTGGGACATTGGAGGAAAGTGTATCCCCCGCGCAGCGGGGGATACACGCTTGAACCTAAGTCTATAGGGCTATATCTTAGCCGTTTCTACTGACTGCGTGCATCTAGGTCATCTGCGGATCATTTTCCTCGGACTTCCTCCATCGGCAGAGTATGTGTTCGCTGCCCTTTAGTTTGATCCCAGGGGGACGGTCATCGGAGAGCGATTTTGTTTGACATCGAAGTCCAATGGAACAAACATCGAGCGTCCGGTCATTTCAGAGGGCTGCGGTAATTTCAGAATATCGAGAATGGTGGGGGCGATATCTGCCAGACGACCATCAGGCCGCAATGCTACTTCGGTACCGTAGCCAGGAATCTTTCGCTTCTCACCCTCGACGAGAATAAACGGCACCGGATTCGTCGTGTGCGCTGTCCAGGGGTTGCCTTGTTCATCGCGCATCACTTCGGCGTTGCCATGATCAGCAATGATGATGGACGTGCCTCCGGCTTTGGAGATGCTTTCAATTAAACGCCCGACACATTGGTCTACCTCTTCAATGGCTTGAATGCAAGCGTCAATATTCCCGGTATGGCCGACCATATCAGGATTTGCATAGTTAATGACGATAAAAGAGTAGATGCCTTTTTGCACAGCGGCGATCGCACCATCAGTCACCCTTTGGGCAGACATCTTAGGTGCCTTATCGTAGGTCGTCACCATCGGGCTGGGGATCAGTTCCCGGTCTTCTCCCTCGAAGGGGTCTTCAATGCCTCCATTGAAAAAGTAGGTGACGTGGGCATACTTCTCTGTTTCAGCGGTGCGAAGCTGCCTGAGGCCATGATTCGCAATGACTTCCCCCAGGATGTTACTCAAGTTTTGCGGTTTAAAGGCAACCTTGACAGGCAGAGACGCATCGTATTGGGTAAACGAAACAAAGTCGAGGGGGGTAATAAGCGATCGCTCAAATCCGCTGAAGTTTGGATCAACAAAAGCTTGAACCAACTGCCGTGCCCGGTCAGGACGGAAATTGAAGAAAATTACGCCATCGCCGGATTCCACTGCCCCTGGAGCAATGCGGGTCGGAATGACAAACTCATCGGTGATCTCATTTGCGTATGAATCCTTGAGGACTTGAACGGCTGTACGCCCATCGAGGGTATCGTCCTGAACCATTACCTCGTATCCTCTTTGGGTGCGATCCCAGCGGCGATCGCGATCCATACTGTAATAGCGCCCACTTATCGTTGAAATTCGACCGACTCCAGCTTTCTGGATTGCAGCCTCTAATTGAGTAATGTACTCAATCCCACTGGATGGCCTCGTGTCCCGACCATCGGTAATCGCGTGAATACAGACATCGGTAATCTGCTGATCCGTCGCCAAATCAAGTAAACCGGATAGGTGGCTGATATGGGAATGCACTCCGCCATCGGAGCATAAGCCAACGAGATGGAGTTTGCCACCCCGCTGTTTGACCGACTGACAGACCGATACGAGAGCCGAATTGCTGAGGATTGTTCCATCCTCAAAGGCATCTGAAATACGAACTAATTCCTGCGGAACCACACGCCCTGCACCGATGTTCAAATGCCCCACCTCAGAATTGCCCATCTGTCCTTTTGGTAACCCGACATCCTTGCCAGAGGTGCGGATTAGCGTATGGGGATAGGCAGCCCAGAGGCTGTCCATCACGGGGGTGTTTGCAGACGCAATGGAATTAGCGTGGAGATCTTCACGGTATCCCCATCCATCCAATATCATCAACACGACTGGAGAAATTTGCCCTTGTGCCATGGAACGGCCCTTCTCTAGCTAGATTAATGTCCTAGAAATAATACCACTTCAAGTTTGCACCCGTTGGGGGTAAATCAACCTGACAGTTATCAGCATCGACACAGAATACGGTCAGGATTTTTTGGATTTTATTTTTTCCTTCTTCTTTTGCTGCTGTTTTTCAAGTTTGGTAGCTGCTTTCTCTGCTTTTGCTTGGGCGATCGCCGCTTGCCGAGCCTGTTCTTTTTCTTCCTCGATTTTATCCAGATAATAGTGATAATCACCTCGATAGAGGCGCAACTCACCCTCTCGAAGCTCCACGATTTTATTTGCTGTTTTTGAGATGAAATACCGATCGTGGGACACAATCAGGATCGTTCCCTCATAGTTTTGAATTGCCTCTTCCAGCATTTCCTTTGCAGGAATATCCAGGTGATTGGTAGGCTCGTCCAGCACTAGCAAATTCGCCGGACGCAGCAGCATCTTGGCAAGGGCAAGCCGTGCCTTTTCCCCTCCGCTCAGAGACTCTACCTTCTTAAAGACCGTATCCTTGCTGAACAAGAATCGCCCAAGTAAGGTACGTACCTCTTCGTCTTTCCAGTCGGGCACTTCATCATGAATGGTATCCAGCACCGTTTTGTTAAGATCGAGGGCTTCTGCTTGGTTCTGCTCGAAGTATCCTGGGATAATATTGTGTGTTCCTAGGGTGACGGAACCCTCCATAGGCTGCTCGATCCCCATGATTAGGCGGAGCAAGGTAGATTTACCGCTGCCGTTTGGCCCCAGAAAAGCAATCCGATCCCCACGCTCAATTTCCAGATTGGCTCCCAGAAATAGAACCTTGTCATCATAAACATGGGTCATATCTTTGATCATTACCACTTCACGCCCACCCCTGGGAGGTTCAGGAAAGCGGAAATGCAGAGTACGCACTGATCCCGTCGGTGCTTCAATTCGCTCAATTTTCTCCAGCTGCTTTTCCCGGCTCTTTGCTTGGGTGCTACGGGTAGCGCTAGCCCGAAATCGATCCACAAATGCCTGCTGCTTCTCAAGTTCCTTTTGCTGGCGCTCATATGTACTCAGTTGAGCCTCTGCCAGTTCTTCTTTCTGCTGCAGGTAGGCAGAATAGTTGCCTAGATAGGTGCTCGAAACGCCCCGCTCGGTTTCTACAATTTGCGTACAAAGCCGATCCAGAAATTCCCGGTCGTGGGACACCACCACCATCGGTGTGGTTAACCTTTTGAGATAGGTTTCCAGCCATTCAATGGTTTCTAGATCCAGATGGTTTGTTGGCTCATCCAGCAGCAGCACATCTGGTTCTTGAAGCAGAATCTTGCCCAAACTCATGCGCATCTGCCAGCCGCCGCTAAACTCATTGACGAAGCGATCGCCATCACTGGGATCAAACCCCATTTCTGGCAGAATTTTCTCAATGCGGGACTCCAGGCCATATCCATCCAGCGCTTCAAACTTGCGCTGTAGCCGATCCAGTTCGTGAATCAGGTCATTCAGAGTATCCATATCTGCCGTTTCCATCCGCTGCTGCACATCTTGCATCAGGTGATGGGTGTGGTTCGCGTCGGCAAATACTGTCCAAAATTCGTCTCGTACCGTCTGTTCGGAATTAACCTCAAACTCTTGGGTCAAATAAGCAATGCGGAGGTCAGTCGGACGGATGATGGTGCCCGTCGTCGGCTCCTCTTCCCCAGCAACAATTTTGAGCTGGGTAGATTTGCCCGCACCATTCACGCCAACCAGTCCGATGCGATCGCCTGGTTTAACTTCCCAATTGACGTCTTTAAGGACTTCCCCGGTGGGAAAAATTTTGCTGATATGCTCAAGGCGAAGCATGGTGGCGTTCTCCAATGGGGTGAACAAAATCGTGGGCGCTCGATGATGACGCTAAACCCACATTAGCTTAACAAATTTTTTAGATTGGCCTCTGCTGGATTTTCACGAGAAATGAACATTCGAATTGCTGACCAGAATGATATCGAGACCCTCTTTGAGATCCGAACTAGTGTTGTCGAGAATCACCAGTCCCGCGAAGAAATTGCAGCATTGGGGATCACACCGACATCTGTTGCGGCCATGCTGGAAACAGACTGCCGTGCCTGGGTCGCTGAAATCAGCAGCGAATCGATCGGATTTTCCATTGCCAATGCAGCGGAAGGAACCATTTTGGGAATTTTCGTGCTCCCCGCGTTTGAAGGTCGTGGGGTAGGGCGATCGCTGATGGAGATGGCTGAAAGTTGGTTATGGGCAACAGGACTGGAAAGCATCTGGTTAGTGACGGGCAACGATCCGACCTTTAGAGCATATGGATTCTACCACCATCTGGGGTGGATTCCAGTGGGTGTTGTATCGGATGGAGACTTTGCAGGAGAGATGAAGTTTATCAAGACCCGCAGCCCCTTTCCTTGAGGTGATTACTAGAGGTGATGGGTCACAGACTCTCGAACCAAGTGGGTAAGCGATCGCTCCATCCATAAACACGCTAGTACACACGACTTGGCAAGTTTCACGCAAAAAGAGGGGTTTGGGGCGCGCTCCGCGCGCCCCAAACCCCTCTTTTTGTTTTGTGAATTTGAGAACTTTGCCAGGTCGCGTAGTACAAACAACTTTAGGAATGGCGTATTTATAGCAACGAAAGAGCTCGTGAAACCAAAACCATTTTAGGAAACCCGCGCTCCGCGCGGGTTTCCTAAAATGGTCTTGTCCTAAGGGATCTGCGGCTAAAAAAGATACCGGAAGAAAAGAGCAGCGGGCGCAGCCCGCTGCTCTTTTTCGGGTACTTTATTTTCTTGCAAGTCCCTAACCAACCCTTTGGTTGCTATATGTGGGTGGTGGCGAGTACAGCCCGACACCACCCGCACAGACCCACTGGATGTAGAGGATTTGCGTAAGTCCTGAACTTTTGAGACTCAAAATCAAACTGACATTCAAAATTAAACCTAACGTTTAGCATCCGACAATGAACCCCTGGGTTAACATCAAAACTTGCTGGTAAGCGTAATTTATCCAGGCAGTGGCTATGACTTCAATCATTCCTTCGATAGCACAGGGATCTTTTCAGATGACCCATGATGTGATGCAAAGTGCATCGCGCCATCCCCTGGATGTGATGTTTGCCCCCAAGACAGTGGCGGTGGTGGGCGCGACCGAAAAGCCGGGGAGCGTTGGTCGAACGCTGCTGTGGAACCTGATCAGCAGTCCCTTCGGAGGTACGGTTTTCCCGGTCAATCCCAGGCGATCCAATGTGCTGGGCATCAAAGCCTATTCCAGTCTGGCGGAGGTGCCGGAACCTGTGGACCTCGCGGTGATTGCGACTCCAGCGGCAACGGTGCCCCAGGTGGTGCGGGACTGCGTGGCAGCAGGTGTGAAAGGGGCGATCGTTGTGTCTGCGGGATTCAGGGAAATTGGTGCGGCAGGAGCTGAACTAGAACAGCAGGTGATCCGGGAAGCCCGCCGGGGTAACCTACGTCTGCTGGGGCCAAACTGCCTAGGCATGATGAATCCCCATCGGGGACTGAACGCCACCTTTGCCAACCGCCTGGCACAGCCCGGTACTGTCGGCTTCATCAGTCAGAGTGGCGCACTCTGCACCTCGATTTTGGACTGGAGCGTTCAGGAAAATGTAGGATTCAGCGCCTTTGTATCCATTGGTTCCATGCTGGATGTGGGCTGGGGCGACCTGATCTACTACCTGGGGGATGATCCGCAGACCCGCAGCATTGTGATTTACATGGAATCCATCGGGGATGCGAAGTCTTTTCTCTCGGCGGCGCGGGAAGTGGCGCTCAGCAAACCCATTGTGGTTATCAAGGCGGGACGGACGGAAGCGGCGGCAAAGGCAGCGACCTCCCACACAGGAGCACTGACGGGCAGCGATGAGGTGCTGTCGGCGGCGTTTCGGCGGTGTGGCGTGTTGCAAGTGAATAGAATCGATGACCTGTTCAACATGGCAGAAATCCTGTCAAAACAGCCCCGGCCCAAGGGCAAGAAGCTGATTATTCTCACCAATGCAGGTGGCCCTGGCGTGCTGGCGACTGATGCCGTGACCCAAACCGGAGGCGAACTGGCAGACTTAGCAGACGAAACGGTGTCGGCTCTGAACCAGTGCTTGCCGCCCCACTGGAGCAAGGGCAATCCCATCGACATTCTGGGAGATGCCGATGCGGCCCGTTACGCGCAGGCCATGGAGATTGTGGCAAAGGACCCCAACGGCCACGGACTGCTGGTGGTGATGACTCCCCAGGCGATGACCGAACCCACCCAGATTGCCGACGAGCTGATCCGGGTGGCTCCCAAGAACAAGCCCGTCCTTGCTAGTTGGATGGGGGGCGAAGCGGTGTCCGATGGGGAACGGCGGCTAAACCAAGCGTCTATTTACACTTTCCCCTTCCCCGATAAGGCAGCGCAGTTGTTCAACTACATGTGGCAGTCTAGCTACAGCCTCCAGGCGTTGTACGAAACCCCCCGGATGCTGGGTGAGGGCATGATTCCCGATCGCCCTTTGGTAGAAAAGATCCTGGCCCATGCCAGAGCCACAGGACGCACCCTGCTCACCGAAACTGAGTCCAAGCACATCCTCACCGCCTACGGCATTCCCACCATCGACACCCGCATTGCTCAAACCGAGGATGATACAGTCGCTGCGGCAAACGCCATCGGCTATCCCTGCGTGGTGAAACTCCACTCAGAAACCCTCACCCACAAAACCGACGTGGGCGGCGTGAAGCTTAATCTTGCGAATGAAGCAGCCGTGCGGGAGGCGTATCGAGCGATCGCCACCACCATCACCGACACCGTGGGAATTGAGCACGTCCTGGGAGTCACTGTCCAGCCCATGATCCACCAAGACGGCTACGAGCTTATCCTGGGCAGCACCCTGGACGTGCAGTTTGGCCCCGTTCTCCTGTTTGGCACTGGAGGACAGTTGGTCGAAGTCTTCCAGGATCGCGCATTAGGGCTGCCGCCCCTCAACACCACCCTTGCCCGCCGCATGATGGAGCAGACCAAAATTTACACCGCCCTCCAGGGCGTCCGGGGACAGACGGCTGTAAACCTGAAGACCCTGGAACAAATCCTGGTGCGCTTTTCTTACCTGGTGACAGAGCAACCGTGGATCAAGGAAATCGACATCAATCCCCTTCTAGCCAAACCCGCCGACAGCAGAGGTCAGAGCATCCTTGCCCTGGATGCCCGCATGGTAATTCACGACGCCAGCACTCCCGAAGAACACTTGCCCACCCTCGCCATCCGCCCCTATCCCAGCCACTACGTCCAGCACTGGACGCTGAAGGACGGCACCCCCATCACCATCCGCCCCATTGCCCCCGAAGACGAACCCCTCATCGTCAAATTTCACGAAATCTTATCTGATGAGAGTGTCTACTTCCGCTACGCCCACATGATAAAGCTAAGCCGTCGGGTGGATCACAATCGCCTCGCCCGCATCTGCTTCATCGACTACGACCGGGAGATGGCACTTGTTGCTGACTACCGCAACCCCGACACCGGAACCCACGAAATCTTCGGTGTGGGACGACTGAGTAAGTTACACGGCTCCAATGATGCAGAATTCGCGTTGATTGTAGGCGATCGCCATCAAGGTCAGGGGCTAGGCCGTCGATTGCTGCATCAAGTCTGCGAAGTGGGTCAGCAAGAAAACCTCGACACCCTCATCGGCTATATCTTACCCGATAATCGCCGGATGCAGCGTCTTTGCGAACGCATGGGCTTTACCCTTCAGCCTGATAGGGAGGAAGATATGGTGCGGGCAGAGCTAAAGATACGAGGGGGCGTCTCTTGCGCGCCTCCCACCCATAAATTCATACTTAAAAACACCAACGACCGAGCAAATCAGTGAAGTTACTATCCTTCGCCGTAATCACAGCACAGTTGTCACCCTGGAAATGTCAGTTAGGAGTATGAACACGACTTGGCAACGTTCTCAAATTCACAACGAAAAAATAAGAGTTTGGGGCGCGCTTAGCGCGCCCCAAACTCTTATTTTTTCGTGAAACTTGCCAAGTCGCGTTACCGACCTACTTATAGCGGTGTGCAATTGGTTCAGCACACCCAAACGTGTTGAGTGGCGGCGCAGAGCGCCGCCACTCAACACACTGTACTTAATGCGCTTGCACAGCACTATATAATCTGGCTACGACAGAGTCACACTCACTACTTAAACATTCACCATGGCAGGCACATAACCCATATCTTCGAGTTTGCGAAGAACTTTCTCAACGCTCTCGTCTAGGGTCTCTTGGTCAGTGTGGCATTCGACTTCGGGTTTGAGGGGTGGTTCATAGGGATCGCTGATGCCTGTAAACTGCTTAATCTCGCCCGATCGTGCTTTCTTATAGAGTCCTTTCACATCGCGCTCCTCGCAAACTTCCAGAGGAGCATTGGCATAGACTTCAATGAAATCACCGATGCGCTCACGTACCTCGTCACGAATCTCTCGATAAGGGGAGATGGCAGACACCATCACGATGACGCCATTCCGGGTCAGTAGGTGAGACACAAATCCAATGCGGCGAATGTTCTCATCTCGGTCTTCTTTGCTAAAACCCAATCCTTTGGTCAAGTTTTGGCGAACAATGTCACCATCTAGCACTTCAACCTTCAACCCTCGGCTCCGAAGCTTTTGCTCCAGAGCCATACGGATAGTGGTTTTTCCAGAACCACTCAACCCGGTGAACCAAATTGTTACGCCACGCTGGCCTTTATTCATAGGTATTCCTCACGATCATCCTAAAATAAATTAATCATATAGCGATCCTATTTGATTTCCAAAGATGAGGGCGGGCGCAGTCCGCCCTCACTTTTGGAAATATTTTCAGGAATCAAATAGGGTTTCTACATTGGTGTGCAAATTGGTTAAGCGCACCCAAATGTGTTGAGTGGCGGCGCAGAGCACTGACCCTCAACACACTGTACTTAATGCGCTTGCATAGCGCCATACATACCTCGTTCATGTTGAGAACAGGGAGTTTTCCCACGGGGAAAATCCAGTTCCCAATATGGTTTGGGTTTAGATGCTGCTGGAGTCACGCCCTACGGTAGATATCAATCATTTGGCTCGAATAATGAACCTCTCTCAATTGCTACCTCGAGCAATACTGTCAATGCAGCACCCAGAAGTATCACTGCGTATTTCTACTCAACCATAAAGGTCTATCATCCCATGCACCATTGTTGTGTAAGGAAGTTTATCAAATCTTTGAACCGATAATAAGGAGGGATGAATCGCGTCAGTCACGACTTGGCAAAGTTCTCAAATTCACAACGCAAAAATAGGAGTTTGGGGCGCGCTCCAAACTCCTATTTTTGCGTGAAACTTGCCAAGTCGTGTAGGGCGCTAAGTTTCCCAAAATGAGAATCGCTAGAATCACATATTCGTGTTGAAGAGCTTTTATCAATTCAGGGGCCTATGCTGGGGTGCAACAAGTGCGAGTGCTTGCAACTGCGCCTGTGCTTTTGCCATGGATTCATGCCACTCGCGGTCTGGCTCACTGTCTGCAACAATTCCGGCTCCAATCTGTCCCCAGACAATATTGTGCTGTCTAGGCAGAGAGTCTGCCGAGTACCGTGGGTCCGACGCGCGTAATGGGTCGGCGGTTTTCTTGCCCACTGCGTCTGAACGCGGCACATACAGGAGGGTTCGGATGAGAATATTCAAATCAAGATTACCTCGCCAGTCTAAATAGCCACAGGAGCCATAGAATAGGCTGCGGCGTACAGGTTCCAGGTATTCAATAATTTCCATGCAGCGGACTTTAGGGCATCCGGTGATGGTGCCACCTGGAAACAGTGCCCGGATGAGGTCGATGGCGGAGTAAGGCGATCGCACTGTTCCCCTAATATTACTGACCAGGTGCATGACGTGGCTGTAGCGCTCAATGGCTAGCAACTCATCCACATGCACGGAGCCCCAAGTGCAGACCCGACCCAGATCGTTACGTTCTAGGTCAACCAGCATAATGTGCTCGGCGTTTTCCTTGCGATTGTCTACCAACTCCTGAGCCAGGGCATGATCGTGGTCTGGAGTGCCGCCACGGGGACGGGTACCTGCGATGGGGCGGGTTTGGGCGATCGCCCCCTGTTTCTGAACCAATCTTTCTGGAGAGCAGCTAATCACTGCTCCCCAGGGCGTATGCCAGTAGCTTGCAAAGGGAGAAGGATTCACGGTGTGGAGGGCGCGATAAATGGGCCAGCTGTCAGCCTGGGTTGCCGTTGAGAACCGCAGGGAGAGGTTTGCCTGAAAAATGTCTCCTGCCTGAATGTGCTTTTTGGCGTGTACGACCGCCTGCTCATACGCATCCTGATTAGAGACAAACTCGACTGATACAGGGGCTAGCGCATCACGCGCATCAGGTTTCGATTGTGTGGAAGGCTTATTTTGTTTGGAGGTAAGCGCATCTTCCATGCCGTCGAGGTCTCGCGGATCGGTTGCAGCCAGCCAGAGGGTTTGTTCCCAGTGGTCGAGAACGGCGAAACCGTCAGGAGCATACCAGAAAGCGGCTGGAAAGGGTAGTGGATCGGGGTTGAGGTAAGGCAACTGCTCAATTTCCCATGCGGCATCGTAGCCCAGCCACCCTAGCCATCCTCCTGTGAAGGGCAGTGTCTCTGGACAGGAGAGCGACGCAGGTGGACAAGAACTCTTGAGTAACGCGCTAAGGGTGGGAAAGATGTCCCCGAGGTCCGGGGTCCAAATATAGGGAATGCCATTGCTATGGCGGGGTGCTCCGGCACAGATGGAGTAGCGGGAGAGCGAGGAAAAGGGGGAGCTCGCTACTGTACTGGGTCGGGTGGGGCTTTCCAGGAGGGTCGCGATCGCCCGCCCGCCCCACTGCTGAGGAGCCCGAGGATAAAACAATGCCTCGAAAATGTCAGCTCCAGTGCGGTTGCCCAAAGCGTGCGATCGCCAGTGCCAAGGAGCAAGGGGAGTATGAGGGAAATTTATCATCATTGCCCGCTGTTACCCCACGACTAACCGACTTGCCACAAACAGCACCAAAACAGCACCCGCAATCCAATCTCGCTGTTTCAGGGAAAATTCATGCCAGCGCACCTGATGAGTATTGGGGCTAGTAAACCCCCGGACGTGCATTGCGTTGGCAATTTGTTCTGACCGCAGCAGCAGGTTTTCTAGAAGCCTCTCTGCCAAAATGAGCCAGATTTGAATGGAACCGCGAATTCCCAACGTCCTCCACTTAATGGCACGGGTACGGATAGAGCGTACCAAATTCTGGATTTCCTCCAGCACCAGGGGGATAAAGCGCAGGGACAACGTGAGCGTTAAGGCGATCTCAGTGACAGGGACTCCAAAGCGACGAAGGGGCTGCATTAAGTCCTCTAGCCCTGCGGTAATTTCTTCGGGGGCAGTGGTCAACAAAAACAGGTTACTGCTATAGAGAAGAGTAAAGGTAAGCGTAGACACGCGAATGGCTAATTCAAGGGATCGCCGGGTGACGTGAATGGCAAGGTTGAGGGATGGAACCAGGTCTAGATGAAAAACCACATAGCGGTAGCCTGTGGCGAGAGGCAGATCGGGTGTTATGAGGTCGGCTTCGCCCCTCTGCAGAAGGCTGAGTTCATCAACGGGTAGGCGAGATTCATAGTCGGCACTCACCCCGTCGGGTAGCAGGGCAGTGATGATAAAGAGGGCGATCGCAAAAATCAGTAGCAGCGCTGCCTGCCGTCGCCACACGCGAAACGGAATCCGAGCAAGCACTGTAAGCAGTAGCAGCACCAATACAATTCCAATTCGCCAGGTAGGGCTGGCAGCAATGGGCGTCAGCAGAAACCCCAGTAGCCAAAAAACCTTTAGCCGCGCATCAATGCGGTGGAGCCAAGTGATAGGTTGTTCAACATATAGGCCGATGGGCAGTGTCCGTAGTAGATCCATAGCCTCGGGTGATCACGTTTAAGCAGTGGTCAAGGCAGACAGGGCTGACTTGCTTGGTTCTAGGTATCCCAGATATCCTAGCGGAATAGCGTGTCTCGGAACACCAAAACCCTATACCTTCGTTGCCCGATTCAAACTCGTCCGCTCCATATCTCGCAGCTTTTTGCCTCGCCACACCAGTCGGATTGGGGTGCCCGAAAATCCAAGTTGCTCCCGGAACTGACGTTCAACGTAGCGGCGATAATTCTCATTCAATAGCTTGGGATCGTTGACAAACAGGGCGATAGTAGGGGGCGCTGACTTAACCTGGGTGCCGTAGTAAATGCGTCCCTGGCGTCCCTGGCGTGTAGTAGGCGGCGTGTGCCATCGGGTCGCTTCTTCCAGCACTTCGTTGATGACAGAGGTGCTAACCCGCCGCTTGTGCTGCTCTGCGGCTGAGTCAACCAAGTCAAGGATTTTGGGAACGCGCTGACCTGTGAGGGCGCTGACGTAGATTTTCTCTGCCCAACTCAGAAAGTAGAGGCGATCGCTCAAATGTTTGTCGTACTCATAGATCGTGTGAGAGTCTTTTTCAATGGCATCCCACTTATTCACCACAACGACACAAGCGCGGCCTTCATCTTCAATGCGCCCGACCAATTTCTGATCCTGCTCAGTCACCCCATCCACCGCATCGACTAAAAACAGCACTACATCACAGCGGCGAATGGCTTTGAATGCTCGATTAATGCCGAAAAATTCCGGGCCATAGTCTACATTCTTTTTCTTGCGAATGCCCGCAGTGTCAATCAATCGGTAGCGCTTTCCCTGACGCTCCACCACCATATCAATGGTATCCCGCGTCGTACCCGACACAGGGCTGACTATGGCTCGGCTTTCCCCCACAAAGGCATTCAGCAGGCTCGACTTGCCCACATTCGGACGCCCTACAATCGCAATCCGGGTTTCCGTTTCCTCAGGTAGTTCTTCCACCGTGGGAAGATGCTGAATCACTTCATCCAATAAATCCCCCGTACCATTGCCGTGAATCCCTGACAATGGCATCGGTTCCCCAATGCCCAAGCTCCAGAACTCCGCTGCTTGAGCCATGCCTTGATCGGGAGACTCGCACTTGTTAACGGCAAGCACTACAGGAACAGGATGCTGCCGCAGCCACATGGCAATGGTTTCATCGGCAGTGGTCAAGCCTTCTTGCCCATCCACAACCATGATGGCAACATTGGCTTCATTCAACGCGATCATCGCCTGTTCCCGAATGTAGGGGAGAAACGCTGTATCGTCGTCGAATACTAATCCCCCCGTATCCACGACCAGGAAGTCTCGATCCTGCCAGTATGCTGGGCGATAGGTGCGATCGCGCGTCACCCCTGGCTCATCGTGAACGATGGCATCGTGAATACCGCTAAGGCGATTGACCAGAGTAGATTTTCCGACATTGGGCCGACCAATGACGGCAACGATAGGCAACGACATGATGCTCCTACGCTTAGGGTCTAAGCGAACGAATGAAAACAATGTAAATAGAAGATGCAGCAAAAAATAGCTGAGCAGGCAGTCGCTAAACTGAGTAATCCTCTCGTTGAGCATCCAGCATTCAGTGATCATTCATCATTGATCACTGATTGTTCAGCGCATTGATCATTCAGCGGGATGGCTCAACGGCACTCCTCAGCCGGGGGAGACACCTGAACAACCATTGTATCCAGATAAGGGATCTGCGGCTAAAAAAGATGCCGGAAGAAAGCCCCTCTCCCCCGGTGTCTTTAAGAAATTTCCAGTAAAGGAGCGCAGGAAAAATCATTAGCGATACGAGGAAATTCTATGCTAGGTTAGTAATCGTCCTTTTTGACGTTTTTTACTGTTAGCTCAGGGTGATGGAATGTCAAAGACTTGGGTCGCTAGCTCAGCGGTAGAGCACTCGGCTTTTAACCGATTGGTCCTGGGTTCGAATCCCAGGCGACCCATTTTCTAGGGGACTTAACTGTGTCATCTCTCTGGCCATATAAAACACCTGGGATACCCGATAATTTATTTGAGCGGTTGCCCGGCATCCCCATGAGCCAGCGCGAGATTCGGTTGCTGCTGATCTCCCATCTCCGACTCAAGCCTGATGCTGTCCTGTGGGACGTTGGGGCGGGCACAGGCACGATTCCTGTAGAAGTTGGGCTGCTATGTCCCAACAGCCGGATTTTTGCGATTGAGCGGGATGAGGAAGTGGTTGACCTAATTCACCGCAACTGCGATCGCTTTGGGGTGACCAATGTTGAAATCATTATAGGCAGCGCACCAGAGTGCCTCAAGCAACTGGATAGTACCCCTGACTGCATCTGCATTGAAGGAGGCAAAGCCGTCAAACCTATCCTGGTAGAAGCCTGGGCCTACCTGAAGAATACTGGACGCATTGTAGCAACAGCCCATAACTTGGAAAGCCTCTATTCCATTTCAGAAGGGTTAGCAGAACTACAGGCGCGGCATATTGAGGTCGTGCAGTCTGCCATCAATCGTCTGGAAACCCGAGGAAACCACCAAGTTTTAATGGCTACCAACCCAATTTTTGTGTTGGGTGGGGAGAAGGTTGTATAGCCAACGTGAATTCAAGGGCCATAGATACGGAATCAGATCTAAAAAACGCCCCTAAGACAAAGTAGGAAGCTTCGCGCCCTACATGTGCTCACTTGTACACATTTAGGGAGCAAAAAAGTCGCCTCAGACGACTTTTTTGCTCCCTATAGCGCTTTGCAAGTGCGTCAAGTACAAGGCGTTGCGGCGCTTAGCGCCGCCACACAACGCGGTTCTAGAGTGTGCTTAATCAATTTGCACGACTTGGCAAAGTTCTCAAATTCACAACGCAAGAATAAGGGTTTGGAGCGCGCCCCAAACCCTTATTCTTGCCTGAAACTTGCCAAGTCGTAAATTTGCATACTGCTATAAATTTCCATAATGAGAATTGCTGGTACCTAGCACCATTGCCCACTGCTACAATTTCATACTCTAGAGTCCTCTTCG
Organism: uncultured bacterium; assembly: GCA_964465285.1. Classification (GTDB taxonomy): domain Bacteria; phylum Cyanobacteriota; class Cyanobacteriia; order CAKZMO01; family CAKZMO01; genus JBCCWF01. The sequence continues at coordinate 15,237 of CAYXJG010000045.1, forward strand.
CGCTACGGTTTAAGGAGGATTGTGTGTTTGAGGAGTCTCGCTTAATCTAGACTTAACCTTATTAACAATAATTTGGGCTTCCCTCATTGTTTTTCTCCAATCGTTTTTTCCCCTACTCCTATGTCTTTGTCCAGGATTATTAGCGCCATTATTGCGATCGCCGTTGCCTTGGGGATGATTTTGCTGGGTGGATGGTACTTCACCCTATTTTTTGGCGTCATTGTGTACCTGGGGCAATTGGAACTGTTCCAGCTTGTTCAAGCCAAGGGCATTGCCCCGGCAACAAAGACAACCATGGTAGTCAGCCAAATTTTTCTGGTAATTGCAACCCTGTCACCATCCCTTGCGGATGCCGTCATGCCTATTGCAGGAACCTTCATCTGCTTCTATCTGTTGTTCCAGCCTCAGCCTGCTACTATTGCCGACATTGCCGCCTCTATTCTGGGGCTATTTTACGGGGGCTATCTTCCCAGCTATTGGGTGCGGTTGCGAGGACTGGGCAACGCTGAAGCCAGTACCTTACCGCTAGGAGGCTACTGGCCCCAGTCTTTCGATATCCAGGCAATTCCAGAAGGGCTACTGGTTACACTCTTGGCGTTTGGGTGTATCTGGGCGGCAGATATTGGCGCATATGTTTTTGGCAAAGCCTTTGGCCGCACGCGCCTCTCAGACATTAGCCCCAAGAAAACCGTAGAAGGAGCGGTCTTCGGCGTCGTGGGAAGCATCGTGGTGGCTGTCCTGGGTGCCTGGTATCTAGGCTGGGCAGGATGGCCTCTGTCGGGCATGGCGCTTGGACTGGTCATTGGTATTGCTAGCCTTTTAGGCGATCTAACGGAGTCCCTCATGAAGCGGGATGTTGGCGTGAAAGATTCAGGCAAGCTGATTCCAGGACATGGAGGCATTCTTGACCGAACGGACAGCTATGTGTTTACGGCTCCCCTTGTGTACTATTTCGTCACCTTGCTTTTGCCACTGTTACCTCAGTGATGGGGATTGTAAGTACCTCGGCACAATTAAAACCCAACTACAAAACCTGGCGCTGCCCGCTGCGCAGGCAGCGCCAGGTTTATGGGTTTTATACCTAATTGTGACCACCTGCACGACTTGGCAACGTTCTTAAATTCACAACGCAAGAATAAGGGTTTGGAGCGCGCCCCAAACCTTTATTCTTGCGTGAAACTTGCCAAGTCGTACACCTACTTATAGCGCTGTGCAAGCGCATTAAATACAGTTTGTTGAGTGGCGGCGCTCTGCGCCGCCACTCAACAAATTTGGGTGTGCTTCACGACTTGGCAACGTTCTCAAATTCACAACACAAAGATAGGGGTTTGGCGCGCGCGGAGCGCGCCCCAAACCCCTATCTTTGTGTGAAACTTGCCAAGTCGTGTGTGCTTAACAATTTGCACACCGATGTAGATTTTGGATCTTGGGTGGGTTGATTTGATGGATGTCCCGGCTATGGATGTCCCGGCTTTTGACTTCTTGTGTCAGGGCATGACCGTAATGCGGCCCTGGCAGGTAAGGCCCTGATTCTCTAGAGAGAGGGTGCTTAGTTCAGTGGTGTCTCCTAGGTCGATGGTGAACGAGTTGAGGGGCCAGGGCGATCGCCCCTCCCGCGCAGTCTCCTCCACTGCGATCCCCGCCACTACAAGTTGGGGATCATGAAATGTCAGCGTTCTGACGCCCTTCAATACCAATCCAGTGTCCAGCCGCAGAGGAAGCGATTGCTGATTCAGAGAATCAGCTCTGCCTCCTGTGTTGCCTTGAGCGCCGCGCATCAGCATTCCACAAAGGAGCAATCGGCTGGAGCGTAATGATATCTGGGGGTTAGCCAAATGAATATGCTGCTTGCCATCTGCGTCTTTGGGGGGCGTCTCTGCCCTGATTACTCCTGCATCACCCGCTACCCTTTCGGATGGTTCCGCTTTTTCAAGCCACGACTCGATGCCGCCAGCGAAAATGTCCTGCATAAACTCATCAATTGCTCTGGCGAGTAGAGGTGACTGAAGCGAGTGATTTAGATTCTCCTCGGTCAGCGTCAGCGACACCTCAATGGGCAGGGGTTCCAGCAGATTAAACGCTTCACCTCGAAAGATCCGCAGGCCATTGGTGCGGATGGATTCGGCAACAACATGGATAGAGCCAAGGTGGAGCCCTCGATAGACCACCTCACTGGCAGACACCTGAGCTAGCGGAATGTAGCCGCCTAACAGTTGGCGATCGCTACTCTCGATGGCGATCGTTAAATTTTCGATCTTTTCAACCTGAGTATTGAGCCACAGGCGAATTGCTGGGGTGAGAATGCGGCGAATGAGGTGGCTCCCTTGATCGGTGGGGGTAGGCTCTGTGGTTAAACTCAACTCTCTTTTTCCATCATGGTGTTCAGCAGTGGCAAAGGAATGCCTGTCAGGCTCAGCCACGCTCCAGCATACCGGAGCATGGCTGTTTGCAGACACTGGGAGAATCCAGACATGAAGGAAGGGCGATCGCCCCCCTGGGGGATCTGGGGAATCTTTATCGGCTCTTCATTGTCCGTTAGCATACAGCCCCCTTAGCATACAGCCCCCTGCGGACTACAAGGCCAGGCGAGACATTTGGTCTGTGACAATGCAGCAATTCTCATTTTAGGAAGCTTCGCGCCCTACAGGCGCTCACTTTTACAAATCTAGGGAGCAAAAAGGTCGCCTCGGGCGACCTTTTTGCTCCCTAGATTTCCATAATGAGCATTGCGGGTGACATAAACATGACTTGGCAAGTTTCACGCAAATACAGGGGTTTGGGGCGTGCCCCAAACTCCTATAGCCCTACAGGCTTAGGTTCAAGAGTGTATCCCCCGCGCAGCGGGGGATACACTCTCTTCCAATGGCCCAACCTAAGTGTGTATTGCCACGACTTGGCAAGCTGCACGAAAAAATAGGGGTTTGGGGCGCGCTCAGCGCGCCCCAAACCCCTATTCTTCATTGTGAATTTGAGAACGTTGCCAAGTTGTGAATAAGCCCAAAATTTGGGAGTTGCTGAAGCGATTCAACAATAGTTAACAAATCATGACAATTTCGATCTCCAGTGATCCCCACTTTCGATATTTTGTCAGGGTATCATGACATATCGATCCCCGTCTTCCCTTTGGACTCGTAGAACCCCTATGATCTCGACGTCTGACCCCCTTGATCTCCAGACGCCTTTTTTGCACTATAAGCACAAATGCTGATCCCTAAGAAAGAAAAAACTTTGGTTCCGGTATTTTATTTCCCATTTCCCATAGCTTCGCAATTGCCGCATAGGAGGTTTCCCCATGGCCCAGCAAATTCCCATCGAAGAAATGACACTCCGGCAGCTTCGGAAAGTTGCCAGTGAATATGGCGTTTCCCGCTATAGCCGCATGCGTAAAGATCAGTTGATTGCATCGATTCAATCCATTCAACAAGCAAAAGGACTGGCGCAGCCTGCTGCCAGTGCTTCTGCAGTCCAGCCTCCCCAGGAAAGAGTTGAGGCATCCAAGTTTGATGTCGGCCAGGTGGATCTCACCGGGGGCGATCTGGCTGGCGTTGATGAAGGGCTAAACGACCTGCCCGATGGCTATGGTGAAAGCCGCGTTGTCCTCATGCCCCGTGATCCCCAGTGGGCTTATGTCTATTGGGATGTACCCAACGAGCACCGCGAAGAACTCCGTCGCCAGGGTGGATCTCGCCTCGCCCTGCGGTTCTACGACGTTACGGCGATTAATCTTGACTATCAGCGTCCCCACAGTGTTCAGCAGTATGAGTGCGACGAGCTAGCCCGAGAATGGTACCTGCCTGTGCCTGTGAGCGATCGCAACTATGCCGTTGAAATTGGATACCTTACCCCCGATGGGCGCTGGTTGGTGCTGGCTCGTTCTGCGCCTGTCCGCATTCCTCCCGTCTACCCCTCTGACTGGATCGACGACAACTTTATGACAGTCGGTTGGGAAGAGGATCTCCGTAGCAAGACCCTGGCCGAACTGATTCCCCCCAGCGAGGCCAGGGCTGCTGCCAACGGTAGCCCCATCTACGACGAAATCTTCGACATGGCACAGTCTGCTGAAGCTCAGCGCGTAGCCGGTTCGCTGTTCGGCTCCATGCATCAGGTTCCTGAGCAGTCGATTAGCTCCTTCGTGTTCCCCTCTGGCATGGGCGTGTGGTCGGCGTCCGGTTCAGGCATGGGCATGTCAGGGGTTGGGGTTGGAGCCTCGATGCCGCCCATTCGCTCCCGCCAGTTCTGGCTTATCGCTGACGCTGAGCTAATCGTCTACGGCGCGACGGAACCTGATGCGACCGTCACCATCGGGGGGCGTCCCATCAAGCTCAATCCAGACGGGACATTCCGCTTCCAGATGTCCTTCCAGGATGGCCTCATCGACTTCCCTATCATGGCAGTGGCTTCCGATGGTGAGCAGACCCGTTCCATCCACATGAAGTTTGAGCGCGAAACCCCTGAGCGCAGCACCAACACAAAAGAAGAAGCGATTCAGGAATGGCTGGTGTAAGCTTGCTCTAGTTCTCTAACGGAACTGGAAACACGACTTGGCAAATTCACAACGAAAAAATAAGAGTTTGGGGTGCGCTGAGCGCGCCCCAAACTCTTATTTTTTGTGAAACTTGCCAAGCCGTGACAGGAGCCGGGGGATATATCAATTTTGGATTTTGGATTTTGGATTTTGGATTGGCAAACCTATATGGCAACCAAAGGGGCTTGGTTTCACGAACTCTTTCGTTGCTGTAGTTGGCAATGTGGCGATCGCCATGCTGAAAAAACTGGCCAAAGGCAGCAATTCTCAGTATGGAATTCAAAGGGGCAAAAAGTGGGGCAAAAAGGTCGCCTTAGGCGACCTTTTTGCCCCTTAAATATAGACAAGTGAGCGCCTATAGGGCGCGAAGTTTCCCAAAATGAGAATTGCTGTTAATGGAGTCAACTTTCTCA
>CAYXJG010000046.1:0-20108 GCA_964465285.1 uncultured bacterium
TGGGGCGCGCGGAGCGCGCCCCAAACTCCTATTTTTGCGTTGTGAATTTGAGAACGTTGCCAGGTCGTGTGTGTGAAGACGATTGCTCTGCCAAGTCGTGTACGGGGTATGGTGTGAACACATGAGTTGGAAGGAGTGTAGATCCCGTGACTGAGACTGTGAGGATTCGAGGAACCACAAAGCTACTGGGCGTCATCGGAGATCCGGTTGCCCATTCTTTTTCCCCAGCGATGCACAATGCGGCGATCGCCCACCTCGGCGTCGATTATGTCTACCTGCCCCTACCTGTCTCTGCCGCCCGCCTGAAAGACGCCCTACTTGGCTTTGGCGCCATTGGCCTAAAGGGATTCAACATCACCATTCCCCACAAGCAGGCAATTATCCCCGCATTGGATAGCATTTCAGACACAGCGCGAGCGATTGGGGCTGTGAACACGGTTTGGCGCACTGCATCAGGCTGGAGCGGCACGAATACGGATATGGACGGCTTCCTGGCTCCCCTTCGCAGCATGGATCGAGACTGGCATACGGCTGCGGCACTGGTGCTTGGCAATGGGGGCGCAGCTCGGGCCGTTGTTGCAGGGTGTGCCGCCCTGGGCTGCAAAGTGGTGCAGGTTGTCGGGCGCAGTGCAGAAAAACTAGACGCCTTTAAGCAGAGCTGGCAAGGTTCCAGCATTGACGCCCGTCTTACGGTGCATCCCTGGGAGCAACTGCACGCGTTAGTTCCGAAGGCCAATCTAATTGTTAACACAACGCCCGTGGGCATGGCTCCCCAAGCGAATGCATCGCCCCTGGGGGCAGATGGGGCGATCGCCCTTTGTCCTGGCACCGTTGCCTATGACCTGATTTACACGCCTGCTCCCACTCTGTTTTTGCGGCAGGCTACTACTCAAGGGGCGATCGCCATTGACGGGGTAGAAATGCTGGTACAGCAGGGAGCCGCAGCGCTTTCCCTGTGGCTCCGGCGGCCCGCCCCGGTGGATATTATGCGGCAGGCACTCCTCGACCAACTTGCCCAGAGACCCTGAAGTGTACAGCGCTATGAAAAGCTGTTACTTTGGAGCCGAGTGCTGACTCAGGGCACGATAGGCCGCCGTAATCACCTTCATGCGCCGTTCAGCCAGTTGGCGAAACTCTGGCGCAAGCCCCACGACTTTGTCAGGATGGTTCATCCGGGCCATGTGATGATAGGCAGAACGAATTTCGGCGAGGGTGGCTCCGGGTTTGATGCCGAGAACTTCATAAGCTGAGGGCTGCTTTTCTTTCACCCCATCATGCTCTTTGGGGTCATCGGCAAAGCTGTCGTTCTTCTGACGGGGGGATAGCCACTGCTGCACGCTGTTGAAGGTTTTAGTGAACTGCTGCGCAACAGTGATGTTCGACACATGAAGCCGAAAGCTAACCCCAACACTGGCCAGGAACTGGAGCAAGCCATACTGCACCTGGAGCAGACGGGGATTGTGTTTAGCTTTGGGATCAGGCTTACCGAGGGGAGTGACGTGCTGCCAGGTTTGCCCGATGATCTTGGCATCCTTGGGAATGGCGTTGGCCGTGTTAATTTGCTGGCGATCGCATGATACGCTCAGGGCACTGTAGGACATCGCGGTATAGATTTCTCGCCGCCAAATCAGGACATAGTCTGGAAAGAAAAAAAGAACAAGCGTCCCCACATCAATGCTCCAGATGTCCATATTTGTCGAAATAAAAGGGGGGGGAACACACTGAATTTTCACCGGAGTTTGGCTCAGGTTAATCACATGGCTCGCTCCCGCATTGTGGCTCTGGTGCTTGACTGCTTTTCGCGTGGCTTCCAGCCAAATTTTTTCCGATTGAGACAGCAGGCGACAGGCTTTCTGAATAGTGGAGAAGCGGAGGCGCGTATCTTCATCCAGATGATATACGAGGTTCACAGTCTGGTTGCGCATGCGATCGCACTCTAGTTTCCATCCTGTCGCGCCACCCATGGCAAGGGTGACCAGCGCTATCCATGGCGCGGTGGCCAGGGCAATCAGAATCGAGACAGCAAGGGTACTGCCGACAACCCATTTGAGACGACTTGGCTGGTGAATGCGAGTATTAATCTCAGAGACGATCTCCGCAATCTTCGGACGAGCGACCCCCGCGTATGACTTTCCCAGTTTGATCTCGAAGCGCATAGGCCCCTGACAGTGTTAGCTAACAGGACACAGATGCACAAATGCACCTAGGTTTGTTTATCGTTCAGCGTGAAAACCTACGTTGAGGAACAAATGCCAGATAATGTGAACGAAATGCCGCTGAGGCGGCGGGGCAATACCGCACCGCCCCAACTCATTGGCTTTCCTTTTATTTCGTGTGTTTGGAGCGGCTGCCCAAGGTCTGCATGGAGACCCACTGGACAGTCACGTCCTCAGGATGAAGACAACATCTCCTGAATACAGGACATTCTATCGACAGACCGGGAAATTCTCGCAAAATCTTTTAGATGTCTGGCACAGTTTTCCTTCCCTTAGCTCAGCCCTCATCCCCTAGCCCCTGCCTCCTAACCTTGGGAGCAGGGGAACTGCCCCCTCTCAAAGTCACTCCCCCTGCTTGGGCGGCACAACTCGGCAAATTTCTCAAATTTACTACGAAGAAAAGAGGGTTTTGAAGCAGCCTGAGCCGTGACACCCAGATGTAAAACCCTGCGTCGTCCGCTGTACGGGCGACGCAGGGCCTTACAGGTGTTATGGTTAATCGTGTTCACCGACTTAATAGATTCCCGTCTTTAGTAAGCTCCTGTCTTTTGGAGAACAACTTTTACAGTTTGCAGCAAAATTTTTAGATCGAGCCATAGAGACCAGTTCTCGATGTAATGACGGTCGAGCCGCACCACATCTTCAAAATCGACGATGTTTGAGCGCCCAGAGACTTGCCACAGTCCTGTAATGCCGGGAAGCACCTCATGGCGAATGAAGTGATGACTGGCAAATTTCTCAATATCCCGCAGGGGCAAGGGGCGTGGCCCGACGAGGCTCATTTCTCCCAACAGGACGTTGATGATCTGGGGCAATTCATCCAGGCTATATTGGCGTAGGAATCTGCCGACTCGCGTAATGCGTGGATCGGCTTTGATTTTGAATAACACGCCATCCTTCGTTTCGTTCTGAGCTTCTAGCTGTTTCTGGAGTTGTTCAGCATTGGCTACCATCGTACGGAATTTCCACGCTTTAAATTCTTGGTTTTTAAGGCCCATGCGGGTTTGTTTGAAGAACACAGGGCCAGGAGAATCAAGCTTGATAAGCAGAGCAATCAAGAGTAAGAAAGGTGACAGGAGTACGAGTAAGACTAGCGCTGCACAGAAATCAACTCCTCGCTTGAGCCAAAAATCACTTCCTGTAATGAAGGGTGGGGCAAAGGTCAGTTGGGTAGATTGCCTGGCGTTGAATGCGTTGAGGCGATGAAAAGGGGCGTTGCTATTCATCGCGCTGTTCATCGAGAGGATGTGAAGTTTAACCCCTGCATTGCGCAAGGTCCAGTAGAGAAAGACCGAGTTGTAATCGGAGCCGCAGGGCCAGAGGAATACTTCTGAAATTCCCATGGGAGTGATGTGGGATAGTGCCGTACTCCAACTATCGCTATCTGCCACTACGTTGGCATCAATCCATCCCTTCAAGCGATAGCGGTTTTGATGGGCTAAGGATTGCACAGCGTGGCCTAGGGTGTCTGGCGTGCAAATCAGGAGACTGGAATAGCACCCCCTTCCAGCTTGCCGCATATAGGCGATCGCCCAATCTACTAACCAGCGGCATGCGCAGACGAATGCCGAACTCGTTACCCATACCAGTACCCACATCATGCCAGGGAGGCCACCATGTTCGAGCACTAGGTAATTCAGAAGAATCAGAGAAATTTGGGCTAGGCCAATGGCTTTGGCGAGATTGCCATACTGTCTCCAGTGCTCACGGGCACCGTACAGCCCATGGGCAGCGATAAACCAAAGATGAATAACGAGCATAAACAGGGGCGTTAGGCTAGAGTAATCACCCGCCCTTAAGAGTAACGCCCGTTCACTGAATACATCCATTACCTGCCAGGCCAGCATTAGCGCAAAGGAGTCTGAGCAAAGCAGCGATAGCATTCTCAACGAGTCAATCGTGACTCCTTTGCGAATTTGTGCCAGAGACGGGGCACGCAAATCTAGGTTTTTGTAGGCATTAGTTTTATGATCTAGCTGATCAATTTTATTCTGACTCAGAGAAGCGGTTTGAACCATTGAAACTTTCCTCTACGAACTCGGTGTGGGGCTATAGACGAGATCGGTAGAGAGGCACCTGTAGATCCGGTTTGTGACTGGGCGCATCCCAGTTTTGTTGGGCAGGCATAGCCTGCGACTTATGATTGCTCTGCTAGCGGTAGATGGTCGTCCTCGAAGCTTTTTTTAGAGAGCGTTGAGATGTCAGTTTTTCCTTCAAGATTCGATAGAAAAATAGAGGATTTCCAAGGAGATAGCGTTTCCACAACCTGTGCGGTTCTGTTAATAGCCGAGTAAGCCACTCTAATCCTAGACTTGTCGCCCATTGTGGCCCTCGATAAACGGTGTTTGTGTAGAAATCTAAGCAGGCTCCTAACGGCAGAAAGACCTTTGCATCAATGCGATCGCAATTTTCCGCGATCCACTTTTCCTGTGCTGGCATCCCAAAGCCGACATATAAAATATCTGGTTTGAACTGGTTGATTGTTGCAATAACGTCATCATTTTCAGCACCAGACTTCTCAAAGTATCCATGATGGCCCTGAATGCGGATAGAAGGGGCGATCGCCCTCAATTTCTGAATAGCTTTATCTGTTATTCCTGGTTTTCCTGCAAGTAGAAAAATAGACACATCGCGGTTTTCACAGGCTTTAATCAAATCCTCAATGTAGTCAGGGCAGGTCATCCGGTGGCATGAACTCACACGGTGCCCCAACAGCTTGCTGCCTAGCAAGACACCGAACCCGTCACAGAACACCACGTCTGATCGATTAAGAAAGTTCCGAAACCAGGGCAATTCGTAGGCGAAGTTGGCGGCTCGGACATTAACGTTGCTTACAATCGTCTTTGGGCTGTTCTGAGTGGAGTGGGTGATGAAGTCGATAAGTTCGGGAACGGTAACTTTGTGGAAGCGAGTTTGGAAGAGGTTCACTTCTTCAAATGGTGGCATAGCAATGGGTCTCCTCCCAGAAATATTACTTGTTGTGTCATTATTTATTGAGTAAGATGCTTAGCTATTTAGAAATGGCAGCGTGCTGAGGCCCGTAAAGGCTTGTGGGTCAATGGGCGGCTGCCGATCCGATAAGACTGTTTCAAGTGCTGTTGTCATGTCGTGTATTCGTGATGTCCAGCTATGGTGGGCGATCGCCATTTGGCGGGCGCGATCGCCCATACAATCTAATTGACCTCGACTCCGATACGCTTGGCGCAGTGCCCGCTTCAGGTCTTCTTTGTGGCCAGGTTCAAATAAGAATCCTGTTTCTCCTTCAGTAAGCGTACGCTTTGCATCTTCAAAGGCTGATGCTACAACAGGCTTTGCCATGGCCATATACTCATACAGCTTGAGCGGAGAATGATACATTTTACCTACCTGGAGCTGAATTTGGCCTGTATAGCCCAGATCAAATCCTGCAATGTAGGCAGGAACATCCTGCCAGGGTACTTGCCCAACAAAGCTAACTGTTCCTGTAATGCCAAGCCTTGCCGCTTTTTCTTCCCATTGGCCTCGCATTAGCCCATCTCCCACAACGGTAAGGGCGATAATGATTCCTTCTGCACGGAGGTCGGCGATCGCCTCCAGTAATATATCTAACCCGTGCCAGGCATAAAGTCGCCCGACAAAGCCGATAGTGAATGCTGAAAACAGGCGCTTTGGCAGATGACATTGAGGGCTAAAACGCTGGGTATCTACTCCATTTGCAATAACGACTACCTTTTCAGCGGGGATCTCAGCTGCCTGAATAATAATATCTTTCAAGGCATCTGTAACGCAGACTAAAGCATCGCAGGATCGGTAAGCATGAATCTCCATGCGCTGTGCCAAGCCATGCAGAGCCGTTGTTTTTCGCTCTGTCTTCGCTTCGTAGAATAAGGGCGCGTGGGTTTCTAATACCCAGGGCAGTCCTTGCCGCTTGAACGGCAGTCCCAGCGCCTGAAAAGGGGCGAACCGCTCGTAAACCCAATCGACCTGATCATGTAGCTCGCGCCATGCTTGCCAGGCATATTTACGGCCCAGGATAATCCGCGCCATGTCCAGCGCCAGCGCCTTGGCAATGTTGCCGCTCATAGACATCTCAGACTTTCCTGTCACCATCGACTTGGGGAGGCGATCGCCCACAATAAATGGTTTGACGTTCCATCCGAGTGCCTCCTTTGCCTGGAGGCATCCCATAATATGGGCACGGGGGCCGCTGATTTCTGCGTCGGGACGGGTTGAGATGCGGGGTGCCCCGCTGAGATAGCCCAGTCGTGGCTTCAAAATTGGAGAGGTTGCCATATCGTTTCCTCGTTGTCAGTATGTAGGCAAAACTATGGGCACATTTTCCTAAAGACTCCTCCTCCAGGGTGTACGCCCAAAAAATTATGTTGTGATTTATTCCGCGCTAATTCTTATTTACATCACGCTGTGCATTTTTAGAGTAAGTAGCTTGGCAAATCAGTGGCTTGGCACAATTAAAACCAGATATAAAACCCTACACCGCCTGCGCAGCCGATAGTGCAGGGTTTTTCTGATTCTCTAATTAATTTTGCTTCCCTACTTAGGAATCTGCGGCTAAGAAAGATACAGGAGGAAGATACAAGAGGAAGATACAAGAGGAGAAGGGCGGCGGGCGTAGTCCGCCGCCCTTCTCCTGGTACTTTATTTTCTTGCAAGTCCCTTAGTAGATTCTTCCAGCGTTTCAAGATAAGTATCTTCCAACTTTTGAGTCTGTTTATTCAGGTCAAAATGATGTCGAACCCACGCCTTGCCGTTGTGGCTGAACTCTGCCCAAAGGACAGCATGAGTCAGAAGTTGAAAAAGGTGGTCTGCAAGTGCATGGATGTCTTTTTCAGGAGCCAGAAATCCCGTTTTCCCGTGGGCGATCGCCTCTGGGATGCCCCCACTGGCAAAGCTGACGGTGGGTAAGCCCATTGCCTGAGCTTCTGCAAAGACGATGCCAAAGGCTTCTGCATCTCCAGACTCTGCAATGATGCTGGGCACACAAAACACCTGTGCCCGGTTCATCCACAGGCGGACGCTTTCGGGAGATTGAATCCCTAAAAACCGATAGCGCTTGAGTTGACGTTTTGCTTGCTGTTCTAAACTGTCTCGCAGAGGGCCATCGCCAATGATAACCAGCTCGACATCTGGTCGCGTTTGCTGAATACCAGCCATTGCTTGAATTAAGTACATGCATCCCTTTTTCTCTACCAACCGTCCTGTAAATAAGACAATTGGCTTACGCTGCACGGCTGCGTCGGGGGTAAAAAGGGTGGTGTTTACACCAATGTAATGAACGGTCAGTCTCTCAAGGGGAAAACCCTGGGCAAGCATCTGATTTCGAATAAAGTCTGAAACAGCAATAAACCTGGATGCGGTCTTTTGCAGAATCAGTCGCCGTCTCAGATACATGCGATGACTCAGGGAGGATCGACGGGCGATCGCCTCTTTCATCGTGACATCGTACCCGTGAAAAGTGACGAGTAATGGTATCGATAGGTTCCGCATGAGGGGAAGCGCTCGAACACCATCAGGGCCAAAGTGGGCATGGATGAGCGACGGCTGCACTTGGCGAAGTTTCTGCAAAAACGGCGGCGCGGCCCCCCATAGCTTGAAGGAAGCTTCCCAGAGGAGACCCTGCACGCCCCCAGAATTGACTACGATGGTGCGCTCAGACGGTAGCGCAAGCCCGTTGACTCGGCGGCAGCCCCCATAGTAGGGAACGAACCGCTGGAGCGCGTGGGCCTGCGATCGCACGAATGTTGCAGAGTATGGAAGAAGGTGATCACAGTAGATGAGTGCTCGGGGACGTTGGCTCATGGGATAACGATATGGGTGAGGGGGTGAGTGACAGCGATAATGAATAAGTAGTTGAGCAAAATTATTTACACATTTTCCTAGGGGCCGACGGGGTGTGCCCCCAGGAAACTTGTTTGTAATTAATTCTGCATCGGTACTTAGCTAGTAGTTCATCAAAGCAACATCGCTGAGTGGGTGTGGCCTGTAGCACGCGCCACACCCACTAGGCAATCAGGCAAGGTTCGCATGGCGAACGACTAGGGAGTTCGGACGGGCCCAGGCGAGTACACACGGTAGTCACGTAAAATATCCAGAAAAAGGTATTTTGCAGCAGCCAAACGCTTTCAGTCAGATTGTAGAGCAGCACAAAGTTCAAAAACGCAAGGGGGAGCAGGTGTTCTGCTGTGCGGGTCAGGCTGACCCACAGGGTAGCCCGGTAAAGCACTAGCAGCATCCCTACCGCAAAAATAGCAAGACCAATAATGCCAATCTCAAGCCACAAATCGATGTAGCCGTTATGAGCGTGTTTGGGCAACCACGGCTCTAAAAACCAAATGTCTGCGGACTCGCCTGACCAACCGCGCCAAAACCCTCCGTATCCATAACCCAGCCAGAATCGGTTTTGGATTTTCGGAACTACCAGACTCCAAAGTTCAGTGCGTCCCGAAAAGGTCAGGTCTTTACCAACGGAGCCAACGACTGCCTCAACCTGGAAAATGGCCACCATAAACGCTCCTCCACCTACAATCAGCGCAAGACTTAGGAGCGGAACGGCTAATTTGTAATAAAGGCGGAGGATTTGATAAACCAGTAAGAATGCAAGCGAAACAGCGAGGAGTGCCCAGGAGGTTTTGGCGTTTGATAGGATAAGCAGACCAACGGAAAGGGCCATGCCGCCCCAGGAAAGCCAGCGATAGGATTTGCAGGCTTGGGCATTGAGTAGAAATGTTACGGCGCTTAAGGCCATAATGCGCCCGAGCAGGTTCTTATGGTGGTAAATGCCCTGCCAAGACTGCCCGTTTTGAAGGCCATAGCTGGGAAGAGCGATCGCAAATATGAGGCTTAACAGTGCGGCCATGCCAAATACCCAAGCCAACAGATGCAGTTGCTCCCTGAGTCGATAACGAGTGGCTAGGTAAATGCCAAACAGGGTAGTTCCCATCAAGGCGACAGACTGCCGGATAGACACAGAGGGGGCATCCGACCAGACAGTAGAGAGTAATACAACACCGAGGAGTAGCCATAAAAGCTTGGCTCGCTGGGCTACGGCGATCGCCCTTTGCCACCGCACCATTAAGAGCAAGGCTGTCGTCCCGTAGACGCCGAGCCAAAAGACTTGCCGCAGCATATGGGGAATCAGCATGATAAATGATTCTGTTGAAAGCAGCAGCGTTACCACGACGAAAATGGCTTCTAGTTTTTCTAAACGGCTCCGGACAGTCATACCCTATCCTATTTCACAAAACATATCTGAAAATATTACTGAGCCAGGACGTAGGACTAATACCCGTCCTCACTCCCATCGTCCCAAGGAGATACGCAAAATCGCTAGCATGTTTCCTTGGGGCATATCCTCTGGAGAGCATCTGTCATTTATTCTGCATAGGGCGTGATTTCACTAGCTCCGCTCTGGAATGAGATAGCGGTAGAAGGCGCGAATGCTGATTTTTAGTTTGTCTACCCTGGAGAGAGAAGCCAAGTAGCTGTCCACCAGACCACGAAGATCAGGGGCAACACCTCCGCTGCGCCAGCCAGCACTGATTCCCCGTACAAACAGGTTATTCGTGAATGTCCCCAAGTCAGGAAACCGATGCTTTAGCCAATAGGCCGCCAGGACTAAAATTCTTGCCTTGACCTGCTGCTTTTCCGTCTTGAGAGTATAGGCGTTGCTGCCATGAACGATTTGCTGGGCCAAGCTTTTGTCGATGAAGATGCCTTTGCCCAGCACCATGGCTGAAAACTTAAGGTAGTGATCGCCGATGGAGATATGCTGACCTTCTGGCATGGGTAAAATATGCATCAGCAAGTCTCTCTGAAAGCAAAGTCCAGAGGTTGCTGGCGGGTTAATGGAGACTTTCCCTCGTTGTTTGAGTGATGCTCTAAAATCACAGACCTGGATGGTTGACTTACCTATCGGTTCAAACAAGGTTTCGTATTTCGGAGTCACTAATTTCAGTAGGTGAAAACACCAATCGCTAGAAGGATGGCGTTCAAATGCCTGAATCACCGTTTCAACTTTTTCAGGAGCAAAGTAATCGTCGGCATCTAAAAAAAAGATGATACTACCCTGACTCACAGCGAAGCCTGCATTAAAAGCGGATGCCTGACCGCCATTTTCCTTCAAAACTGGAATGATGCGATCGCCATAGCTCTGAATAATACTTCGAGAGTCATCAGTAGAGCCATCATCAACAACAATTACCTCAATGTTGGAATAACTTTGCATTAAAGCACTATCAATAGCCTGGCGCAGAAAATGTCCATAGTTATAGTTGTTGATAATAATACTTGCTAGCTGTAATGTAGTCATGATTTTTCTTACAAGATTAACCCTTTATTCAGAAATTCAATTCTGTTTGACTTGGGAACATCCCACTTTTGCAAATTGATTAATTTTGTTTTGTGGGGTAGGCGGGCGCAGCCCGCCCCCCCACAAAAATGGGATGCATCCTTTGACTTCACTAGCCCCGTGACGCCGCACTACCGAAAATAATCCGCATTCGCTCCCACCCTCGAACATATCGGACGAACAACAGTGCCAGAAGAAATTGAAATCGTTGATGATGACTTTTTAAGCTGTCGTAAGACCAAATATAGAAATACATCCGAAAGGGTGGGAGGAAATCTTTAACGGATTCTCGACAGCATTCAGCCCATAATGTGAACCGAGAGTATCCCTGTTGCCGCTTTAAGTCAATATGCCCGCCTGTAATGCGAATCACTTTTTTACGAAGTTCATGCCAAGTACATCGCGCTGGATGAGATACACTAGCATTCTTTGCATAGACCAAGGTGTAGCCCGCCGCAAACACGCGCTGCCCCCATTCGCGATCGCCACTGGACTTTAGAGATGCGTTAAATAAACCGATAGTTTGAAATACCTGTTGTGACGTGAACAGATTAGCTGTTGCACCATAGTGGGACTCATTAACAAATTGATCTTGAGGAAATCCAATTTTGATGTGATCGTAAAGCTCTACAGGAGTAGGACAAGATGAATTCTGAAAGAAGAGATGGACATGCCCTGCAATAAGACCACAGTTTTGAGTAGATAGAAATGCTTCAACGCCATTCCTAATCCAACAGAAACTTGGAATACAATCAGCATCTGTAAATGCAAATATCTCTCCAGAGGCGTACTGAATTCCTGTATTTCGTGCTGCGTATGATCCAGGTTTTTCTTCATAAAGATAGCGGATATTAGGATACTGGCTAACGACTGCCTGAATACTATCAGTTGAGCCATTATCTACAACGATAACTTCGTAACGTTCCCGGTCATAATTTTGGTTCATCAACGCATTCAGACAAATCTTAAGCCGTTCTGCATCATTAAAGACAGGAACAATCACGGATACCTTTGGCAATAATTTATCTGAGAAACATGCAGCTAACATAGCCAAATCACTCTTAGAATTGTTCAGCTTCAGCATGAGTAATTAACGCAAAGAATATTATCCTCGGGTCGATGTGCCGCCGCACTTCAATCGCAGACGCTCACTAGCGCTCAGATGCTTAACGGCAATCATAAGTAGAGCAAGTTGACCCCGCTGAATGCGAGTAAGATTAGAGTAAGCCCAAAGGCGGCGATACTCGCTCAAAGACGGGAGCATATCCCGTGTCCAGTCTCGAAAAAATTCAGCCCAAGAATAGCCTCGCCGTTTTTTGAAGTCGTAGTGTCCTCCAGCAATTCGAATGGTTCGCCTGTGAAGGTCAGCAAGGGTATAGCGGGCGGGGTGTGCAACACGGACATCTTCCTGGTATATCTGGGTGTACCCTGCTTGATACACTCGCTGTCCCCATTCTCGATCGCCATTGGACTTGAGTGACTCGTTGAAGTTTCCGACCGTCTGAATAACAGATTTAAAGGTAAAGACATTTGCCGTTGCTCCATATCGGAGCATCGAGACAAACTTTTTTTGCTGAAACGCCATCACGCTGTCATACAGTTCTACAAGGGTTGGAGAGGTCGGATCTTTGAAGAATAAATCAATCTTTCCAGCCACAAGGCCACAGTTTGATGATGCACAAAGGGCATGAACACCATTTTTAATCCAGTCCTGATCAGGGATGCAATCTGCGTCGGTGAAAGCGATGATTTGTCCTTTCGCTAACGCGATGCCACGATTTCGGGCCGCGTAGGAACCCGTTCGACTTTCGTAAGTAAAGGTAACATGATTAAAAATATGACCCATCTCTTCTACGGCATTATCGGAGCCATTATCGACCACAATGATTTCATGAAGGTCGTGCGGATAGGTTTGTCTTTCAAGAGCCTTTAAGCAATGGAAAAGTCGATCAGAGTCATTAAAAACAGGGATGATGACGGATACAAAGGGGCTTATAGACGCATTCATGGTCAAGCGCTCTCTTTCAATCTTAGGAAGTTAATATTTCTCCAATTAAATACAGAGCACCCCATGCTTAAAGATTGACTCAACTAATATTTTGATTCAGACCGACTGCACCTACTCGATCAACATAACTGGGATGCTGCTTTTGAGTATATTGACATGGATGAAAATCTTAGGTTCCGTGGCAAAATGAGCTTCACTAAAGCTTTATGGGAAAGCATCCACTATTTAGCCTGAGTTCGGGTTAAGCGGTTTTTGGAGGCGAACGCAGTGCGTCCGCCCCCAAAAGCCCTATTCTGTCGTCTACGTCGTGGACGACAGAATAGGGCTTTGAGCTTATCCCGAATTGACGTTATTTACATCGTTGCGACTAGCGGGCGGCGCAGGGTTTACGGGTTTTAAACTAATTGTGCTTATCTACTTATATAGCGTTCCCAAGTGATTTGTGGAATGAAATGTGAGAGTTGGGGCGGGCTGAGCCTGCCCCAACTCTCACATTTCATTTAGGATTGCTATAGTTTCACTGGAGGCCAGGCTAATGAATATTTTTTAATAAGGCGACGGGCAAAAGCGGTTCTAGACTGGTGAATATTATAGCTCTTTGATCGATGGAGTTTTAGGTATAAATGATTCCAGAAAATTAACGGATATTTTAAGATAAGTTGAAGAAAGAGACCTATGCTAACGACGTTTTCTCCATCTTTTAAGGCTTGCTTGTAGCATCTGAAATCATATTCATAGGAAAGATGAGTCGTTAGGTCATTAGGAAGTAGAGTTGCGGAAAAACCTGGCCATTCCCATTGCTTCTTTGCAAGTAGTTGAAGATTGGCTTGAGCAATGTTGAGACCCCGACTGGCAGTGTCTGGCGATCGCCCTCCTACAGTCGCTTGTCCTTCGTATATCCGCCATGTCGCCAACAGCTTTGGGATGTATAGAATATCCGTTTCCAGACATAATCGCATGGTCCAGTCATAATCACCGGATGATCCATAGTTCAAGTGAAATCCACCCAGCTTCTGAATGAGCCGATGGCGAAATACAAGAGACGTAATAGTGACATAGGGAGAACGGTAGGCATAGTGCATGAAGAATTCGCATAGCCCAGAGCGACGGTGCATGACGGTATTGCTATGGGCATATAGAGGAAACTGATGCTGAGTAATCTGTTGGGGCGATCGCGTCACTGCACCTTCTTGATTAATGTAGGCAAATTGGAAATGACACGCATCAATATCAGGAAATTGATCTAAGGCTGAGATCGTTTCTGATGCTAAATCAGGGGAACAGGTATCATCGCTGGTTAAGATATAGAAGTATTCAGAGTCCACATGCTGCAAGCATTCATTCCAGTCAGCATACATACCATTTTTTCGCCCGCGTAGCAGCGTGAAGCGGGAATCGGAGCCATACTGCTGCATGTATTCCCAGCTTCCGTCAGTGGAATAGCCGTCTACAAAAACGCAGTGCCAACTAGGATACTCTTGCTTCAAGATACTCTCAATACATGCTGGAAGAAATGCTATTTTATTGAGATTTGGAACACAAAAGGTAAAGCATGCTTGCCCTTTGCTCATCGTATTTATCCCTCCCGACTACTTATTTCTGGGCGTTGCTTAATCTGAGTATGAATTTGTGTGTGGGAGGCTCGCGGTGAGAGCCTCCCGCATACAAATTCATACACGACTTGGCAAGCTTCACGCAAAACTAGGAGTTTGGGGCGCGCGGAGCGCGCCCCAAACTCCTAGTTTTGCGTTGTGAATTTGAGAACTTTGCCAGGTCGTGTTCATACCTAAAAACAGCAGCACCTATTTCTGGACATGGGTATGAGGCGATAATGAACCTTTGGGAAATGCTGCTCCTGTCAGGGGTAGGCGTGCCAGCAATTTGCGAATGCTCCGAATCAATCCTCCAATACATCCATGCCGCTGGAATAGGCGAATTCCTTTAATACAATATTGCTCGTAGGGGACGGTTTTTCGCTGTGCTGGATCTTGGGTGGCCCAGAACAGTGAAACAGTTAAGGCCCTACGGATAGGCGCTGGCTTATAGGACGAGAGAAGTGCCTGAATTGACTTGGGGTCTGTGCCCAACGCTCGTAACGTTTCATCGCCTAAAGCCTGGTAATACTCATTAAGAATTCGCCATTTCTGGGCGTCCTGCAAGTGACCTCTCCACTTGTTGATATTGGAAGCATCGAGTTTTCCTTGATAGAAAATATGGTGCTGGTCTTTATATCCGAAGCCTGGACGTGTGGAAAGTGAGGTTGATTGTGGCGGAGATGGTGCGCTGTAGTAGGATAGGTTAGGTCGGTACTCGATGCCGATACACTGAGTAATGGTTTTTAACTCACCTTCGGGGTCTGATAGAAGACGCTCGTAATGTACGGTGATGGCGCGATCGCCCAGGACGTCTATTCCTTCAGCCAACCGTCTAGGCGCATCCAGCAAGTCAGCCCGATACTTATGAAACTTAAACCACTTTCCCTTAATCCAGGTATCCATGACTGAGCACGCCACGGCCAGGGGGTTTCTCAATAAAAAAATAAACCTTGCATCTGGAAAGATTTCAATCAGCTCGGGAATAATATGATAATAGCGGGGCGTTTTATCTAAAAAATAAGTCTTACCTGTTCCTTGGAGAACTGCGTTATAGAGATGAGAATGCATCAACCGTATCCCTTCAAGGTATGTAGCTCGCTGCTGAGGAAGTTCTCGAATAAAGCCATCAACAGCGAGCCATGCAGATTTAGCATTATATTCCGCCGTGTGCCCCTTTTCCCGAAGGCCATAAACCGAGGGAAGCATTGTCCAGGGTTCTGCTGTTGTATGAATGTCTGGATGATTCCTGAGCATCCGCTGTAGCAGGGTCGATCCTGCCCGAGGCTGGGAGATCAGAAAAATAAGATGTCGTCCTGTTTTACTAACGCTCATGGTGATAGGTTATTACTACGTAACATGATTGATATATCTTCCAGAGAGCATCCTCCGAAGAAGCTAACTGGTTCGCCACGCAAACGCTGCCTAGTTGACCTAGCGATGGGGCGCTGAATTCGGGAATGAACCAGGAGTGGAGCCGTACCGACCTTACCGCAGGTGTACAGCACTGTCGTGTCTCTAAGGAAAATATCTTAAAAATGAGTGCTACGCCCTGAAAATTCTGCATTATTCCCTCAGAATTTCCGGAGCAGGGTGCGCCGGTAGGTATCGCCTTTCAGTGCAGCCTTGATCCCTTGAATTAACTCTTTCGAGTGGATAGAGTCTTTGAAGGCTCCTCGCCAAACTAGGAACAAAGCACGCGCAATATAGCCGTGCTGAACGGCCTCGAAAATTCGCCATCGAAATAGGCGTTTCGACCACGCCTGATGAATCTGTGATTGCTCATTGGGAGAGAGTTCTGACAATAAAGGAGTTAGTTTTTGGTAAATAAGTTCTAAATCATGCAAATGCGCACGGGCATTGAGGGTGCTAGAGTCGCTAGACTCATGGACTCGATAGTAAACAAGTGGATCAGACAGATAGATAAACTGAGATCGTGCTGCTAACTGGAGGGTTAGATCGAACCCGTCATATTTGGGAAATCTCTCATCAAAAAAGCCAATCTCCGTAAGAAGCTGATAATTAATTAACATACTTCGCGGCAAGCCAAATTTACCTCTAGCAATAGCGGAGAATATATTACCAGAGGGCTGCGTAGTCAGATCCCGAACACCCATTAGGTGTCCATCTGGTGTCGTAAATTGCACGTTGCTGTAAACACATTTTGCTTGAGGATGAGCTTGTAGGGCATAAATTTCGTATTCGATCTTATGAGGAGCGAATCGGTCATCGCCGTCCAGAATTGACACATAATCCCCGGTGACATGGCACAATCCAGCATTTCGATTCACAGGAATTCCTGCATTTCTCTGTTGGAAAACGCCTCTTATCCAGCCTGGATATTGCTCCATGTACTCACCAATTAACTCGGTAGAGCCATCCGTTGAACAATCATCTGCAATGATGATTTCATGGGGAGAAACGGTCTGCTGAATAACACTGTTAATGGCCTCAATCAGGTATTCCTTCTGATTGTAGGAGGTAATAACGACGCTTACTTTAAAGTGGCGAGAAATCATCATAGGAACATTTGGAGCGTAGAAGGTTTTCACTGTTTAGTGCTACAGACTTGTTTGGAATATACATATAGCGATCCTATTTGATTTCTGAAGGTGGGGGCGGGCGCAGCCCGCCCCCACCTTCAGAAATATTTTCAGGAATCAAACAGGATTCCTATATATAGCCCTATGATCTTAAAGAGGATAGTTTTTATGCATGGGTAGCTACATTACACCGCTGGATGAAATCGAGAAATCGATCAACCTGATAATGGGGATTAAATTCGATTCGTTGGCTATTTTGATAGGCTAAGACAGAAAGATTTTGATACTCTCCTTCATCACTTCGAAGTCGCTGAATAGCATTCACATACCCTTCGGCTTCGTCGATGGGGTCAATTAGAATTCCACCATTTCCCAGAGTATATGGAATACCTCCGATGCGTGCAGCAATGACCGGAATTCGATTAACTTGAGCTTCAATAATGACTCGACCAAAGGTTTCTGTAAACTGTGAAGGGACAAGCAGAATATCTGTCATCTGATAAATCGAGCGCATGTCCTGCTGATGGCTGAGGACATCAATATTAGGCAGCGCATAGGCTTCTCGGATGAATGCTTCCTGACGATGTTTGTTATATCGAGTCCATTTTCCTTTTACGAATAGAAATTTCTCGTTTGGTAGGCGTCGTGCAATATCAATGGCTAGCCCAACGCCTTTTTCCGGAACAGGGTTGATAAAGGTGATGTAGCGGCGATCGCGCTGGTTCACGTGATAGCGGTCAAGGTCGATGAAGGGAAGCACAACACCAACCTGCTGGTTAGTAACAGACTGGGTTTTTGCAGCGGTAAAAGGGGAATTGGCGATCGCACGAATATGGTCAGGAATGCGCTGACCCGACTCAATACTGCTCAATTCCCGGACGAAATAAAAGCTAGGAAACCCTTTCCGGGCGGCGTGATTGAGCAAAGGACAATTTGAGCTGCTGTATCCAATTACCGTGTCTGGATGATAGATTGCTAACCTTTGTTCGAGCGCGGCAATCCAGTCTTGGTAGGTACTAAACTTCATTACTCGCCGCCAGCAAGGATAACCCAACTGATCATCGTGCATCGTTAGGGATAATCCCTGGCCTCTTAAAAGAGATCGAAAAGCCACTTTGCCAAACAATGATGACCGAAGAGATAATCCACACAGGACTTCAATACTCCAACCTAATTGCTGAAGCTTTTCAAAAAGATAGAGCGATGATTGTTGTGCCCCTCCTGATGAATCAGGATAAAAGGGACGGGTTGATACAAACAGCAACTTAGGCATGATTCCCTCTAATGGGTTTAGCTTCATGGCACTTGATTAACATATTGCCCTGGTTGACTGACAAGAGTTGTCTTCCCTCGCCCCCAACCCCTCTCCCAGAGAGCAAGGGGAGTCGATCCCATTTCTTGTTCCCTCTCCCCTTGGGAGTGAGCTAGGGAGAGGGATTTTCAAGGTCTGTGCATAAGTTTTGTCAGTTAAGGAGCCTTCAGAGTCACTTTCTGGAATCAGATAAGTAACCCAGTATAAGTAACCTCAAAACCTAAAAACCGGGGGAGCGCCCCGGAGGGGCGCTCCCCCGGTTTTTAGGTTGAGTTTATCAGCACCGACCTACTTATGATTCAAATAGCTAAGAAAAAAGTGTGGGATGTTCCCATATTGATTTAACCGACCAGGTTTCTTTCAATGACCTATTTTATATCTGATTGTTTCCATATTTATTTAAAGATATTTTCTTGCTTTCGATGAGATGTTGAAAACACTAAGCGGCTGAGTCCTCGGATTTCCTCAGCAAGAGTCGGCTCTAAATACAAGATTGAGACGCTGTAGACCA
Source organism: uncultured bacterium (assembly GCA_964465285.1). GTDB lineage: Bacteria > Cyanobacteriota > Cyanobacteriia > CAKZMO01 > CAKZMO01 > JBCCWF01. Next base: position 18,527 of record CAYXJG010000046.1, read on the forward strand.
GCCCTCCTATGATCAGACCAATGATTAATAGAACGGGTTGAACAATCCAGGGGCTTATTAATTCTCTTATACCAAAAATAAAGGCGACCATAATGAGAGATGCCAGGAGTGGGGTTTTGAATTGCTGCAGGTATGTTTTCAGATTAATGCGGATGAGTCTTTTGATCAGCCATATTCCAATAGGAGCGAAAAGATAGCTCCGGACAACAAAGGCGATCGCCACGGCCAAAATGCCCCATCGTACTACAGCCATGAAGCAGGAAATATTGAGCACGGCATTCACAATATTAATCTTAAAGCGCCAATCAGGTCGTCCCATTGCCATCATGATGGGGCCATTAAACTGGAAAACCGTTCTTAGAATGCCGATGAAAGCTAATACCTGCATCACAGGTATGCTGGGTGCCCATTGTTCTCCAAACAGGGTCGGTACGATGTCGGGGGCGAGGGCTACGATGCTGAGAAATGCCGGAAATGATAACAAGCTGGTTAAGTGGGTAGCCTTATAGAAAGCGCGTTCCAGCCGTTCAGGTTCTTGCTGAAGCTTTGAGAATGCCGAGAATGCAACCTGGTTAGTGGTCTTTGCCAGTAATGTGGTTAGTACGGTCAACACCCGATAGGCAATGGTGTAGTATCCCAGTGCAATAGGCCCCAGGTAATACCCAATGAGTAAATTATCTGAATATTTGTTAAGGAATATCAAACCATTCATGCCGATGACGTGAATGCCAAAATCGAACATTTCACGGCAGTGCTGATTGGAGTATCGTAATCTGGGTCGCCAGTCCGTAACTGCCCATAACACTGGGACTTCAATGATGCTGGTCGCTAGCTGGTAAGCCACCAGACTCCAGACTCCAAAGCCAGATAGCGCCATTGAAATCCCGACTGTGCCCCCGATGGTCATCCCAACGAGGGATCGCACCGCCAGAGTTTTGAATGCTAGGTTTCGGGTAAGAATAGCATTCTGGACGCTGTTGAGAGCTTTGAAAACAAAATTGATGGACAATAGTTGAATAACAGGTGCTAACAGCGGTTCCCCATAGAACCCTGCAACTAAGCCGGATAAACTACAGGCGATCGCCACCAGAATCAAGCTTGTACCAATGCTGACCCAAAAAGCAGTATCTAGGTGCTCTTGTTCTACTTGCTTGCGCTGTACGATGGCAGCCGCAAAGCCTTGATCTAAAAATACCTTCATAAACGCAATGAACACCCCTGACATGGCGATTAGGCCAAAGTCTTCAGGGTTTAGTAACCGCGCAAGTAACAGGAATACAGTAAACGAAATGAGCTGGCTGCCCCAGCGCTGAATAAATGACCAGATAATGCCTTTAGCTGCTTTTTGTTTGAGGGACATAGGGGTGGAGGGTGGAGGGTGGGGGGTGGAGAAGATCTTGTCTAATTCTCAGACTCTTTTCTCCATGTACAGTTTTGAAAGCATCGTATCTAAAGCATTGCTTAATCTGGGTATGAATTTGTGTGAGAGAGGCGCGCACCGCGCGCCTCTCACATACAAATTCATACCTAAGAGAATGTTTGAAAAGTATTTGATAACACGCTGGAACAATACTGATCCCCC
>CAYXJG010000047.1:0-20101 GCA_964465285.1 uncultured bacterium
GCGGGGGATACACTCTTGAACCTAAGCCTGTAGGGCTATACAACCATGAGGATTGCCACCCTATCGTTATGATTGCGTTTACATTGGTCAACTGCCTTGAACATCAGACAGTTTTTGGGTCTGCACGTTTTAAGTCTTCCCGACCAGATGCAGAAAGAATCCAAAAAGGTGCGATGACTATTGCGACCCATACATAGATAAGGAAGAGGGATTTCATACCCTAGTGTTGTTTTTGCGACAGAACCCAAAATTCTTTACAGTCTCGGGGTTGTGGTGATTCCTAGCTCATCGCCTCTTCCGTCAGTTTGTCAAACCCTTGCTAGACAGGATTCTCCAGCTTCTGCAGTACAGTTTTGCCCCTGTGCTGTGCTGCTAGATACCTGAAAGCAGTTTTCCCACTAGCGAGTGAATCAGACCCTTTTGATAGGGTGTACAAATTGAGTCAACATCAACGCTGTTCAAGCGGTATTCCAAGAATGTCAGGATATTGCCATACACACTATTTCTGTAGAAAGGAGTCTCAGAACTGAGATCTATGCATTGCAAGTCAAATAGTTTTACTCTTGAGCCATCAGCGTAGTCAACCATCACGCTATCGCCGTATCCGAGGTCTTGCAATGTTCTTAAACAGCGAAGGGTACCATTTGAAAATTTTTGTGACCATCCTTTTTGATATCGATATCGATAACCACCTCCACCATATTCAAACATAACGAGTTGTGGTAGCTGAGTTTTGTTGATTTGTTCCAGTTGTTTAATGACAAATGGCTCCCAACCTTCAATGTCCAACTTAAAGCAGGTGATTGGGTGTTGTCCGACTGTGTGTAGTAAATCGATTAGATTCGTAGTGCTAACTTTTATTGTGTTTCTTGATGCACCGAACCAGTCTGGATCGAGGGAACTAAAGTTAGTATTTTCTAGCCCAACAAATTGCCCAATGTGTAGCTTCTGCTGCCCCGTCTCACTCGATAAACATTGCTCAATGAGCTTGATGGAATTTCGGTCACAAACAGCGCGTAATCGGTCAGTAGGCAGCGGCTCAACAGCAATAGTCGTAAACCCAAGCTGAGCAAATAACTCACAATAGAGTGCAAATGTGCCGACTCCAACATCGAAGCAGATGCCCTCTTGCTGGGGGTCCAGTATTGGTAGAAACTGCCTTAGTAGAGCTTCACAACAAGCTTCAACGCGCATAATATTGACTGATACTCTCTTGTGTAGTGAATTAATAGTTTTTTTGGATCAACTGTTAGATACCGTTTGAATTTATTAAGTTTGAGCTGCTACGTTTGAAAGTAATGCACGTGAAAATCCAGCAACACATGTACACTCCCCTGGAACATCCCTTGCCTAAGTAAAGAAAAAAGCATTACTCCTCCCGAGATTGCTCAATATTACTCGAATTATAGCGCTGTGCAAGCGCATTAAGGGATCTGCGGCTAAAAAAGATACCGGAAGATAAAGAGCAGCGGGCGCAGCCCGCTGCTCTTTTCCGGGTACTTTATCTTCTTGCAAGTCCCTAAGTATAGTATGCTGAGTGGCAGCGTTCTGCGCCGCCACTTAACAAAGGGTGTGCTTAACCAATTTGCACAGCGCTATACACAGGAAAAGAATAGGAAAGGCGCACTCGCTTGCTCATCCCCGCCCATTCGTGAAAGGTTAAGGCTCAAGAACAAAAGTCAAGTCGGCTTAGGAAAGGGAGCTAAATCAAGGGTTTCAGGCGGTTTGCGGCTGCGTTTAATGACACCGAGGTCTTGATTTTCAGGAGCGGCGAAATAAGTCACCGGGTCATCCGTCTGGCCTTTATGATGGGCTACTGTGAAGTGATAGAGCCCTCGGTAGAGCATTTCCAGAGAAACCTGCTGAAACGGCACACCCACTTCATCGGCAACGGCATCGGCGAGGTCAACCAGCACGGCGTAAAAGAGCCAGGTGGTGCAGATTTGGAGTTTGATGCCATTGAGGGATTCGGGCGACAAGATGCGACACGAATCATCATTGCTCACAATCACCCGTCTGGTTCGGTTGAGCCGAGTCTAGAGGATCTCGCGCTGACGAAGCAGTTTTTAGAGGCCGCTTCGGTGTTGGGCGTGCCTGTCCTTGACCATCTGATTCTTGGCTCAGGACAGTATTGCAGCTTGCGGCAGACGACGAGCCTGTGGCGGGAGCATCCTCAGGGGTGAGTTCTATGTGGAGAGCGCTGAGCCGCAGGAAGTAATGGGCACTCATACTACCAAGGGAATCAACTTTTTAGCGGAATCAGAATTTCCTTGCTCAGCAAGTCGTTAATTTGACTTATTAGTTGTTTCGCTAAGTCATCGTTTTCTACTAGAACCCCTAATTCCATATTCAAGGACAGGGCATACTCTGTAAGGTTAGCGCTGGTAATAAATAGTTTCGTTTGGTCAACGATCGCCCCTTTGACATGCAAAGAACCATATTTTCCTTGCGAATCAACTGGTCGTTTTTCCTTTGGCCAAATCAGCACCTGGGACTGACTGAGGATCTCTGTCCCGAACGTGGATTTAATTCCAAAAGGGATTTTCCCATCTCCTGATTCAGGGGTTTCTGCAATGATGCGAAGTTTGATGCCGCGCTCCAAGGCTTTGAGTAGGGCCTGGACGACCTCTGGTACTTTGTAGATGGCAAAACTAACCAGGATTAGTTCCTCTTTGCACTCTCGAATGAGCTGCAATAGAACCTGATCTGTTCTCCTAATTGGGATGCTGGTCGATTCTGGACCCGTCCATACCAGCTCAACGGCTAAGTTTTCTCGGATGGTGCTGCTTGTGTACGTAGCACTGAGCAGGGCAGCGGCGATCGCCCTGCTACTCCAGCAGCCTTGGTCACTTTTCCATGCCTTCAGCACATCAGAAGCGGCACGTCTGAACTGTAGATTGCTCAGTGAACTAAGAAGCTTATTGGCCAATGCGTCATTGTAGGGTTCGTCGGTTTGAGAGAGCATCGTAGCAAGCTCCTCTAGCACTACTGGAGGAAGTAGCACAGCCGCTCGATAGATTGCTGTGAGCAACGCGGAAATCACCGGTTAGGTCTTAAAGAAGTGAAGGTCAGTTGAGGCAAATGTCGGTACCAGCAGAGAGCGATCTAGATATTTATTCCCCCGCTCGCAAGATGTTTCAGGGCTAAACAGGCAAGCATGACAAGCGGCCCAGTGGAGAGAGGGGGTGCCCTCATTGGGATTGTGATCAGCACAGAGCGGGTCAGAGGCGCAGAGGCGCATTCCTGCAAGTGCCTGTGAGATGTGATACCCGAGCGTATTCGGTTCACCCAGATTAACCAGTCCTCCTAACGTCCCCTCGCTGTCTGGAGCAGCGGTATAGATAAGAACTCCTGCTTGAGGGCCATTTTCATCATGAGGTGGTTTTGAATAGATACGTTCCCGTAAACTTGCTGCGTTGTATCCGCATTCAATTGCGAGCTGACGCATCAGCGCATGGGCGAATGAATGAATCAGCATGTATCGCATTGATGGAGGTGGAAATCCTGCGGGGTCAAGGTTCCGAATCCGAAGCCACCGTTTCTGTGCTTCGTAAGTCAGTTTGGCATGACTGACAACAGACTTGGACTCTTCCCAGTCACGAAGGAGTGACTCGTTAAATTCCAGGAAGATGCCTTCACCTTTGACTTCGGTTGCAGGTACCCAGAGCGGATCGTTGCGGCTAATGCGAACCCTATATTCTGAAGGAATTTCCCCAGTATCATCAAAGTCGCCTGGTGACTGGATACGAGTAAATCCAATCAGGGCTCGAACTTCTCGGATGCGCTCTACAAGGACGATCTTGCTGAAGTACTGATCATAGTTGGTGGGAGGAGCGACGGGGCGTAACTGAAATTCTCTGCTGCTCTGTGTGGGTACAGACAGGGAGAAGACTTCCCATTCTGGGGTTTTGAGGTCTTGGACGTCGTCATCTTCACTACCTTCTCGCTGCTGTTCGATAGCTGTCCAGATTTCGTCGGTTGAGTATTTTGCGAAGGCTTGAAGTTGTCCCGTTGCCTGCATCGCATCCAGCAGAATGCCAAGAGTTTCTGGGCTATTGGCTTTGCCAACGACAGCCCAGTTTTCTTGAATGAGCTGTGCTAACTGATTAGAGTTGACGGGGATAGAAAGGGCTGAGAGCGTGATTGCAAACCAGCTATTAGAAGCACCGAGCAGCATTCCTCTCATCTGCTTATCACACTCGTCATCAAAGCCTCGGATGTGTGGGTGGCGGCCTCGACACCTCGGCATTGTTTGTTTGCCTGTTTCGCCAAACGCTTCAGATAGCCGACGTGGTGGAACATCGCAGCCCTGACAGCGAACCATAATATCGGTGGCTGCACCCGTAACACCGTACTCCTCAAAACGCAACGCGCCTTGGCAATCCGATGCCCCCCGGTGGACGAAGTAATGCCAAGGAAAGTCGTCTAGATGTCCGTGCTCGCAAGCAACGAGGAAGCGGGAAGGTATCACCCCTGGAGGCTTTTTAGCCTTGGGACAGTTTTTGTGGACGTAGCGCGTTTCGTTGATTCGATAAGGAGGAGCCTTGAGTTCAAAGAGTCCTGATTGTAGGGGGGCTAGTAATCGGCAATAGGGGCAGACCATCCAGGTAGGAAACGGTGCAACGGGGATGCCAATACGAACAGCTTCATCAAAGGGATTAAAGGTGTCCTCGGTTTCAGGAGGAAGTGGGGGAGAGCGGAGTTCTTTAACCTGCGATCCTAGCTCCTTCTGAACTGCCGCCAGGAGGCGTTCTTCACTCAATTCGACCGTATGCACTTTATCCCAGCCATCGAGGCCCATGACCATGACGGATAGGTTAGGCAGATCAGCAATGGAGCCAATGCCGAAGGTAAAGAGGATTTGGCTCGGACGAAGCTCTCCAACTTTGTATTTGTAGGTCAATCCAGTCATGTCGTTTCAATGTAAGGCTGTGGTGTTCGGGAAAAGTCGTCATCTGGAGGCTGATCGGCCAGTACCAGGTTAACGGTGGGCTCAACGTTACGCAGTGAGTTGAGACAGGTGAAATCATCCCAGGTTGCTTTCCCGGCTGAACTCAGCAGGTTAACAGAGGTGCCATCTCTGGATTTAATCTGATACTTGAGCTGGGCTCCCCCGACCAGATTTTGAGAGCGAGCCAGCCAGCGATCGAGCTTGACCTCTAGCTCGTCACGAATGCGTTGTGCTGTCTGAGCATTACCAACAAGTTCGGCTCTGTGAACGATCGCATCCACAGCAGCTCGTACAAAGGGATGATTGCGCTCAATGGCTCCAGCTTTATCGTTGCCGTTAAACTCTTCACCGGAGAGCCGAATAAGTGACGCTAGGACTGCACTTAACCCTCGGTAGAGCGCACCGGGTGCAAAGGGTGTGACTGATAGGGCTTCGACGTTTTGATAGAAGGTTGAGTGATAGTGCTCAAAGCGCTCGTAGTGAGACAGATCGCGTGGTCTAGCCCAGTTATAGACCGTGATCACGAGGCCCGGATAGGTTCGTCCAACCCGCGAGGTAGCCTGGATATACTCAGCCGTATTTTTGGGTTGTCCGCAAGCGACCATGACACCGAGCCGCCGAACATCGACTCCCACTGAGATCATGTTGGTGGCCAAGATGACATCCAGCGGATCGGGTCTATCTACTTTTTGACCGGCTTTTCGCCTTGCTTGGTTTTCCGCAAGCAACTCTGGATCAAAGGGAGTTTCCAGGCGGTCGAGAATCCCAGGGATTTCTGTGGAGTCTTTCCGGGAGGTCAATTCATCAATTGCTCGCAGGCGACGTTTGGCTAGACCCCGTTCATCCATTTTGGCAAGGCGAGTCCGAATGTCATCGTCTACCAGACGCCGAGTTCCCCCCAGTTCACGGAGGGAATTAAAGTACCCGACCAACGTCATCCAGGGATCGGTAGCCTTGCCATACCGTTCGTACAGCGTCTGCGAAGACGACAGCACCGCTAGGTACACCCGGATCATGGTGGCTTTCAAGCGGCGACCTGGCGCGCAGATGCCAATGTACCTGCGTCCCGGACTATAGCGGTCGGACTCAGGGTCAGTGCTTCTCTGCCGTGAGAAGAAGTTATCGCTGATGTCGAGCCCCTGGGGTGGAAAGACGCTGAGCTTTCGTAGAAAGAGGTTATGGACTTGGGCTTCGGCCTGACGGATCGTGGCGGTGGAAGCGATGACTTTCGGTCTGACCGATTGACCGTCTACTTCCCAGGTGCAGAGATGATCGACAGCGGTTTCATACAGACCTACGAGGGTGCCGAGAGGGCCACTAATCAGGTGTAACTCGTCCTGGATGATCAAATCGGGTGGACGGAGCTTTTTGTGAGGAATCGTTTTGGCGGCGGGTAAGTTCCCGGAGCGATTATGCCGATCTTTATCTTCCAGGTCTGATGACCGAAACCCATGCCGTTCGCAGTAACCATTGACCTGACCAAACAGCATCTGCACTTCGCCTTTCCAGGGCATTTGGGCGAATTTATCAACGGTGGCGATCAGTAAGGTAGGTAGACGCCGATAAATTTCCTCATCGACCACGACCACAGGCAGTCCTTCCCCTTTAGAAAAGGCGCAGCTCCCTAGATCGTCCCCGCACTTAATGAAGGTTCGTCCGGTGCCCTTCTCAAAGCGATCGACTCGAATATGTCTGCCGGGTTGGATTTTGGAGCCACACCAGGGGCAGTTGGTTAATTGATGGGGTGAACCACTCCCGCGAGGTCGAGATTCTCGATGTTGCTTGATGGCTTCATCGCTGTCAGCGGTTTTATTGGGTGTGTTTTTGAGGCCGACCCATAGGCCAATGCGGAATGGCTCTTTGCCCCACTGAGCTTCGTTTTCGCGGCGAATAGTTTCACAAGCGCAGATCAGGGCCGTGGCGCGTTGGAATTGCTGGAGAGTGAGCAACCGCAGCGTATAGCGCATGAGAACGGCTACCCCATGTTCTCCATCTCGACCCGCGACGGTTCCTTGGAGGCGACGCAGGCCGATCGTAAAGGCCGTTAAGCCTAAGTAGGCTTCCGTTTTACCACCTCCTGTGGGGAACCACAGCAGGTCAGCCACGGCATCGGTCGGGTGTGAACGGGCAGTATGGTGGAGATCTGAACTGCTCGGGATGTTGAGTAAAATAAACGCAAGCTGGAACGGATACCAACTCCGGTTTCTAGGAATGTCGATATCATCGAGGGTCAGGGTTTCGCCACGACGTTGACGTTCCGAGTAGATGGTATGGATGCGCTGAAGGTACATCGCGCGATTCATGAAGCGGAAAGCTTCAGCGGCCTGAGGATTGGTTTCTAGAGCGGTGATACCCTCTTCGATTCGGTTGAGGACTTCACGACAGTGGGTGAGGGCTTTTTCTGCTGCATTTTGATAGGGGGTGAGCTTTTCGTCGGGGTCGCTAATTCGACTTGCTTGTTGATCAATCCAGGTCGCATAGGCGGTGGTGAGAGGTTGGAGAGCCGATCGCAGTTCTATACCCGTGACCTCGGAAAGGTGCTTCATATCGAGGCTTAGCCCTTCAATCGCAGGAACTTCCTGGACGGTGGGTGGCTTCGTCGCAGGCACCTCATAGGTCGGGATGACGCTGGTGGAGAGACACGTTGCGCGAGTGGGGGTCTGAGGCGCAACTTCAGCATGAACCCCAACACCATGACCGACGGCAAACTCAACCTGATGGCGGTAGAGCATTGCCATTGCCTTGTTTTCGGCTTGAATCACTGGATCAAGGGCAGAGGCATGGTCTTCGAAGGGTTTTCTCAGGAAAATAGCGGGAATATTCGCATCGGTTGAACGAACGACGATTTTGGGCTGAAAAAGCCATGCGTAGTCTTTAGACTGACTCGGTTCGGTCTGACCGTTTACTAGGAAAATGGTGACCATCCAATCTCCATCGGGGAGTTGCCGGATGTGGCCTCGCAACAGCACGGCTGGGGCGTCATCGGGTACGGGGATGATGTCGATGTCTTCGTTATTGGAAAGTGTTTGGGTGACGGTGCCAGTAAGGGGCCACCGCTTCCAGACGGTTTTTGGATTTCCCTTCTCGGTGAAGCTGATTTCACTTTTTTGGCGATCGTATCGGCCCCAGGAGGCTGTGATTTTCAGTTCCTTGGCTTCTTTGCTGACGCAGAAGGTCATTCCCATCGAGGAAGGGAACATGCTATCGGCAGCGGGAACGTTGCTTTCGGTGCTGCCTTCTTCGGGATTTTCTTTATCGGCTATGGCAATATCGTCTTGTTGTTCAGGTTCGCCGTCGCCACTTTGGTTGCGAAACTGGGGTGCGAGGACACCGACGAGATAGCGTTCGGTGACGCGGGATTCCTCAACTTCTTCATCCTCACCTCCAGCAGGCCCGTAGAGGTCTTTGATGATGGCTGCTTCTAGTTCTGCTCGCAGGGCGGCGGGGGTACGGTTTTTTAGAATCTCTTGAGTAGACGTTTCAGGAGACTTGGCAGGAGAAGTATCCACCTTGTTTTGATCGATATTTTGATCGAGCGCTTCGCTGCCCTTCGGGGGGATTAGTTCATAGGGGGGGGTGGTAAGCAGCAGTGCCGCATCGTCGCGATGAGAACTCGTTAAGGCATCGGTTGTGGTGAAACTCCAAACCTCGGGTTTTGAAAGGTCTTCGGTTGGTTTTTGTGTGGCTTTAGGGGCTAGGGGTTGATCTGCTTGTGAGTTGAAATAGGCAAGAATATGATCCATCAACGGGTCTGAGATGGCTCCGCTAGAGGGTTCGTCAAAACCTAAGACTTCACTATCATTTGACAAATCCAATCCCTTCAGTAGAACGACTAAAGCCGATTGAGGGGCAGAGATAACGCCTTGCCAGTCTAGCCGTGCGGTGCGATCGCACAGTTGACGGTTCACCTCTTGCAAGTTCAAATCGCCCGGAAGAATCGGAGGAAGCGCAATGGTTTTCATAGGGATGTTTCACCTAGATTCCAAAGAGATTTGTTAAAGTTTTGCAGGAGTGCAGAAGGTTTCTTGGCGGGCACGACGACTAGCAATGCGCGCATAGCACGAGTCATGCCAACCAATAAAGTCCGTCGCTCTCGATCAAGAATTTCCTGTTTTGCCTCTTCCGAACTTCCCGCTGGCATATAGGGAAAGCGACTGCCGATAAACCCAGCGATCGCCACGATCGGAAACTCCAAACCTTTTGCCGATTTTAGGGTGAGCACTTTGATGCCTGTTTTGTTCAGGTCTAGGGCTTTGCTGCTCATAAAGACAGCATCTAAACCCAGGGTGTTGAGCTGTTGGGCAATGGCTTGTCCAGAGCGCTCGCTGGGAACCAGGATAGCGCAAGCATCAATTCCCAAGCGAAATTCTCTCGATGCCATTCGACAAAATTGAGCCAGAAGCTGACTTTCAGCCTCTTTATTGTTGACCGCACGGACGGCGGGTGGCGGCCCACTGTTGATGTAGTGTCGTTCTACCGGGTCAGTGTCTAACAATCCAGACTGCAAATAGTCATGAGCTGCTTTATCAATTTCACGGGTTGTGCGGTGGTTTACGTGTAGAATGCCCGTTCGCCCAACAAACTTGAGATCGGTATGCACATCACTCCAGCGAAAGCTGCTGCCGTAGATCGACTGATTGGCGTCTGCGGTGATAAACAGTCGATTGGGGGTTCGACAGAGGTGAACGAGGAATCGGAGGGTATTTGGAGATAAGTCTTGGGCTTCGTCAACAACAACTGCATCGTATAAAGGAGGATTGTCCAAATTTTTCAAAATCTCCAACCCCCGATGGCGCATTTGCTCCCAGGTTTCTAAGCCTTGGTGGGCAAGCTGCTGGTTGAGGTGTTCTCGCAGATGCCAGATGGCTTGTCGTTGCAGGTTATTGAGACGAACCATGCGTCCGGCTCGGGGTGTTTTTTGATAGTCTGCTAGGGTTTGCAAGCCGCGCCCTTCGATGACTGCGCTGATTTCTTCTAAGAGATAGTCTGGGGTGAGCCGCTCTAGAATCAGATGTTGGGCACGTTGTTGCAGACGGTTGCCGGAGAGAGAGGCGATCGCCCTTTCCCAGGCGACTTTAAAGCTGCTCTTGAGTTGGCTGCTAGAGGCGAGATTGAATTTGCCTGAGGCGTGATAAATCAGGGATTGAATGCGACTATCGGCAGTTTTGACCTCGACATAGCGAATGTCGTCACCCAAAATTTGGGTCAGGAGCTGTTCGCTAAATGAAACCAGGGCGTTGGTATAGGTGGTGAAGAGAATACGCGGTGTTTCGACGCCTTCGGCTTTGAGTCGATTGAGAATTTCACGAGTTCGGTAGAGCGCAACAGTACTTTTTCCGGTACCTGGCCCTCCTTTGAGCAGGGTTGGCCCTTTGGCATCGGCAGCCCAAGTGACAAATTTTTCCTGTTCGGAGTTGAGTTTGAGCAGAAATCCGAGCAGGCTGCCTTCCTTGAAGCGCAGCAGGTCTGAGGTGTCGTAGGCGACGAAGTCGGGTTGTTGCAGAATTTCTGTGAGCGATCGCCCAAATAGATAGTCATCGAGGGTCACGATGATGTCGTCGGGAATGCCAGGGCAGTCAAACAGAGCTTCCCGATTGCTCAGTTGCATGAGGCGGGGATGGCAAACTTCCGGGATGCGAAGGCGGTTGAGAAGGTCGGAAGTAATCGGTTCTGGTAGCGGAGTGGCCTCTGCTTCTGGAGGGGCAAAGATTTTTTCCCAGTCAGGTTGCTGAGAACTTACAACCGGCGATAGGTCAGGATCAAGCCCGCCTAGAAATTCTGGTTCAATCGTGTCGTCATAGGTATCATCGTCGCGTTTGCGGAGGGCGAGGAGGCTAATGTAGGGATGCTCAAAGGTATAAAAAATGCGATAGCGCCCGGATCTCAATCGATGCAGCTTGCCGCCCATATATTTGAGCTGCTTTTTGGCTTTGGCATCAGGGGTTGGGTCTTGGCACAGCATCTGAATCTTTTCCATGACTTGGTGGCTTTCCTTTAGAGGAAGACCAAGCCATTCGGTCAAGAAGGAGGGTTTTTGAGTGATGAGCCAAGTATCAGACATTGTGATGACGAGTCCCTAAGGATTTGGTGATCTAAAGTTCGCTTTGAGAGTTTGAATCTAATCGTCTTCGCCAGCTTGTTGCTTGAGCAGGTTCACAACGTCTTCGGATAACCAGAGTCCTGAATCTTTCAGCCGCTGTAACCGATCGCCCACAGATTCAATTAAACCGCGTCGTTTTGCGACGACAATGGCACCGCCTGTTCCTAGGGTAGCAATGCCCAAAGCGCGAGCACAGCGCCTTGCCGCAGCGTCGTCTATCATGGCTCGATAACCAGGGTTAGCTAGGGCAAAGCTGAGAACAGCAGATTCTCCGGCTCCTAAATCCCAGGCAGCGATCGCGGGTTTGATTGCAACTGTAGTGCGACTGCACCAGGGTGTGGTCGGCAGTTGGGCTGCGGCTATATCAGTCTTGACGGCGATGACTTCGTCATAAACGGCTTGGGGAACGATGATGCGATCGAAGAGCTGGGGCAGCAACTCAGCCTGACTGCTTTTGAACAGGACGATCAGAGGTGAGGCATTGATGACGACTTGATTAATCGGCATCGGCCAGTTCCTCGGCCAGTTCTTCGGCGGTGTATTGGAAAACCGAGACACGATAGCGGGTCAGGGTGTTGATAAAGTCGGCTCGACTGAGATCAGCGATTTCAGCGGCTTTTTCTTGGGAGATTTCACCCAGTTCGTACCATTTGACGGCAGCAGCAATCCGCATTTCTTGGACGAATTCTTTGGGAGCTTTGCGTAAAGCGGAAAATATTGTGTCGGGGAGTTCGATTTGAATGGTTTGCATCATTTGTAATCCTGCGATAAGGCTTCATGGTGTCGGTTGACGGCTCAAAACAGGTCGCCCTGGGTGGGGTCGGGGTCGCCAAATAGGGTGCCCTGGGTGTTGTAGCCACCTGACTCTGACTGGGCTGATTTTCCTCGTTTTTGGGTCTTCCGTTTCCCTTTTTTCTTTTTGTCGTGCAAGCCTTGGGCGACTTCTTCGGCGTAGCGCTGGTGGTTGAGGGCGAGGAGCCTGTCGCCCACTTCGCGGCGGGCGGCTTCGCTGATGGTGAAGCGGAGGCCCTGTTTGGTGTCGTGGAAGCCGTGGTTGAGGCCCTCATCCCCTAACCCCTTCTCCCTAGGGAGAAGGGGAACCGGAAAATCTTTCCCCCCTCTCCCTGGGGAGAGGGGCTGGGGGTGAGGGCCAACCAAATCGTGCCAGCCGTAGGCGGCGGCGACGGCGGTGTCCATTTGGATGTGGAGGTGGCGGAGGGTTTGGATGTCGGGGTCGGTGCAGGTGGGGTCGTGGAAGCGGTTGTAGGTTTTGGTCAGCCCTTCTTGGCGGGTTTGCATGATGGTTTGGCGATGGGTGTAGTAGGTTTCGCCGATGGTTTCTAGGGTGTCTGTGTTTTCGGGGAAGGGGAAGGTTTCAAAAACATCAGATGGGGAATAGTTGATTCCAGCGTCTCGAATCGTTGAACTGTAATACCAAGACCAACCTGTATGAAAACTTGATTGTAATAGTGTAAGGCCAGCAAAAATTTCCAAGTCAAAGATAACTAGCTTCTCATTAAAGACGAACTGATTTTCAACAACTTCAAACATTAAAAGTTTTGAAACCCGTGCACAGACTAAAACACGATCGCACTCCGCGATCGCCCTATAAAGCGCTGGCCGTTTCTCCGCATAATGCCACCATTTATCACGGTAAACAGATCGATTATTCTTCGCTCGCTCTGGCTTAACTTTCTCTTCGACAATTTTCAAACAATCAGGATAATCAACTGCATAGGGTGGGCCTTTATATTTTTTGGGGTCTTCATGTTCTGCATCCAGAGGCCAATCTTGAAAGTTGATCACCCAGCGGCTCGGCGATTGGTCGGGACTGCTGTTGAGGTCTTGACCATTCAAATAGGGAAACAGCACATCCTCATTTTTGGGATCTTTCTCAATCAAAGCCTGGGCTTCCTCTGGTTCCAATACAAAGCCCATTCCCAAAACGATAGAACCCTGAAATGACTTGCCTTCATTCGCAACTAACCGATAAGGCTTGCCAACGGCTTTCCCCGGCACGGTCAAAAATGCCGTAATTCCATCCACCGGATCTTCATTCAGCACAAACTTCTGTTGCCATTTCCCTTTATGCAGCCACACATAGGCCACCTCCAACGCCGCTGTTCCCGGCCAGGGGCGACTCGGCACCGCACGGGGAATCGTGTAGCCCTGGGCCATAAGTTGATCCAGCCCAACTTCGCGGGTGTCGCCTTGGGCAATGGTGTTAGTTGCTACCAGTCCAAAGTTGCCTGCTTTAGCGATCAACTGTCCCGCATTCAAAAAGAAGTAGGAACAAAGATCGGCACTGCCCCGCTGTCCTTGGGCAATGTGTTCCACAATGAAATCGCGATAGTCGGTACCTGCGGTTCTAGTGATTTTCTGACCTCCCTGAAACGGCGGATTGCCCACGATCGCCGAGAAGCCGCCCTCATTCCCTAGCAAAAACACCTCCGGAAACTCCAATAGCCAATGGAACGGGTTTCGCGGTTGAGTTTCTGGGTTGTCTAGGTTTAGCATTCGCTCTGCGCCTTGCTTCAGCGCCACAATTTCCGGCGATTCTTCTGCCTCTTCATCCCCGCTCAACTCTTGTTCAATCCGTTGCGACACCACCATCAACTCATCCGTCGTCAGATCCGTTGTTTTTCCTGCCTCTGCCAATGCTCTGCCAATCAAATAATCGCCGACAAACCGCAAGCGGGCGATCGCCCGTTCCGCTGCGGCAAACAACGTTTCTTTCTGCTGCAAATCTTCAATATCAACCACGCTGAAGCTTTCGAGTTTTTGGCGTTTTTGAATTGCATCCTGCAAAATCGGTCGCCAAATCTGAGCGGCGATCGGATAGGTCGTCGTTAAAGAATCTGGGTTGAGATGCAAATACTCGATCTGCTCAGCGCGAGTAATGCCCAACAGCGAATCGCCACACTTCAGCGCATGATCTAAAAACGTAAAGGGTCGATTTTTTTGCAGGGTAATCAGCCACAGCGACAGCTTCGCCATCTCCACCGCCATCGGGTTCTTATCCACCCCATAGAGACAGCGATCGGCCACAATGCGACGAGCCACCGCCAAGCGCTCATCTGGGTCATTGGGCAAAATGGCCTCGCCCGGTTCCGCAGTGGAGAGCGAGCCATCGGGGAGGATGCGGAGGAGGCTCTTACCCTCGGAGCCCTCACCCCCGGCCCCTCTCCCCAGGGAGAGGGGAGAAACAGCCGCCTCCGGTTCCCCTTCTCCCTGGGGAGAAGGGGCTAGGGGATGAGGGCCAACAGCCTGGGTAATTGCCGTTAAAACTCCTTCTAAATTCTCAAAAACTTGTTGATTGGTGAAGCGCAGCACTCTAAAGCCATGCTGAAGCATCCAGTCGTCGCGCAAAGCATCCCGTTCTTGAGATGTGTTATGAACTTCTCCGTCCAGTTCAATCACGAGCCGAGCCTGATGACAATAAAAGTCAGCAATAAAGCGATCAATGTTGTGTTGCCGCCGAAACTTAGCGTTGTGTAAACGGCGATCGCGCAAACACTCCCATAAAATCTCCTCTGCTGGCGTTTGGGTCTGGCGTAATTCCTTAGCCCGCTCTAGAAGAACCTCAGGGATTTGCCGCGATTGCCCAGCCAGCTTCTCTATAGCCAAATTTCGCCCATCCTCCGGCTCCCCTCTCCCTGGGGAGAGGGGTTGGGGGTGAGGGTCAATCTCGGCTTCCCAGGCTTCTACCAACCGTTCAGATAAATAGCGGCACACCTGCACCAAAAAAGCACCACTGCCCATCGCCATGTCGCAGACTTTGAGCCGCAGCAACTCTGCGGCTGATTTCAGTTGCCAGTCTTCCTTCGGCTTCCCCTCTGCCACGCCAGAGTAGACGAGGGGTTCCAGCGTGTATTTGACAATTTCCTCAGTCAGCGTGCGGGGTGTGTAGTGAGTGCCTGTCTCACGGCGATCGCTCCCCTGGGTGACAAACACACTCCCCGCTGGAATCACAATCGGGTAGCCAAACGTATCAACCCGGACGAGCTTAGTCCAGGGCAAGACTCGATCGAACAGTGCTTGATCGTTATTACAAGCGATTCGTAGCCGCTGTATTTCAAGGGAAGCCCAATCGATTCGGTCGTCGGATTCTGCACCATTGGGAATCGCCTTCCGTAACGCCGATTCAGAGCGACCTGTTTCTTTCTTGAGGAATTTGATCAGATCGTCTGTTCCCTTAGCCTGCAATCGTTCTAGCTGACTGAGTGCGACCTCCGGCTCCTTACTCTTAGTCCCTGTCAGTCCTAGAATCATTTCCTCAGCTCGCACTGCTGTATGGTCGAGCAAGCCTTCATACACATGGCCAATCTGCTCAATATCCAGAGCACGAAACGACAGCTTCCGAGGTTCGGCTCCACCCCCTGGCACCTTTATCTGAAGAATTTGCAAGGCTTCGAGGAGATGCAACACCGTCCGGTTATTGATCGGAATGGGCGCAGCGGGTGTTTCTAACCAATGGGTGTCCCGCGATCGGCCTTCTAAAAACGGGAAGCGATCTGGATCAAAGAGTTGCCCCCCATAGGCCGGAAGCTGGAGGGCATCATGGTGAATGCCGCTAAAGACTGATCGAAAGGTCGCTAGCAACCTGGCCCAGGCATCAAAACGACGCTCCAGCAGTTCTTCCCCATGCTGATCCGCCTGTTCTCGCAGTTGCGATCGCAAAGTTGACACCGCATAGAACTGGTCATAAAGCGGATCTCCAAGGAGTAAAAGGTCACGTTCCTCCGCAGAGAATAGAAACACCAGTCGCATCATTACGGTCAGCGCTGCCTGGTAGAGTGCCGTTTCTGTCAGGCCGCTCAGCAATGTACGCTGGCGATCCTGGTCAATGCGATCAAGAGACTGGACTAGCACTTCTACTGCTTTGCGAACCTGGAGCCCCAACTGGTCGGTCACTTCCTGCTGGGCATTTTTGCTTTTTGTCAAAAGCGCTTCCAAGGTCTCGTTTTCCTCGACCCCAAAGAACTGCCGAACCCCTAATAGGTTCCGAAAGGCTCGTAGGGTTAGCTTTTCATCTAACCAAAGGTTGCTATACCAGGAGATATAACCCGTCGATTCACCCTTAGGTGCATTGACCAACATCCACTGCTCACCATTGGTCAACAGCCCCAACCGGACATCGGTGGCATGCAGCAACTCCATCATGCCCGTCGCCGGAGACGCTTTCCAGCGAGAGCCTTTCAGCGTTTTTTCAAGTCCCTGGTCAGGGGGCATCACCTGAATGAGTAACCGAGGGTTCTTTGTAGTCGGATCAACCACCGCCCAATCAGGCCGGAGCGTAACCTGGTGCTCTGTAATGGTGACCCGCAAGCTCGGGGGAATCTCTTGCCCGGTGACCAACACCTTCTCGGGAAACTCTAGGATTTCAACCAGCACCCACTCAACCCATGCCCGGTGAATGCCAAGAGTTTCACGGTTATCGAGCCATTCTTCATGGGCTTGCCGTAAGACTTTGAACCGCTCAGCATCGTGAGCCTCTAACCCTTGCGGAAAGGCATCCAACAGCACCTGGAGGCTTAGGAATGGCCCCGAGGCTTCGACCAGTGACAACCATTCAGCGTGGTGACGGGCAGGTAACATACGGCAGACCTATGAATGAGCAAACTTTTTCGGAATGAGGTAGGTGATCGCCAGTGGGAACAGACGAGCGGTCGGATTGGCAAAGCGAGTTCTGATGAGTGCTGACTCCTGCTCAATCTCATCAGGAATCTGGAGGAGTCGATCCTCCAAGCTACGTCGATTGCGCTCAAATTGGGCTCGCTCGGTGTCATTAAAGAGTGATAGCTGAACGATTGGAGTTTCTACTGCTTCTAATTCCCGTAGGATGCTCTGCTTGAGTTCATTGAGAATGGTGGTGATGTCAGCCACTTCCTTCTCACAGCGATCGTTCAACGCTTTTTCCAAAGATGCAGACCGCTCTGCCTTACGGGCATCGAGGCTTTGCATCAGTGGTTCAGCATAGGTGTCCCACAGTTCGACCAGATGCTGTTGGGTTTCTTTTGGAACTGGATCGGGCAGGACGGCATTGAGTGCCTGACGCATTTCTAAAAGGCTATCGAACCTTCTAAATCGACCTTCTCGAATCCGGCCACCGGCAGCGATGACTTCCTCGTGGAGTCGCTGCTGATCACCGCCAAGGACAACCAATCGACCAAAGGCCACGACAGCCGGATAATCTAATGCAGAACTGGGCACTAACCGAGCCGTAACCCGATGGAGCGACTTATTCACGCCACTAGCCCAGACCTCTGCTCTCAACAGCCGAAGGCACATCTGCACGAGTCTATGGTTAAGATGTGCCAAGACGACATCATCACGCCCGTGGGCGACATCTGGGTCAAAGGTAATGGGTCGAATTTCGCCCGTATGGGGATGGGCTAACCCTTGCGTACAGGCTGACCAACTGCCCTGTAGGGGAGGGATATGGTATTGCGATTTCTGGTCTGATTTGGGCTGTAATGGTGGTTGCTGGGCAACTTCAAGCCCCACTCGAACGACTGATTCAATATGCTCTGGTGTGAGCCTGAGGTTGGTGCGAGTTTCCTGAAGTTGCTCTCTAAGCTGCTCAATCTGCTCTCTAACTTTGCGTTCAAATTTCAGTAAGCGGCGTACCGGTTCACTTTCCTTTTCAGCTTTTTTCGTATCGAGAGACACTCGTTTACCGAGCATTGCTTCTTCAACTTGACTGGCGATGACAGGGCCAACTTTGCCCAGATCCTCACGGATGGTGTTGACCTTGATGGCAGCCCGCATCAAAAACTCTAGGTCACCTTCCAGATCCCCTGGACGAGTGCCAGCAGCACTCTGATTTGAGTAGCCTTTACCCACGAAGTGGTAAATCATCACCGCCGATGCCTGCTGTCCATGTCGATCAATTCGACCATTACGCTGTTCCAGGCGATTCGGATTCCAGGGAATTTCGTAATGGATGAGATTAGAGCAATGGTTCTGTAAGTCCAGACCTTCAGAAGCGGCATCCGTGGCGAGTAAGATCCGCACATTCGCCAGTTCCGACCCTGACTGAAATGCCGCCTTTACCCGTTCCCGATCATCAGAATTCATCCCTCCGTAGAGCATCATGAGGCGATCGTTTTGGGCGAGACCCTGCCCCGCGAGGAGATCATAAAGCCATTTCTGAGTCGTTCGATACTCCGTGAAAATGATCACTCGCTGATCCGACCACTGCCCCTCAGGGCGAATATGGGCGTTTATCCAATTGAGCAGTTCCTGGGCTTTCGAGTCCGGGCGGCAGGCGGCTTGGGTGGCCCACTGCTGCATGGAAGTCAGGAGGTTCTGTTCCTCAGCGCTGAGTTCTCGAAACAGCAGCGAGGTTTCTGAAACCGCATCATGAGCCGTTTCCTCAATAAAGTCATCGTCATCGCTATCTTCTTCAACCTGTTCCACCCGGCGGCGTAATATTTCAACCGTGGGTTTCGATAGACGGCGAGTCTTCCGTCTTCTCCCTTCTTTGATCGTCTTTTCGTGTTTCTCTAATGTAGTCAGAAATGCTTGAGGCGACGAGAAAAGCCGTTTTTTGAGCAGTTTGAGTACAAACTCTGTAGCTATCAGTTCAACTTTATCGTCCTTTGCTCCACTGCATCGCAGGGCTGTATAGCGTTTCAGTTTATCATTAACTTGTCGCTCTTGTTCTGAGTAATCCACCTCCAGAGCTTCAAGCTCTCGCACAGGAGATCGTGGTGTCCCGTCCCAACGCGGGGGCAGTTCCGACTTAAGACGCCGAATCATAACAACCTGCAACTGATTGCGATCGGGGGCAACGCCACGGGCAAACCGCTGGGTATCAAGCAACTCTAGTAGCGCTGTAAAGCTTTCAGGATAACCATTATGGGGAGTCGCGGTCAGAAATAACTTATGCTCGAAATGCGGTGCCAACAATCGAATTGCCGCTGTCCGTTGTGAGTCAACCGCATAGTTACCACCACCGGAGGGAGCCACATTATGGGCTTCATCCACAATCATGAGATCAAATCGACGCGGGTAAACCGATTCGCCCTCTGCTGGCAGTACCTCACGCATCAGGCGTAAGGGGCGATCGCGCTTCAAAAAGTCAATTGACGTGATCAGACGCGGAAAATGTGTCCAGGGATTAACATGCAGACCACGACTACGCCTAAGTTGACGGAGTAGATCACTATTAACGATGCGGAAATCGAGTCCAAACTTATCCCGCATTTGGTCGTGCCACTGGATTTGGAGCGATGATGGGCAAATGATCAAAATGCGCCGGGCACGCTGCCGCAGGATTAGCTCTTGGGCAACCAGACCCGCCTCAATCGTTTTTCCCAGACCCACATCGTCGGCAATCAGTAGATTGACCCGAGGCATCTGGACTGCACGGACAACTGGATCTAGTTGGTAGTCCTCAATGTCAATGCCACTTCGGAAAGGTGACTGTATATTTCGGACATCCGCGCTTGATGCCGCCCCCCATCGGACAGCATCAAGAAAAGCATCAAGCCGTTCAGGCGGATCGAACCCATCAGGATAGGGCAGTTCTCTGGCTTCAAAGATAACTGCGCCGGGTTCTATTTCCCAGACGACTTGGAGTTCCTCTCCTAAGGCATCATCCTCGACCGAAGAAAGACTCACTAAGTGTTGAACTACTTGGTTGCTCGTAAAAATATGACTTTCAGGCAGTGTAGAGGCTTTAACGTCGGTGACGGCAAAGCGTTGACCTCTAACCTCAACGAGCTGACCTTGCTCTGGAATTCCTCGAATTGCGCCTGCGGAAGTCATCAATAATCTGCCTCTGCCATTTAATGGAGCAAGATAGCGTCCTAGTATTTTGAATTTCTCTATATTAAGAGTGCCCTTGAATGCTCGTATCCTATTACGGACTCTCATAATGACAGTCCGTTAAGTCATACTTCAAGCTTCCGAGAAGACGATCAGACATCATTGAGGCCATATTTTGCGAGGCATAGCCCTGGCGAATCCGACTGGCATCTTTGTTGAAGGTGACATCAAGGACCCAATGGAGGCTATTTTCCACACTCCAGTGGGAGCGAATC
>CAYXJG010000048.1:0-20084 GCA_964465285.1 uncultured bacterium
TGGGTGCGCTGTGCGCCTAAAATCTTTAGTCCTTCGTGAACTTTGCCAAGTCGTGAAAGTGCTCAAATTCACAAAGATAGGGGTTTGGCGCGCGCGGAGCGCGCGCCAAACCCCTATCTTTGTGTGAAACTTGCCCAGTCGTGAAAACAAGAAAACCTTTCCCGAAAATTATCGAACTCAGCAATTCTCATTTTAGGAAGCTTCGCGCCCTACAGGCGCTCACTTGTACAAATTTAGGGAGCAAAAAGGTCGCCTCAGGCGACCTTTTTGCTCCCTAAATTTCCATAATGAGAATTGCTGTATCGAACTCTAGAAACTAGCTTTCCTAACCATTTTTTGCCTAAGCTTGAACATAAGGCGTATGCCTCAAGGCGGGAAGTTTTCCCAAGGATAGAATCCAGGAGACAGGAGCCAGAAGCCAGCTCTCTCCTGAATTCTGGCTCCTATATTCTGGCTCCTATATTCTGGCTCCTTGCCCATCCAGGATTTCCCAGCTTAAATTACAAGCCCTTATCGGCGACGATTTGGGCCACCTGCCCAAGGAGGTGGTCCACCTGCATTGCGAATGCGAATGGTTTCCCCATCGCCTCGTGTGATTTCAAACGCGTCAAAATCGTAGTCATCATATTCACCAACAACCGTGACGCGCTCACCTTCTCGTAAATTGAGCTGGTGATACCACATGGGGCCAGCATCCACAATCATTTGTCCAGTTCCATCATCCAAGATAAACTCGTTGCCTACCACGCTGCGAATTTCACCAGAGATGGTGACACCTGAACGTTGCCGTAGTTCGCCAATCGGAACTTGTGCCTGCACAACTGGAATGCTTGCGGCTAGCAGTGCCGATGTAAAGAAAAGAGTCAAAAAGGTCCTCATAGAAACACCGTTTCATCAACAACGCCAAGGTTTTATTGAATAAACATAACAGAAATATGACAGGGTTGGAGTTGCTTTTAGTCCTAGGCTGTGGCTCCTCCTGCACGGTACAGGCTCCACCAGGGGTTGATCTCTGCAGAATCGGTTTCTGCCAGACTCATTTGCCGTAATTCGTCAAAGCTCAAGAACCCTCCGCCGTAGCGAACATGCATGTGAATGGGATCACTGTGGGGCGATCGCCCCCTATAGAGGTGAGTTAGAGATGAGCGCCCACTATGCCTGTTGCATCTCCTGCCATGATTGTGACAATACCTTCCCCGCCGACTTGGCAAAAACGAACGTGAGCAACAACCCCACCGCCAAGTCCGGCAAGATGGAGTGGGTGAATGCAACCAATACCGCTGCTGCAAGGACAGAGGTATTGGCAATGATGTCGTTGCGGGAGCAGAGCCAAACGGAAGACATATTGAGGTTATCGTTCCGATGACGGGTGAGCAGTAGCAAACACAATAAGTTAGCCAGCAACGCCACAACCCCGATGAAGCCCATAGTCGATGCTTCAGGACTCGCGCCTGTGAAGAACTGATAACTCGCTCTGGCAAAGACGGCGATCGCAAACAAAAACATAATCGCTCCTTTGAGGAAAGCAGCTCCAGCCTGAGCCTTCATACTCTTGTTGATGACATACAAGCTACTGGCATAGACCAACGCATCCCCCAGCATATCCAGCGAGTCCCCAGTCAACGATAGGGAATTGGCTCGAATCCCGGCCCCAAACTCGACCATAAACATCCCAGCATTAATCAACAGAACGATCCAAAGTACCTTGGACTGTTGTTGCTTAAGCTTCGATAGCTCAGCAGCCTTTGCTTGACAGCAGCGATCGCCCATCCTACTCTCCAGTGTTCAAACATTCAAACTAACATTAGAACGTTAGCATAAATGAAACAATGTTCAAACATTCGTTTGAACGTGTGTTTGGATCAGTGCATCATTCGATGAGTTGGCTTAGCGCACAGCGAAGAATCTCAGCAACGCGCTGATCCTTCAACGAGTAGTAAGCCAGTTTGCCATCATTTCTGTATTTCAGGATCTTGAGGTCACGCAGCTTTCGCAGGTGATGGGACGCCGTGGCAATCTTGATGTCCAGCAGAGCTGCCACGTCACACACGCACAATTCTTCTCCACCGCTGAGCGTATACAAAATTTTCAAGCGCGAGCGATCGGCTAGCGCCCCAAACAGAATTTGGGCTTCCTCCAACACGTCATTTCCCGGAAGAGCCTCATTGGCTTGATTGACCAACTCGACGTTGAAACAGCGGACTTGGCAGAGATCGTTTGGCTTTGGCTGGCTCACAATTGCATTAAATTATACTGAATTGGGTTGAATTGAATGAATAGGCAACTTGATTCTAGCTGCCATTTTTCATGGGTCTCATTACCTCATCAAAGGTATGACCCTCATTTTGCTTGACTAACGAACTCAAATAGGTTCGCCAGAGTGCTGAGAGGTATGACGCCAGCTTAACGTTAGATGGGAATTATCCACTTTCGCATGCACAAGGTTCACAGAGTCCAAAGAATTCCAGAGTGTGGTAATAAATTTTGAACGCATTGGAACCCTGTAACTTTGCCTCAAATTCCATAACCGGGCAATCCCTGAGCGGAAATGACTGACCACAGTGCAGACAGGTCATGTAGTGGCGATGGTGTTCCACCAGACTGTAAAACGTTGTTCCCTCCAGGGTGACTCGGTGCTGAATCAGCCCCAATTTCTGAAGAGCATCCAGGGATCGGTAAATGGTTGCCAGACCAATGCCGTATTGCGATTGTGCTTCACACCCGCGTTGCGATCGCATAACGCTGTAAAGCTCCTGAGCAGATATCGGCTGGTGATAGTGCTGTAATGCTTCCAAGACGGCATTCTGGGCAGGCGTACATCGATTAAGTCTGAGGTTAGACATGGCGGAGGTTAGCATTTCTTTTGATTGAATTGCGATCATTCGCAAGAATATAGTGTAAGATAATCACGAATGATAATCATTCTCATTCTCATTCTATAGTATCTGTATCTTGCTTTATGCTGAATCTTTTTTATGCTGACCCAACCGCCCCAGACTGTCTCCACAGACGCAGTTCCTGAGAAAGCAAATTCTGCTTTCCCCTCGGGCGAATCTGCTGCTGTGACTCAACCCCAACGTCCTCGTCGGCTCCGTCGCACCAATGCGCTGCGGCGGATGGTGCGCGAAACGGTACTGACGGTGGATGACTTGATTTATCCGCTGTTTGTGATGGAGGGTGAGGAGCAGCGGGAGAGCGTGCCCTCAATGCCCGGCTGTTTCCGCTATTCCCTAGATCTGTTGCTGGATGAGATAAAGGTGGCGTATGACCTGGGCATTGGAGCGATCGCCCTTTTCCCACTCATTCCCCATCACCAAAAAGACAACGCTGGAACCGAAAGCTATAACCCCGACGGCTTGATTCCCCGCGCAGTCCGCGCCATTAAGCAGGCGGTTCCCCATATGTTGGTGATCACCGATGTGGCGCTCGATCCCTACAGTAGCGAGGGGCACGACGGCATTGTCAAAGATGGGCAAATTCTCAACGACGAAACCGTTGCGGTGCTGGTGCAGCAAGCTCTGGTGCAAGCCGAAGCTGGAGCTGATTTCGTCGCTCCATCGGACATGATGGATGGTCGAGTCGGAGCCATCCGTCGAGCACTGGATGCAGACGGGTGGATTAACGTGGGCATTCTCGCCTACTCCGCAAAATATGCTTCAGCCTACTACGGGCCATTCCGCGATGCCCTGGACTCGGCTCCCCAGTTTGGCGACAAGAAAACCTATCAGATGGATGCCGCAAACGCCAGAGAGGCCCTGAAAGAGGTAGATCTCGATATTGCTGAAGGAGCAGACATTGTAATGGTGAAACCCGCTCTGGCGTATTTGGATGTGATTTGCCGCCTTAAGCACCACACGAACTTGCCGGTCGCCGCCTACAACGTCAGCGGGGAATACGCAATGGTCAAAGCAGCGGCGCAGCAGGGCTGGATTGATGAGCGAACCGTGATGCTGGAAACCCTGACCAGCATGAAACGGGCAGGAGCCGATGTGATTTTGACCTATTTTGCTAAGGATGTGGCGTTGATGTTGCAGTCGTAAAGCAGTGAGGCAGTGGGGAATAGGGATTGGGGAATGGGGTGAAGAGTTTCTTGGAGCTTTTACCTTTCTACTTCCCACTCCATGTCTCAGCAAAGGTCTATTTATCTGAAAACTACTGTAAATACGTGAGGATACTTCAAATGGTTCATTCAAACACAAGATTACACCCATCCAGCACTCTCGTGAGCCGTTTTTCTATGGTGGCTGTATCGGCGATCGCCCTTGGCTTGGGCAGTTGTACCACCCCAACACCCACCAGTGAAGCAGAATCCTCAGATGCAACCGATGCAGAAGTTGTGGCTGTTCCCGACGATCCGTTGGAAGTAGTAACGACTTTCTTGCCGATGACCCAATTCACGACAGCGGTGGCGGGCGATCGCGCCGAAGTCACCCAACTCCTGCCCACCAACGTGGGGCCCCATGACTACCAGGCAAAACCAAGCGATGCTCAGGCGATCGCCACCGCCGATGTGCTAGTAAAAAATGGCCTGGAAATGGAATTCTTCCTGGATGACATGATCGAGAACGCTGAAAGCGCTGACTTGGTGATCATCGACTCCAGTGAGGGCATTGCCACCCTCGCCACCGAGGATCACAGCCATGACCACGATCACGATCACGATCATGACCATGGGGAAGGAGAAGACCATGACCACGATCATGATCATGAGGAAGGAGAAGCCCACGACCATGACCATGATCATGCTAAGGGAGAAGCCCACGACCATGACCATGCCGAAGCTGGGCACGACCATCATCATGGTGAATTTGATCCTCATGTTTGGATTGATCCGAAACGGGCGGTCGAGCAAGTGGAAAACATTCGGGATGGCTTGATTGCTGCCGATCCAGAAGGCGAATCCGAATACACTACCAATGCTGCTGCCTTTATCGCCGAACTGGAAGCGCTGGATACCGAAATCACCGAAAAGCTCGCTCCCTTTGCAGGACAGACCTTCGTGGTATTCCATGACTTCGCATCTTACTTTGCGGAGAGCTATGGCCTGGAATCGCAATTCTTGGTGGGCATACCTGAAGAAAATCCATCACCAGAGGATGTAAAGCGAGTGATGGAAACGGTACAGGCGGAAGGGCTGAAAACAATCATGACCGAACCCCAGGCAGGGCAGGCATCTTTTGAGGCGATCGCCAGCGATCTGGGCATCAATATCAGCGTCTTTGATCCCGTTGCAACTGGAGATTCCGACGCTGTACAACCCGATTATTACCTGACCACCATGCGCCAAAACGTCGAAAATTTGGTATCAAGCTTCGAGGCATCAAACCAGGCGTGGTTGCCTCTCTGGGTTCCTCAACCCGTAGCAGTCGTGCCCCAGCGTGTCGGTTTGCGATTCTGATACCCGTTCTCAGTTTTGAGTTTCAAGTTTTAAGTTGGGAACCTGGTACTCTACGACAAACTGAGGATTCAGAGCTATGGACTGACTAAGAAAGCTGGTATTCACCAGCAGGTTTTCTATGCAGCAAGGAGTCGTGACTTGAGCGATCCGGTTTTAGTGATTGATGGGTTAACGGTTTACCGTGAAACTCACCTGGCCGTGCAGGATGTGTCCTTTTCGGTGCAACTTGGAACAGATACCGCCATTGTCGGCCCCAACGGAGCTGGAAAAAGTACCTTGATCCAAGCGGTGCTGGGCATTTTGCCGCGCCAGTCGGGAGACGTATTTGTGCTGGGGCATCCCCTGTCTCCTCGGGGCTACTTACCCAGTGCGGTACGGCAGCAAATCGCTTATTTACCGCAGAACTTTTTGTTCGATCGCCGCATCCCCATTACTGTCTATGAACTGGTGGGGCTAGGTTGGGCTCGCGTCGGGCTGCAATTGCCCTGGGTTGGAGGACGGGCACGCCACCAAGCAGTGCGGAGAGCATTGACTCAGGTAGAGGCATGGCACTTGCGCGATCACTTGGTCAGCAGCCTATCTGGTGGAGAAACCAAGCGGGTGCTGCTGGCCTATTGCCTAGTGCGCCCCCGTCGCCTACTGATTCTCGATGAAGCTCCGGCGGGCTTAGACGTGCGCAGTGAATCTGATTTTTACCAGTTGCTCTATCAGCTCAAGCAGGAACAAGGGTGGGCGATTTTGCAGATTTCCCATGACCTAGACATGGTGCGTCGCAGTTGCGATCGCGTCCTCTGTATAAACCGCACCCTGCTCTGCCAGGGACCTCCCGACCATGCCCTCGCTCCTGAGCAATTATCTTTGGCCTACGGGCCAGAATTAGTTCGCTATCACCACTCTTGTTAGGGGAGTGGTGAATGAGGAGTGGGGAATGGGGCTATTGATTTTTGTGGAGGGCGCGGAGGAGAGCACGAAGCAATTTACCCGTAGATTCACATTGAGCAAGGATGGGTTGAGCTGTTTTTGGTAGTGATTAGTTCAACACGCACGGCAAGCATAAGATGGGTTTCTAGTTCCTTCAGAGAACCCTGAGCAATCCGAAGAAATCGTACATATTCATTTCGATACTCCCGTCCATAGCCTTCAGCGATATTGGCTGGAACTGAAACCGCCGCTCTCCGAATTTGTGAAACCATGCCGTAAACCTCTTCTTTTGGAAATGTCTTCGTTACGTGGTAGCAAACTTCCGCCAACGCCATCCCCTATTGCCAAACCTCCAAGTCCCGATAAGACTGAATTCTTCCCGCCGCCATCCCACACATCTCTAAAACCCAAATCTCTCCCTCTAGTCTTCCCACCCCCCCACCCCCCACTCCCCAAATCCCACCCCCTATGCCTACCGAACTCACCCGCGTCATCGAACTCTTCCAACTCCCCTTCATGCAGCGGGCACTCATGGGCGGCATTTTGACCGGACTCATGGGCGGCTTATTAGGCAGCTTCACCATCCTTCGACAGCTTTCCTTCTTCAGCGACGCTCTGGGACATTCCGCTCTACTGGGCATCAGCATTGGGTTATTGTTGGGTTTCAATCCCTCTTGGGTGCTGCTGCCCTTTGCCGTGCTGTTTGCCCTGGCCGTCACGTATTTTCTAGAACGCACGCACCTCTGGACCGACGCCCTATTGAATATCATCTACTCATCGTCCCTGGCGATCGGCGTTATTCTACTCAGCTTTCGGGATGAGTATCAGGGGGGGATTACTAATCTCCTGTTCGGCGATATTCTCGCGGTGCAAACGGCGGATCTAATCTTCAGTGCTCTGTTGCTGTGTGTCTGTGCTGCATTCATTGGCTTGACACTGCGATCGCAAATCCTCCTTACCCTGAATGAGCCAATGGCGATCGCCCGTGGTGTCTCTGTCTCCGCTCAGCGCACTGCCTTCATTGTGCTGCTTTCCCTAGTTGTCGGCATTTCTATTAAAGCGATCGGAGTCTTACTCATCAGCGCCTTTGTAGTGATTCCCGCCTGCGCCGCCCGCCTCCTCAGCCGCAACTTCACCCACTACATTCTGATTTCCGCAGGTTTAGGGGCGTTGAGTGCCGTCATCGGCATGATGG
The DNA here is from genome assembly GCA_964465285.1 of uncultured bacterium. Classification (GTDB taxonomy): domain Bacteria; phylum Cyanobacteriota; class Cyanobacteriia; order CAKZMO01; family CAKZMO01; genus JBCCWF01. Next base: position 7,515 of record CAYXJG010000048.1, read on the forward strand.
TGTCAGCCCTTTTCGATTTACCCTCCGGCCCCAGCATTGTCGCCGTCCAACTGGCTATTTTCCTGTTAGCTATTCTCATTCCCAAAGCTCGCGTTTTGGCTTCTTGAACTATGACTCAAATCCTTGATGCCTTACCAACCCAACAGCCTAATAAAATCCTGTGCAGCTTTCGATCGTATTTCATGTAAAAACTTGCAGATTAGTTCACCTAATTACTCTATTGCTTCGGAGTATTGAATATGACATCTTCACTAGCAGACTTGTCCCTCAAGCGGGGAATGCCTGTGACCATCGTTACAGGGTTTCTAGGAAGTGGTAAAACAACGCTTCTGAACCATATCCTCAGTAATAACAAAGCATTGAAAGTTGCCGTTTTGGTAAATGAATTCGGCGACATTAACATCGACAGTCAGCTTTTGGTGTCGATGGATGAAGATATGGTAGAACTCAGCAATGGCTGTATTTGCTGCACCATTAATGATGGCTTAGTCGATGCAGTTTATCGAGTGTTAGAACGGGATGATCGCGTTGATTACATGGTGATTGAAACCACAGGCGTTGCCGATCCGCTGCCGATTATCCTGACGTTTCTAGGCACAGAATTACGAGATCTGACTCGTCTAGATTCCATCATTACAATGGTAGATGCTGAAGCATTTACACCTGACCACTTTGAGAGTGAAGCCGCCTTCAAGCAAATTTCCTATGCTGATGTCACAATTTTGAATAAAACGGATCTGGCGTCTCCTGTTCAATTAGAAAAGCTAGAAGCGTATATTCACACGGTCAAAGAGGGAGCCAGAATTCTCTATGGCCAGCATGGACAGGTACCGCTACCCCTCATTTTAGATGTGGGCTACAACAACCCCGAAGCCTATGCTGATCTGGTGCAGGAGGAGATTAAACAGACCCAGCACGACCATGACCACGGGCATCATCACGATCACCATGACCATGAGCATCACGGGCATGGACATCATGAGCATGAGCATCACCACCATCATTCCTCTCACTTGGATAATGATGGCTTTGTATCTATTGCGTTTGAGAGCGATCGCCCCTTCCATGTCGAAAAGTTTGAACACTTTTTACAAGAACAACTGCCACAGAATATATTTCGAGCCAAAGGTATTCTCTGGTTTCAGGAAAGTGAACTCCGCAACATTTTTCAACTCAGCGGTCCTCGGTTTGATCTGAAGGGAGAAGAATGGCGTACCCCTCCTCGAAACCAGCTTGTTTTTATCGGACGACATCTCGATGCTGATGAGCTTCGGCATCAGCTAACGGATTGCCTCGTCTGATATGCAGTCTTTCAGCATTTCTGTCGTGTGCTGAAGGGAGGTGATTGCGCTGCAATCCCTCAAGGACAAAACGACTCAATAGTTCGACCCATCGTTTACTAATACAACTCTATCCATGACCTTATCTATTTCACCCGACGATATTCGTAAGCAGTCCATCAATACCGAACTCAAATCTCCAGTTTCAGACGAGGATATGCAGCAAGCCGTCCGCACATTGCTCCTTGGATTGGGCGAAGATCCCGATCGCGAAGGACTGCTCGACACCCCCAAGCGGGTCGTCAAAGCGCTCAAGTTTCTGACCTCCGGCTATCATCAATCCCTGGATGAATTACTCAACGGAGCTGTGTTTCACGAAAATGCCAACGAAATGGTTTTGGTGCGCGACATTGACTTATTTAGCTCCTGCGAACACCATATCCTACCTATTTTGGGACGCGCTCATGTCGCCTACATTCCCAATGGTAAAGTGATTGGCTTATCGAAAATTGCCCGCATCTGTGAAATGTATGCCCGTCGCCTTCAGGTACAAGAACGGCTGACCCAGCAAATTGCCGATGCCTTGCAAGGGTTATTGCAACCGCAAGGGGTAGCCGTTGTGGTTGAAGCAACCCACATGTGCATGGTCATGCGCGGAATCCAAAAGCCGGGCTCCTGGACGGTCACCAGTTCCATGCAAGGAGTGTTTGCAGACGATGCTCGCACCCGGCAAGAGTTTATGGACTTAATTCGCCATAGCCCATCATTTCACTAAGGATCAAGGATTAAATAAAATCTAATCTAGGTAAAGCGGCGCGGCGATGCCGCACTGCTTTACTCCGATTTGGCTCAAATTATTTAATCCCCATTCCTAAGTAAATTTCCCCTTCACCTGGAGGCAAGAATAAGAATTATTCTTGCCTCCTTTCTTACCCTTTTGCAGATACCTTGACCTGTAAGTGCTATGCCCCCTACTCTTGATTCTCAAAAGCTTCCTGTGACAATCATCACTGGCTTTTTAGGCAGTGGAAAAACGACTTTGCTGAATCATATTCTCCAAAACTTTGAGGATTTTAAGGTTGCCGTTTTGGTGAATGAGTTTGGGGACATTAACATCGACAGCCAGTTCTTGATTGCTGTTGAAGAAGACATGATAGAACTCACCAATGGCTGTATTTGTTGCACTATCAACAATAGTCTAACGGATGCGGTCTATCGCGTATTAGAACGGCGCGATCGCATCGATTATCTCGTGCTTGAAACCACAGGCGTCGCCGATCCATTACCCATTACCCTCACCTTTGTCGGAACAGAATTGCGCGATTTCACTCAATTAGATGCAATCATTACAGTCGTAGATGCTGAAACATTCAATCCAGATGACCACTATGAGAGTGATACGGCCATCAGCCAGATTATCTACGGTGACATTGTTCTACTCAACAAAACCGATCGAGCCTCCGACACTAAAGTCGATGAGATAAAAGACTATATCTGCTCTCTTAAAGAAAAATCAAGAATTTTGCGTTCGACCTACAGCCAGGTTCCGTTATCTCTCATTTTGGATGTTCAATTGGCAGAACCATCCATCAGTCAACAGCAATCGGACTCGCTCGCCCCCTCATCAAAGCATCTGCAAAATGACGGGTTTATGGCTGTTTCATTTAAAGGCGATCGCCCCTTTGCCATCAGAAAGTTTCAGCAATTCCTCGACTATCAGCTTCCCGATAATGTATTCCGAGCTAAGGGAATTCTGTGGTTTGCTGAGAGTAAAAAGCGTCATCTTTTTCAACTGAGTGGAAAACGGTTCACCATTGATGATAGCGAGTGGCAAACATCTCCAAAAACAGAACTAGTGCTGATTGGGCGTAAGTTAGATCCTCTTTCTTTGATTCAAGCGCTCAACAACTGCATGACTCGATGACTGTTATCAACCAAGATTTTTCCGGGATTGAACAACTTCAATTTAATGCCCGCAGCCGTTGGCGGAGCCTCTCTGAAAGAGATTCGCTTAGGATTCTAGGCTCAATTGAAGGGGTACATCCCAGTTTCGTGAAGGGCATGTGATGCGATTGAAGGGTTAATGCTATCCAGTGCAGTAAGAAAAACGGGATCGTTAAAACAACATAGATTTATTTTCACATAAGGGTAATCTGAGGTTTTTTAATCCTTGAGACTCACTCTGGCTTCTGAATCATTGTCTCCAATTGACGCTGTTTCACCTTAGGATCAATGCTCAACAATCGCACATAGTCGCTGGGATGATTTGTTAAAAACTGCTCTACCTGGGTCAATACCTGAGACTCATGGGCGCTAGCGATTTCAGGCCCGCTCTGCCAGGAACCCACTTTAAATCGCCGCACATCGGCAAATTCCAAACTGATGCGATATCCCAGGTGGAGTTGTTGCCGGACCACTTCCACAATGTCTGCTGTTAAAGAGGGAGTTGTCTGGCCATTGTGATGCTCAGACTGGAGGCCATTACTGGATGGGGTAGTCTGGAAAGAGGCGATGCAGGCGTTATCGTTAGCACAGCGATATCCAGCCCTAAGGGCCTGGTTGATTTTGACCACATGGTGAGAAAAGGAGCGATCGCTCTCGTTGGCATCCGGCAGTCGATCAGCTGCCTGCTGGGTCGTAATCACCATCCCCGATGGCACATACTTGCCGGAGGGAATCTCCACATCCTGAATCAGAGCATGCATCATCACAATGCACCCGTGGCCCACCTGGGCATTAAACACCGTCGAGCGAAAGCCAATAAAACACTCATTGCCAACGTAAGCCGGGCCGTGAATCAATGCCATGTGGGTAATGCAGGTGTCATGGCCGATCCACACAGAGTAGGCTTGCTGGTCATCTCCTAGAACTCGCCCCTGCTCTAACCCGTGGATGACTACCCCATCCTGGATGTTGGTATTTGCCCCAATAGAAAAGGGAGCCCCTTCATCGGCGCGAATGGAGGTATTGGGAGCGATGATCACATTTTCGCCCAGGCGCACATCCCCAATCAGGCTGCACTGGGGATGGACATAGGCAGAAGCTGGAATTCTAGGCTGATCCAGGTCGTGATCCCAGGGCGTGGGTGGGGCGGGTTGATGACGCAGCGGCATGGTACTTGTCCTCGGTTCACAGTTGAGTGGGATTGGGCGCATCCCCGTAGACGGCGGCGGGGTCAAAGGTCTTGGCGGTTTCCGTAAAGGTGAGGGTAATGGGCTGATTGGCCTCAATATCCCCCTCGCCAGGGGAAATCTGACGGTAAAAGCAAGAGCGATAGCCCACATGGCAACTGGCCCCTGTCCCGGCTACCTGAACCTTCATCCACAGGCAATCCTGGTCATCATCAATCAGCAATTGCTGCACAGTCTGCACCAGCCCACTGGTGGCACCTTTGTGCCAGATCTGTTGACGACTGCGACTGTAGTAGTGGGCCTTGCCTGTTTCCAGGGTTTTCAGCAAGGCTGCTTCATTCATGTAGGCGTGCATTAGCACTTCGCTCGTTGTAGCATCCGTAGTTACAACGGGGATTAGCCCATTGGCATCAAACTTAGGAGCCAAGAGCATCCCTTCTTCGACAACTTCAACCGAGGTACGGGCGGCAAATTGAGACGACATTAGCACAAAAAAATGAGAACGATAATCATTATTGCATGATTATATCCATCGTCGATTTAGCGATTTACGTCGAGTATGGTTCGGTCAACCGGACTATACAAGGAAAAATCATTAGGTTTGCAGAGCTGAGAATGTTTTGAACCTGTTGTATTTCGTCACATTTTTCAAGGTTGAGCATTGATTGACAGCTCGTCTTTTGACAAAAAAGTTGACTCGTAATAAATCAGGGGAGACTGTTAAAGGATGTTGCTAATTCATGGTGCATGAAACGTTGGCTTCAAAGTTGAAGCTCCAGGCGGTAGGGGCAGGAACCCTTGGTCTTCTTTTAGGAGGACTGACCGCTGATATGGGTACAGCCTATGCCGTTGATACAATCGCACCTCTGGATACCCATCAACCTCTGAGCCAGATTACCTCTGTATCTCAACTAGCGGATGTACAGCCGACAAACTGGGCGTTTCAGTCATTGCAAGCGCTAGTAGAACGTTATGGCTGTATTGCGGGTTATCCAGATGCCACTTATCGGGGCGATCGCCCCCTGATCCGCTACGAGTTTGCGGCTGGTTTGAATGCTTGCCTGGATCGAATGAATGAAATTATTGCTGCCGGACTAGAAGATACCGTCAGTCAAGATGATTTAGCAATTCTACAGCGCCTCCAAGAAGAATTTTCAGCAGAGCTTGCTACCCTCAGAGGCCGAGTCGATGTTCTGGAAGCTCGTACTGCAACTGTAGAAGCCAGTCAGTTCTCGACCACTACCAAGCTCCGGGGGAACGTTTCCTTCTCCGTCAATAGCGTGTTCGGGGATGAGCGAGCTGACGGCAGTGGCGAAGACTTGGAGGACAACGTCACCTTCAATAGCCGAGTGCGTCTTAACTTGGACACGAGCTTTACCGGCACTGACTTGCTCAGGGTAAGATTAGATGCCCTTGACCCCGCTCGGTTCGATATTGCCTCAGCGGGAACAAACATGACTCGCCTTGCCTTTGACCGAGATACTGACCATAATTTTGTCCTCGGCAAATTGTTCTATCGATTTCCTCTCACGGATGACCTCCGGCTGACCGTTGATGCTACGCGTGGAGCTAGCCAAGCCAACCTTCCGACGTTCAACTCATTCCTTGCTCACCCAGTGTCTGGGGCAGTGTCGCGCTTTGGGCGATTCAACCCTATTTACTACCAAGGATCAACCGGAGCAGGGGTCACTGCCAATTATGACATCAGCGATCGCCTCAGCTTTTCTGCCGGATACCTGGCACGAAATCCTGAAGAGCCAACCCTAGGAAACGGGCTGTTCAATGGTTCTTATGCGGCGATCGCTCAACTTGAAGTCAGTCCAACCAATACCCTTAACTTGGGCTTAACCTACGTTCGTGCCTACTACCCTGGTGGACAACTATTTGTCTCTGGCGGAACGGGCAGCCGTCTGGCAAATGCTCCCTTTGGTTCCATTGCAACTTCCAGCAATCAGCTTAGCCTCCAGTCAAGCTGGCGGATCAACTCGCAATTTGCCTTATCCTCTTGGGCTGGATTATCCCTCGCCAATGCTGAGGTAGACAATCTGAATGCCAGTGAGGGAGACGATGCCACCATTTTCAACTGGGCGGTTACCCTTGCAAGTTTGATGTGGGGCGGGAAGGAAATTCTGCTGGATTGGTTGTTGGTCAACCGCCCAGAGTGCTGGATAACGATGGGGGCCAGAAGATGATGATCCTGCCTGGCACCTAGAGGGGTTTTATCGTTACCAGATTAATGACAACATCTCCCTCATTCCCGGCCTGATTGTGATTATTAATCCAGAGCACGATAGCGACAATTCCACAATTTTCGGTGGCAATCTCAGAACAGTGTTCCGGTTTTAACCTGTCATAGGTAAGGAGAAACAGCAATGGTTTTAGCTCGGTGGAGGCGGTTTCTTGGCTATCTGGGGCGATGGGGATTGCCCCAGCTGCTTGGCGTTAGCAGCTTTTTAGCGCTGTGGCAGATTGTAGCGATGCAGTACAACACTGTTGTCCTCCCGTCTCCTTTGGAAACCGGGGCTGCGATACAGCGTTTGATGCTAACTGGGGCCATGGGGCAAACCATTCTGACCACCAGTATTCGGTTGAGTATTGCAGTGGCGATCGCCCTTCTCTTTGGGATAATCCTGGGCATTATCGCTGGCCTTAAGCCCATGTTTCGAAAGGCTATCAGCCCTTTGATTAGTGCTCTCCAGGGTATTCCACCCATTGCCTGGATCGTACTAGCACTGCTCTGGTTTGGCAATGGTGGCGCAGCCCCCGTGTTTACCATCACCATTACTATGCTGCCCATTATTTTCATTGGCACCGTGGAAGGGATGGGCACCTTTCCCTCATCCCTCTTGGACATGGCTCACCTTTACCATGCTCCGCAACGGCAGTTGCTAGTGGATGCCTATTTTCCCCACTTGCTCACGGCTTTGTTCCCGTCTATTGCCGCAGGATTAGGATTAGCATGGCGAGTTGCCGTCATGGCAGAACTCCTCTCCTCTGAAACGGGTATTGGAGCAACTCTCAATCTGGCTCGCATCAACCTGGATACGGATGAGGTCATGGCATGGATTGTGATTGTTGTCGCATTAATCTGGATTTCTGAATATGGAATACTTCGTCCCCTACGGCGATGGTTAGAACCTTGGCATTTCCCCAGAAACAACCTTCAATCCCCTCCAACGCAATTATCAAATCCCCAAACTTGACTCAGTCACTGAACGAATTTACACAACAGAACAACGACTGTCTTCTTCATCCACTCTCTCGTCCACCAGCCTGCTTTATCCATCGACCCACTCACAGGAAACGATCGCTCATTGTTAATTCTCGACCAGGTTTACCACCACTACGCCCATCACCCCGTTATAGATGGCATCAGCCTAACGCTGGCTCCTGGACAAACTATCTGTATCACGGGGCCATCGGGGTGCGGTAAAACAACGCTACTTCGCATTGCGGCGGGACTACTCGTTCCCATCGCAGGTAAGGTCATTAACCAGTTTGCACGGATTGGTTACGTGTTTCAGGATCCGCAACTGCTGCCCTGGAAGACGGCTCAGGAGAATCTCGCCTTTGGCCTTAAAGCCAGAAACGTGCCCAAGCCAGAGCGCGATCGCATCGTGGCTTATCTGGCTCAAACCCTTGGCCTGACTTCATGCATGCACCGTTTCCCTCACCAGCTTAGTGGCGGGATGCAGCAGCGCGTCGCTTTGGGGCGTGCCCTGGCTATTGACCCAGATATCTTGCTACTTGATGAACCCTTTAGTGGGTTGGATGTGGGACGAAAGAGGGAATTTCAAGGAGTGCTGCGACAACTGTTGCAGGAGCGCCATCTCGCCACCTGCTTTGTGACCCATGATCTAGTGGAAGCTATGCGGCTGGGCGATCGCATTCTCGTGTTGTCTCCATCGCCCAGCCGCATTGTCCACCAGTGGCATGCTCCTCCAACAAACCAGAGGGCATCTTCTCCCAGAGATGAAGCTGATATCTACCGACAGGTATCTCAACTGCTTGCGGTGCACCAGGTAAGCCGATGTTTTGGACTGGAGAATCAAGCATCCTATTTCAACAAGGAATCCATACCTTAAGTTACTTTATTCATTTTGCTAGAAAGTAGCAGACACAACCACAACGTCCTAGCAAGAACATGTAAGTCCATTCAATCATGAGGAGTGAATAATGCCACTGTCTGACCGTCGACGTTTTTTACAGTTTTTGACTGCCACAACTGGATTAACTATGGCATCTCATTTGTGGGGGTGTGAGGCTCCTATCACTGAGACTGCTGACGAACCTTTTGCGGGAGATGCATCTGGAAATGGTTCTGGAGAAGGGACGAACGATCGTCTAGCCTCCCTCACCATTGGGGGTTCTCCCATCATGATCACGGTGCTGCTGGCCTACCTTTCGGAACAGAGTCAAATTCAAGCCTTAGCAAATACTGTTGATTTCAGCCTATGGAAAACCCACGACCAGCTTCGCGCCGATGTCGTGTCTAACCAGCTCAATATTTCTGCTACACCGACCTCTCTTGCAGCCAATCTTTACCAGCGGGGTGTTCCCATTCAGCTTCTAAATGTATTGGTGTGGGGGGTGTTAAACCTCTGGAGTCGCGATGACACTGTCCGTGATTGGGCTGACCTAGCCGGCCAAAAAATTTTGATCCCCTTTCGTGGAGGTCTCCCCGCTCAGGTGTTTACCTACCTAGCTAGCGAAAATGGCTTAGACCCTGAACAAGACCTAGAGGTTCAATACACGACTGACTTTACCCAGGCGGTTCAGCTTCTGCTGGCAGGACAGGGCACCATTGCTCTGCTATCAGAACCTGCTGGAACGGGTGCTCAAATCCAGGGTGAAAACCAAGATATTCCCATTAACCTAGCGCTTAATCTTCAGGAAGAGTGGGGAAAGGCAACCGGGCGATCGCCACGCATTCCCCAAGCGGGAACTCTTGCACTGACTTCCTTGATTGATCAGTACCCTGAGGTTATCCAAACGGTGCAAACAGAATTGGTTACTGCCACCCGTTGGGCAAAAGAGAAGCCAACAGAAGCAGCAGAGCTGGGAGCCAAGTATTTGGGGCTGAAGCCAGGAGTGATTCAGCAATCCTTGGCTCGCACTCCTCTGGAGATGGTAACCGCAACGGATGCCAGAGAGGAACTAGAATTCTGGCTTTCACGGCTAATGGAGAAGAATCCGAATTTACTGAACGGACAACTGCCGGACAGTGGATTTTATTATGAGAGTTGACATAAGACTGCCCGATACTTCCCATAAGTCCAATTTAGGCAAAGCTGTCACCAGAGGCAGTAAGCAGAAATTACACTCTGAAGCAACGTAAGTTAACTGCTGAGTAGGAGTTTGTTCGGCAGTCCCATGCTTTTTGATAGTAACAAGGTCTAGCATGGGACTGAAAAACTACAAGGCTTCCAGCCTTATTAAACTTCATAGAAGCAACCCTTCAATTCCCCTTGTTAGCCGTGACCAGATCAACAACCCTAATTCCAAGTTTTCAGTTTTTATTCAACATCAAGATGAACAGCTATAGTGCGACACGCCACCAACGTCAGAAAATTCGCTGGGTCTTAGACGATAGTATTTATCTTCTACGTCTTGTGATTGCTCATCATAGGGATAGCTAAGGACTGCTTGCAACTCTTTCACTAACGTGTAGTCACCCTGCATGGCTTGTTGATAGGCAGGGACAATCAGCCACTCTCGCCAGGTGTATTTTGGATTCGTCTGTTTCATCTTGGTTGATATCTCAGCCAAATTGCCCTCGTTAATGAGGTCGCGCCAGTTTTTTAGCCAAGATTGCCATTGGTCATCAAAGTGTTGTGACGTTTTACCGTAGAAGCTCTTTTTCAAGGCCGAGACATCGTCCGGTAGGTGGGATAACTCGCGGAAGAAAATGGTGTAATCCACATCTGAGTGGGTCATCAACTGCATTAATTTCTGAAATAGCTCTGGGTTAAATTTAGTCAAGCCAAGTTTGGCCGCCCACATGTTTTGGACTTGTTGTTGCATGGCTTCTGTGAAGCCACGGCCGACTTGGTCGAACTGTTCTAACGCGTCAGCATCGTCTGCCAGTAACGGTCTCACCGCTTTCCAAAACATATAATAATTCGCTTCTGCTGCCCTTGGCTGATTGATGAATGCAAAGTGGTCGCCGCCGCCCGTCCAGGGTTGAAACCAGGGGTCAAAAATTTCACAAAACCCAAAGGGGCCATAGTCGAGAGTAAAGCCACCAGCAGCACAGTTGTCACTGTTAAAATTACTCTGGCAGTAACCAACCCGTAGCCAATTAGCCACCAATGACGTCAGACGCTGGCGAAAGTGCTTAGCCAACTCAACCAATTGATCGGCAAAACCAAGGGTTTGATCAATGTCGCGTTTGTATTCTCGCTCAATTAAATGCGATACGATCATGCGCAACTCTTCTGATGCGTTCGGATGAGCATTGCTGCGGGCGCGGCGGGCAAATAACTCCAGCTGACCAACGCGCAAAAAGGAGGGGGCAACGCGAGTGGAAATGGCCACAGGATTGTCCACCAAAACATCAGGCTCACTGGAGTAGGAGTCTTGAGAATACCAAGGCCGAATAACGGTCTCAGATTTTGAAACATACAGGGTCAGAGAGCGCGATGTGGGCACCCCTAACGCGTGCATATAGTCTTGCGCTAGAAACTCACGCACACTTGAACGGAGTACGGCGCGCCCGTCAGCACCACGGCAATAAGGCGTTGAACCACCCCCTTTCAATTGCATTTCCCAGCGCTGACCATTAATGATGCCTTCAAACACTGATATTGCCCGACCATCGCCATACCCATTACCTGTCCCGAATGGACAATTGTGGGTATATTCGGTGCCGTAAATCGACAGTGCATATCCCGTCGCCCAGCCAACCTGTCGCATCGGCTCATGGGTAGCGGAGAGATCACCCGAAAATACCTGGCGAAATTTTTCATCCAGCGCCAGCTCATCGCTCAACCCAAGTTCCTCAAAAAAAGTGTGGCTATGAGTTACATATTCTGGGTCTGCCAGCGGCGTGGGGGTCACAGGTACGAAATGACCAGAGAAAACCTGGCGGGGACGGTGATCATCACCATCGGCGGTGGCGTCAGGATCGGCATTTAAGGTGTCCAGCAGGGAATAATCCGCCAATCGTACAAACTCATCGAAGGTCGTTACGCAGATCTCTTTAGAGGGTTTAGATGGATATGACATGGTTGCTAGTACCGATATTGTCGGGAAAGATTCATGTTTAATTCGGGCTATTGTAGAGGCTAACGTAGTAAACGTGGATCGTTCTAGACTAACCGACTTATTAAGTAGGCAACCTTAATTATTCGAAGGTAGACCGGGGTGGAGGGGTTTGAGTATCCACATTTAGTCTAGCCAATATCCGGTAGTAGAATTCTTGACTTTGTCGCAAAAACACAGCAGGGATCGATTGGGAGACCGATTTTCTCATGGCATCTACCGCCAATTTTGAGTCCATGTTTCATCCGGTTCTGTTCAAAGCGATCAGTTTCCATTAATGATCACCGCAAGGTTGAAGCTCATTGAGCCGGAAACTGTAAATGGCCTGGTAGCCCAGTTCATCTGTATACAATTCAGAGCCATCGGCATTGCAGAGATAGACCAGCACATCGGTGCCCGTCCTACCAGGAATAACGCCGACAACTTTGCCAAAGGAGAAACAGCTTAGTGGTGCAGAAAAGTCCTGAAACCCTTTCAGGTCAGTGCGTCTCATTTGAAACAGCTGCTATGGTTCTGACTATCATCATCATTTCACTGTCAGGTGACGATGATTGATAGGCAAGGCGGACGAGTAGGTTAGGGTGTTATGAGTCTAAATTAATTACTAATGTTTAGCCATGCCACTTATATCGTTCTTGCTTGGCCCTCTGTTCGGCATCATAGGGATTTCAGCCATCAAAACTAAGAAGGTAGTCAGGGGTTACTCTTTTATACGTCGTCGAATGAAGGTCAAGCTTGTCGGTGAAGCTGCCGTTTACTTTGGTTGGATATGTGTTGCCATTTCTGCTGTGCTACTGCTCACAGGGATAGTAGGCACTTTCTTTAACTGGCCGGGATGGATTGCCAAAGTGCAAGAGTGGACCCTCTATGGCTTCGGAGCAGGCTACATCAGTGCG
>CAYXJG010000049.1:0-20024 GCA_964465285.1 uncultured bacterium
CCTTCCTCTCTAGTGCTGAAAAGCCCCGTATGTGGTTACTTATCCATCCGTATTCGAGCATTGCGGTAGTGGCGATCGCCGCTATGCTGGACTTCCTCATTGGCGACCCCTGGAACTGGCTTCATCCTGTTCAGGTTATGGGCGGGTTCATTCACCAGTACACCCGCATGGTTCTCAAAGGCATAAAAACTCCCTGGAAGTTACGGTTTGCCGGGCTTGGCTTGTGGGTCGTTACAGTCATGGGCAGCGCGACCGTCGCAGGGGGCCTCGTCCTACTAGCCGAAGGAGTACATCCAGTGGGGGGACTGCTGATATCTATCATCATCCTTGCCAGTTGCTTTGCAGGCCGGAGTTTGCGATATGCTGCCCAGGAGGTGCTGGTGCCCCTGGAGCAAGGGGATCTGGAGGCAGCTCGGGCAAAGCTCAGCCTCTATGTAGGACGAGACACAGACTCTTTGGATGAGGCAGGAATTTATCGAGCAGTATTTGAAACGGCGACCGAGAATGCAACAGATGGGGTTCTGGTTCCGTTGTTTTATGCGGTAGTCGGGGCGCTGGTTGCGGGATGGTGGGATGATGAGGTGGTGAGTGGGAGCATGAGTGGGTGTGTGGTAGGGGCGATCGCCTATAAAGCGTCTAGCACTCTTGATTCGATGGTGGGATATCGGTCTGCCCCATACGCAGATCTCGGTTTTTTTAGTGCGAAACTAGACGATATCCTTACCTGGATTCCCTGCCGCTTGACAGTGCTCACCATTGGACTACTGTCGGGCAACCCCCGGCAGGTGTGGCACATTTGCCGCCGAGATGCCCCGAAAGATCCGAGTCCCAATGCAGGCTGGAGTGAATGCGTCTATGCTGCGGCGCTTAATGTTCAAGTTGGCGGCATCAATATCTATCGTGGCGAGGTCAAAGAGAAACCCAAATTGGGCGATCCGGTTGATCCCATTACCCAAGAGAAAATCATGGCAGCGCTACGGCTCACGCGATGGGCATTTCTAATCTGGTTAGGGTTGGGTGGAGTGCTGATCCTTGCAATTTACTAGACTTGTCCGGAAATTACACCAGAAATGTTTGCTAAGGCGGTAGTACGGCAGGGGCTACTCGTTGCAAAAGGCAAGGCACAAGTGACACTCCGAATTGATAGCGATGCATTGGAGTGGTTTAAGTCTCAAGGGCGGGGTTATCCAACCCAGATCAATGGACTGGAAACGTTGGGTGAGGCGATCGCCATTCTCGAGGGGCGGAATCTTATGAATCCTATCGTGACGCAGATGGGGTTGCGGGGACTGGGAAATGCTGTCAACCATTGCAGTGCAGGTTTTCTATCCTAGGCATTACCATTTATTTCATCATGCAAGCCCCTTCAACCAAGTCCCTTCAACCAAGCCGCTTCAAGAGAGAGCCTGGAGTCCTTTGGTGAGGGCGTTGAGCAATCGGGTATTTTCCTCGCTGGTGCGAATGGCGATGCGGAAATAGCGATCGCCCAGTTCAGGAAAACTTATGCAGTCTCGAATCAAAATACGATAATGCTGCAAGAGCCACCGCTGCAAAGGGGGAACGGGAATAGACGATCGCACTAGCACGAAGTTAGCCGTTGCCGGAAAGGGTAGCAGTCCAGGAATGGAAACCAGTCCCGTCATCATCTCAGAGCGGGCGGTCTCGAGCCACTGCCAGGTTTTCTGTTGAAAGTCAGTGTCAGACAGGACGGCGATCGCCGCTGCCTCTGCCAGAGCATTTACGGGCCAGGGATCACGCCACCGCTGCCATCGCCGGATATGGTCAGGGTGGGCGATCGCATAGCCAATGCGAAGTCCCGGCAGGCTGTAGAACTTGGTGAGCGATCGCATTACTACTAAATTGGGATATGCCTCAACCCGATGTATGGCACTTTGCTGGCGTTCTGGCGGCAGGAAATCCATAAATGCTTCATCCACTACAACCGGGGATAGTTGTCTGCAGGCTCGCTCAACACTGTCAGCGGAAAACATGATTCCCGTTGGGTTATGAGGGTTATTTAATAAAAGAGAACTGCCAGAGAGGGGGGCTTGGGGAATCAATTGGGCAGCGTGAGTTGCCGCTAGGAGCATATCCAGATTTAGTGGATACTTGTGAATGCTGCCGCCAAAGGCTGATAGTGCTCGCTCATAATCGCCAAAGGCGGGCGTTAATAGCATTGTGGATTGATCATGCTGGCGCGAGCTTTCGGCCAAATCGTGGCAGATCCAGGTGATGAGCTCGGCTGCCCCATTACCAGGAATTATCCAGTCTGGATCAATGGCGTGAAAGCGCCCAATGGCATGACGCAGGTGGTGATAGGTGGGGTCAGGGTATGACCGGAGGGACTGGAGATGAGTGTGGAGCTGGGCGTGGAGGGTGGCGATCGCCGATGCTGGCGGCCCCAAGGGATTGATGCTGGCCGAAAAATCCAAAATAGAACAGGGAGAACAATTAGCAAGCTGAGCAGCCCACTTCAAGTTCCCCCCGTGGTTAGGTTGATGAGTTCCAGGGTTGAAGGTCCCGGAACTCGATTGTTCAGCGTGACGATTTAGGGTCAAGACATTACTTAGCCGCGACTTTTTCCTTAAACAGCTTACCAGCAGAGAAGGCTGGAACAACAGTTGCAGGAATTGTCATCGCTTCACCTGTTTTAGGATTTCGGCCTTCCCTTGCCTTACGCTCACGGGGCTCAAAAGAACCAAAGCCAACCAGGGTCACCTTATCGTCAGACGACACAGCTTCCATAATGGCATCTAGCGCAGCAGATAAAACCAAGTCGGCCTCTTTTTTAGTCACACTTGCCTTTTCTGCAATCTTGTCTACTAATTCACCTTTGTTCATCAGAATCTCCTTTAGATACCGAGGATAACAACATTAACGTGTAAGCAACTGAATAGGCGTTTGCACAAACCTTCTTTAATCACAAGATACGTTTATACAATATTCAAGCAGCCTATCAAGAACAATCAAACGAGCCTTCTAGATGCGGACATTTTCAACAGTCTAGAAAAGGGTGCATCCCATTTTTGTTGGGTGGGCGGACGCAGCCCGCCCATCCAACAAAACAAAATTAGTCAATTTGCAAAAGTGGGATGCTTCCCTAGAAAAGAATTTAGCTAACTAAGCTAAACCTCAGAAAGATGGGTTTTTCAATGCCTCATTCTAAGGTCTACTCGTTAATTTTGTACCGATCAAACCTTTAATTTGTCTTGTTTTCTGCTGTTTCTAAATATTTCTTAATCGAATTCCTTCGCAAAGTTTATCCGGGAGAAGATTATCTGTCAATTTTGAAAAGCTTTATATAAGGATTGATGTTTGAAAAATAAACTCGTCTTATAAGTTTGATGTCCTTGAGTCGTTTTATAGACACCCCTAAAGGATAAATTTGTCAGGATATCCTAGAAAATCCCTTGGCGAATTTGTACCAAAGACTTGCCTACTCGCACTGAATTTTGACAGAGAATTCTGACCTTTGGTGAATGTTTTGCATCAATCATAAAGTCGCTATAAATGTCGCTGGGGTTCTCAGCTAGGAATAATGAACAGAACTTATCTAACCACGGGTGACGGGATGCGCCGCCACCCATAGACAAAAATACATCAGTCCTAATCCAAAAAGTTTTTTGAGGAACTAATGCGATTAACACAGTGTAGGATGCCGATGCAGACCTGTTGCCTGTACTAGATAGATGTCGCTTTTGTATTTCTGTACAGTAAGAAAGTAACACGACTTGGCAAATTTCACGCAAAGATAGGGGTTTGGGGCGCGCGAAGCGCGCCCCAAACCCCTATCTTTGCGCTGTGAATTTGAGAACTTTGCCAAGTCGTAAAGGTAATAAAAAAGGGCGATCGCCCTTTCTTAGGTGAATACGATATTCAAGACAGGCTAGCACCAGACTATCGCCTTAAGAGCTGCTGTGAGTCAGGGGACAAGCCACGATAGCTGTATCCGTAGGTTGAAAGTTCTGAATCATCTAGAACTTCAGTCGTCATGACTATAATAACCTCGTTGCGTTCATTGGTTCGATTTGTTCTTCTAAAGAGTGCTCCGATGATAGGGAGGTCACCTAGAATTGGAAACTTAGTAACTTCTACCCGGTCACTATCTTGAATAATGCCAGAGAGGATCAAGGTCTGACCGTCACGAATGCGTAACTGACCTGACGTCAATCGCCGCTCCGCCAAAAGCGTTAAGTTAATTTCAGCGCCTTCCACAGTGACTGCTTCTACGGCTCCTGGCGCAGAAACGGTCGGAGCAACGGATAAGGTTACAAATCCATTATCATCAATGCGATCAACCTGAACCCTAAGAATAACGCCCGCCGGCTCCGTTTCGACAGTAACCGTTTGCGTCCGATCATCCCCTGTTCCCTCTGTCTCAATTTCTACATTTGTGATGACTTCTTGGGCCAGAACAACCTCAGCAGCCTGTCCTTCCTGGACGACTAGGGTAGGATCAGTCAAGATTTTGGCGCTGCCGTTGGTCACTGCAAACTGGAGCTGTGCCAAGAAATCGCTGGTAAATGCAAAGGCATCTCGATCGGGGAAGTCGATGTCTTCTCCAACGCGGTCGATGGCCCCTTCAAAAACGTCGCTTTCCTCAAATGTGAAGTCACCAGCGACAGTGTCTCCAATTGTCGTTGGGCTAATTGATGTTTCCGCTGGACTGTCTTCGTCAAAATTGATGATGCCTACACCGTTCGAGTTGATAATTCGGGTGTCATCGACGCCAAACGAAAAGCTACTAGAGAATCGCTCAACCGCATTGAGGTCTACGTCGATGACGCGGACATTAACCGCAACTTGGCGACGTCGAACATCCAGGGGAATTAGCTGTTCAATAGCGGTTTGAACGAGACGAGGTTCACCAATGAGGGTAACGGCATTAGTTCGCTCATCCCCAATAGCAACCAGCCCCCTCAACAGAGGATCGGAATCCTGATACTCTGTCCGTAATGTGGTAACTTGAGGCTCGGTAAAAGTTTGGGTTTGCGTGAGTGCATCACCGCCTTCGTTGACCGCGACGGCATCGACGACGGTAACTTGACGTTCTTGGCTAATAGATGTCTCGGCACCCATTGCCACTAAGAATTGAAGGGCTGACACAACATCGACCTGGTTTAATCGGAGCGATCGCGCGATGACGTCACGAGCACCGTTAGGCAGGCGTGGGCCAGCGAAAATGGTTCGACCGAAGCGGCTAACCTGAATTCCAGAGAGTCTAACAACATAATTGAAGACATCTTCAATGGGTTCATTCTCTACATCAATGGATATCCGGACCTCCTCCACCTCCGTCCCATCAGGCCCCGTTCCTGTATAAGCTAAGTTTAGCCCAGCAGCCCGTGCAAGAAGGGCCAACACTTCTCGCACGGGGGCATCTCTTAGCACGAGCCGGGGAATGAGTTCCTGCGTTCCCAGTTCAAGGGTTGAGGGGGATACATCAATTGTTGATGTGGCAATGTCACCGACTGGTGGGGCGATCGCTCGGGGAACAGTGGGGGGTACGGAGGGACGAATCAATTGCCGACTTACCTCAACACCGTCAATTCGAACGGTCGGGTCAGGAATAAGGACATCTTCATCTTCTGGGAAAGGAGGCACCTGAGACACCTGCTCATCTTCAAGCTCTGGCTCAGATATAGGTTCAAATTCAGGCTCCAGATCTTCTACGGCAATGGGTTCAGACTCAGATGTGGGAGGAACAGCGTCTGCACCAGCAGTGCTGCTGCCCGTATCAAAGCTGAAGACAATCAAATCATCATCCTGCTGAACTTGTCCAATCGGAGGACTTCCTTCTCCGTTGACAGTGATTCGCACACTGTTTTCATCGAGTTGAGTCACCGAGACTGATGCAATGCCAGGAGCCGGATTTTCTTCCAAAAATGCATTGCCATCTGGAAGGTTAAGCTGTGCATTAATCACGTCAGCCACTAAGGAGTTGCCCCGGCTGACTGTAAAAATTTGTGGCCGTTCCTCTCCATTCGATGATTCCAGGATAAGAACGATCCCCGAATTCGATGGATTGATTTGAATAGACTGAATCTCAGTTGTCGCAGCCCACGCTGCCTGGCTAATGAGAACGCTGGTTGCGCAACCGCCGATAATGCTAGCTAACCCAAGATGTGGTCTCACGATTCTTTCCTCTCCTCAACACTTTATAAACACGCTTCGGTGAATCCTACATATTCAAGCAACGTAACCCATTCAGCGACGTATCCTAGTTCTCTTCAAAGCTTCAAAGAAGCTGACTGCCGCAAGCTATGGCTTAAATCGGGTGGCTCACGGCAGTCGTCGGATTCTTATGCCCCCTCCGCGTCTTCTGCAGGTTGTTCTTCAGCTCCTTCCTCTCCGGGGGGTGGCGGGGGCGGCTCATCCGACGGTAGCAATGCATCCAGCCTAAACGAGGTCGTCAACCGGGCAGGTGAGTTTTCAGCAGGAGCAAGGTTTCCCTGTTCGTCAAGCTGAAGCGTTTGATTCGCTTCTTCCAGCCGAGTGCTGAAATCTTGGGAAATTAACAGGGGCTGCAACCGCTCCATGTTTCGCAAGATTGACTGTATCTGTGCAAAACTCCCCTGCAGGGTGACGTTGTAAACTCGGCGCTCAAGGCGACCGTTGACGGCCTCGCCCAGGGAACCGTCATCCACAAGACCAGATTCTGCTTCATTAACCTGGAAACGCGACAAAACAGCCCGTCGATCTTCTTGCTCAATGCCCGCGTTGACTGACTGGACACGGGCATTCAAATCCAACAGCAGCGTTTCTAAACTTTCTTCATCCGCGAACAAAGCCAACACATCAGCCTGGAGTTGCTCGGACGACTCTAGCCGAGCTTGTGCTTCTGCAAGAAGACGTTCTCGTTCTTGAGGATCTCGAATTTGCTGTTCGCGCTCGGCAATTTGCTCATTCAGGCTTGCCTGCTCTGCAAGCTTTGGGCCAACTAAATTCAAAAATGCAAAGATTGCCGCTCCAATCAGCAATACGGCTGCAATAACGCCGAGTACGATTGGGCTAAGCTGAAGTCCAAAGATGGTGGGAAACTGGGATTCTTCTTCAAACCCCTGCTCCTCTTCAGGAATATAATCGCCAGAAACCGTCATAGCTAAAAGGCTCCTCTATCTTGCAATGCTTGAATGCGGGATGTCAGGCCAACTGCGAGCGTACTTTCTAATTCTGGAATAAGCTGAGATGCAGGCAGTTCAGTCATTTCTGCAATGACAGTGTACTGCACAACCTGGGGCACTCGTATTTCAACATCTTGAGGAGAACCCTCCGGTAGCTCGAACGAAATCGGGGAATCTGTCAAAGTTGCACTCTCTAGCCGTGTGCCTTCCGCGTCAAGAAATGGAGAACGGCTCAGCACCAGCACAAAGTCGTTGACATCATCAAATGAATTGGCGAATCCGCTAATGGTAATTTGCCCGCCCTCTTCGCCGCCGGGAGCAGTTTGCTGAATGTCCGTGATTTGCACGCCGTTGGGCACGGTGTCCCGAAAGTTTTGCATCATCGCAGACCAAGGCTTGATTTCGTCAAACACTGTGACCAGTGCGCGGGCATCGTCTTCAGCTTGCTGAGCGCGGGCATTAGCTTCTTGGAGTTGAGCTTCTGCTGCTTGCTGTGCGGCGAGCTGGGCATCTAACTCCGCAACCTGGCTTTGTAGGGCGGCGTTGCGGTTTTGCAGAAAAAGCCAGCCCCCGAGTACGAGAGCTAACGGGATGGCTCCAACGATGACTCCGGCGATTGCCGGAGCCCAGTTCACAGGCCCCTGAGCTGAAGCAGGTGCAATATCCCCACCCCCTGCCGCAGGGCGCTCTGCCCGATCATTTAGGAAATTGATATCAAGACTGTACATTGCGCTTCACCATGCCTCCCTCAGTCCCAGTCCAATCACAACGCCCAGCCCTGGGCGCTGAACATCCGGAATCTCCTCATCACTCACTTCTAAAGACAGTGCCGAGATCGGGTCAACCCGGCTAGCAGGCAAACTCAATCGCTGGGCAAAGAAATCATCCAGTTGCCCAATCGCAGCCCCTGGCCCCGCCAATAAAAGCTGTGCTACTTCCAGGTCTTCGCCCTGATTTAGATAAAAGTCGATGGAGCGTCGTAGCTCATCGGCCAGTTCACCAAGAATTCTGAGCATTGCTGCCGTACCAGGATTGGTGCCCCCTGGCATTTGGGGCGCGCCGACACTGTCCATGGGCGCAACGGGAACGGTCATCCCCTGCAACAATTCTGTATTGCGGGAAGGCGGCAGGTTCATTGCTCGACTGAGAGCAGCCTGCACCTGGAAAGTTCCAATTGGTACTGTCCGTGAGAATTGAGGAACGCCATCAATCACAATGGAAATTTCCGTACTCTCAAATTCAATATCAACGATCGCCACCGCCTCTTGAGGAGTGAACTGCCGGAGCTGCTCGCGGATGGTACGAATCAGGGAAAAGCTACTAATCTCAATAAGGCTAACGCCTAGCCCAGCCTGCTGGAAGGTGCTGATATATGAATCGGTGACTTCTTTCCGCGTGGCAACGAGTAGTACCTGAACCTTTTCGATACCATCTTCGTCTACGAAGAAGCCGAGCTTTTGGTAGTCTACATCTGCTTCTTCCCGAGGGAAGGGGAGATAAAGTCCTGCTTCTTGGTTGAGCACCATCTCCCGCAGCTCTCGATCATCTAGCTCCGCTGGCACTGGAATAATTCGCGTGACCGTATCTCGACCTCCAGGAATCGCAGTGGCTACCGCTTTGGATTTTATCTTGTTTTCAGCCATCACTGCCTGGAGGATTTCAGCCATTGCTGGAGCATCGAGAATTTGCCCCTCCTGAAAAATTCCTTCGGGAACATCAGCTGAGGCAAACTCCATTAACTGAAATGCTTGCCCTTTGCGCTTAAGCTGAGCGACATTGATGCGGTCAGGAGACAATTCAATGCCAATTCCTTTTGCCTTTCCTGAAAATAGATTTGTAAGAGCACTAACCACGACTCAAATTATCCGCCTAGGTGATAGATATGGATAAGAACAGTGAAACCTAAAAAGCTAATTTAATGTAACCCAAAAAAACAAAAACAGGTAATTTTTAGCTGTAACTGATGGGTGCATCCCGCTTTTGTTGGGTAGGCGGGCTGCGCCCGCCTACCCAACAAAACAAAATTAATCAATTTGCAAAAGTGGGCTGCTCCCGCAACTGATCCAAAACAAGTTTAAAAATGTAACGCATTTGAAAAATAGCTGTGCGAGGGGACTCTCTAATCTCTCACGAAAGAAGCCTCTCAGAAAAGTTAAGGGTGAAGGTGGCGATCGCCGCCTCTAAAAACATTCCCAGATGCAATTAAAAAATAATTACGCCGACTAATTATGGAAAATTGATTGAGGCGATGATATCCCTTTCCAGAAATATGGTACCAGGCTCAATTCAAGATTGAATTAGAAAAGTAGTATACACACATAAAATCTGTATTTTCTTCCGGCTCCTCTTCGTTCATTAAAGGGACAGCGAAAAGGAGCAGCGATTTAGGGGGTGTGTTTTTGCCAGGGCACATCATTTCTACGGACGTGATCCAGCATCATCACAAACACGACTTGGCAAAGTTCTAAAATTCACAACGAAGAAACAGGGGTTTGGGGCGCGCTCCGCGCGCCCCAAACCCCTGTTTCTTCGTGAAGCTTGCCAAGTCGTGACAAACATCGTCATAAAAATAAGGACGGGTAGCGTGCGCTAAATTTTCGCTGAGTGCTGCGGACGGTGCCCCAGGGCTCTCGCCCAACATGAAAGGCGAAACTTAACAATGACTCCTCACTTTCCATCTATAGCCACTCCCCATCGGGATTAAATGTCCTCCCGTGGATTAAATTTTTCTACCGCTCTCCGTCACCATGGCTAAGCTCTGTCGTCTTCTCAACTCTGCACTTATAATAACGATGCCTTTGGCTTATGTTTCCAATAGTCTGGGCAGTAGCTCGGCAAAGTTGCACGGACGGTGGCGAGCATCGAGCTGGTCTTTGAGGATGTGCTCCCATGCGGTGCGACAGGCTCCCGATGACCCAGGTACGCAAAAGATGTAGGTGCCATTGGCAACGCCCGCTAGTGCCCGCGATTGAATCGTAGAGGTTTTAATGTCTTGATAGGAAACCATGCGAAAGAGTTCTCCAAAGCCTTCGATTTCCTTGTCTAAAAGGGGATGAATGGCCTCTGGGGTGCCGTCTCTCCCTGTAACCCCTGTGCCTCCGGTGGTAATGACAACTTGCACTGTGGCATCGGCAATCCAGCGAGACACAACGGCTCGGATGTCGTAGATGTTGTCGGGGACGATCACTTTTTCGGCGATCGCATGGCCCGTGGTCGTCAGGTTATCCACGAGATAGGTCCCTGACTGATCCGTTTTCTCAGTGCGAGTGTCAGATACGGTCATCACAGCTACGGAGAGGGAAATAAATGCTTGAGGGTCAGAAGCCATCGCGTTATCTAATCGTCAATCTATACGTCCACAGGCGACAACTTTAATTTTTGAATTGGGGAAATCCTGCGCTGAGCGCAGGATTTCCCCAATTCAAAGACTAAAATGCTGCCCCTATGATAAGCGGATATTCTCCGTTGCCCCATAGCTGCTGTCGTGATTGTTCTCGCAACTATCTTCAAATAGAGGCATAGCCGGAGAATCGCTTGGACACAAGGGTGCAGTTCTGGCATGGTGAGCAGGGCGATCGCCCGAAATTTTAGCAGCCAAGGACGTGGCTCGGCGTTCGAGGATGTCCCATCGATGAGCCTCAACGAGCGGTTTAGGGAACAGGTTGGATGAAAGGCCTACGGCGATCGCCCCTGCCTCTAAAAACGCTTTCGCGTTGCCAAGGGTCACGCCTCCAGTGGGAATCAGCGGAATATGACCGAGTGGCCCCCGTAGACTGCGCAAGTATTGCGTTCCTCCAACGGCATTAACTGGAAACAGTTTGACGCAGGGCGCACCTGCCTGCCATGCGGTCATGATTTCCGTCGGTGTAAGTGCTCCAGGAATTAACGGGACTCCCCGCTCCAGGGATGTCTGAATAAGGATAGGGTTCACATGGGGCGAAAAGATAAACTGGGCACCAGCGGCGATCGCCCCTTCCAGCATTCCAGCATCCAACACTGTCCCTGTTCCAATCATGCAGTCAGGCAACTCTCCACGGAGGCTGGTGATCAGATCCCCAGCACGAGGACTCGTCCAGGTAATTTCGATGAGCCGGATGCCTGCCCGCGCCGCTACCTGAGCCATTTGTCGCCCGAGGTCTACATCAGATGCCCGAATGATGGCGATCGCCCGGCATTGTGACAAAATGTGTAGCCACTCATCTGGAGACGATATATCTGAGGACATAGGACAGAGAACCGCGATAATAAAAGTGGATGTCTATCCTCTCATACCTATGAGCTACTCCACCGCCCCATCATCGTTGACAGTGAAAACCCTGTTTAACCGAATCGCCCCAGTTTATGATTCGCTCAATGACAAGCTAAGCTTGGGGCTGCATCGAGTTTGGAAGCAGATGACTGTGGACTGGAGTGGAGCCAAAGCAGGCGACACCTGCCTAGATGTGTGCTGTGGCAGTGGCGATCTAGCACGGCTGTTGGCGAAGAAGGTAGGGGCCAGCGGGCATGTGGTCGGGGTTGATTTTGCGGTAGCGCAGTTGCAGCAGGCGGAACGTATGACCCAACAGTTCTTTCAGCCCCTTGCCATTGAGTGGGTTGAGGGCGATGCCCTTGCCCTCCCCTTCGAAGCACACCAGTTTGATGCCATCACAATGGGCTATGGCCTGCGCAACGTCCCCGATATTCCCAAAAGTCTGCGAGAACTCCATCGGGTGCTAAAGCCAGGGGCGAAGGTGGCTATTCTGGACTTTCATCGTCCAGATAACCCAGTGATGCAGATCGTTCAGCAGCAATACCTGGAGAAGTGGGTGGTGCCTATTGCCCGTCAACTGGGACTAGAAGCGGAATATGCTTACATTTTCCCCAGTTTGCAGCGGTTTCCCGGTGGGAAACCGCAGCGGGCGATCGCCCTAGACGTGGGATTTGCCCAGGCGACTCACTATGCGATCGCAGGGGGCATGATGGGAGTACTGGTTCTGCAAACCTCTTTCAACCAATAGTTACTCTGTGGCTATTACCTTGTAGCTATTAATGGATCATTTGAGCGTGTCCTCTGTCTGGTTACTAATCGCGCCGCCGATCATTGGTGGAGTCATCGGGTACTTCACCAATGATTTGGCGATCAAAATGCTTTTTCGCCCCTACCGTCCTCTGTACGTTGCAGGAAAAAGGCTGCCCTTCACCCCAGGGCTCATTCCTAGCAATCAGGGGCGACTTGCCCACCGCATTGCCGACACCATCATGGGGTCGCTGCTCACGCCGGAAGAATTAGAGAATCTAGCCCGTCGTCTTCTACAAACCGAGCGCATTCAAGGGGCGCTCTACTGGCTGTTGAACTTTGCCCTTGAGCAAGTCGAGGGAAAAAACGAGCAAAAAGTCATCGTCATCCTATCAAGTATTCTGAGAGATTTGCTGGGAGATTCCCTGCCCCGGTTAATCAAAGTCCTGGCGCGCAATGAAAAATTTCTCGAACCCCAGTTCAACCAGATTTTTGACCAGGTTCTGCTAGAGATTCAGCTCACTGACGAGCAGGCAGAACAGCTCTCTAGCTGGATGCTTACGGTTGTGTTGCCCCCTGATGTGATTCGGCAGGGCATTGTCGATTTTCTCACCGATCGCAATATCCAGGTCATTGATGAAGGCTTTCGGGAGAAGGCGACAGGAACCTATTGGGTTGTTGCCAACCTGTTTGGCCTCCGCAATACCCTGGTGCGCCTGAGAACCTATTGCCTCGATGAGCGCGAAGCCAGTAATACCCGTCTTTCAGAACTCATTCGAGAATTGAGTATCCAGCAGCGGCTCCAGGAGTGGCTCCAAACCCTGTCCTTGCAAAATTTGCCCGTTTCTACTGTGCGACAGCTTCGCAAAACCATGCACCATAGTTTGAGGGTTTATATTCAAGCAGAAGGGGTAGCGATTCTCCAAGGCTTAAGCAAATCCATAGACTGGAACCGTATTTCAGCACTCTTGTTAAGCCGATTACGAGCATCCGCCGCTGTGTCAGATTCTCTGCATCCCGTTAGCCAGGAGTTGGCGCTGGTGCTCGAACGTTACCTGGAAAAAGACCTCGAAAAACTGGTGGCTCAAGTCATTCCTATTCTCAACATTGACCAGGTCATCATTGACCGGGTCAATGCGACCCCTGCCCGCAACCTGGAAGCCAACATTCAGTCCATTGTCCGTAGTGAACTGCAGGCGATTGTTAATCTGGGCGGCATCTTGGGATTTACCATTGGCCTTTTGCAAGCGGTGTTGCTCTACTTCCAATCGCTGTAGTTCGTCTGCTGAACAGCGCTGGAATATAGCATGTCGCGCAGGGTGTTGAGCCGTTCTTGGATGAGTGCTTTCACGCGTTGATTGATCTTGAAGCTGTTGGGAGACTTCCGCTCGAAGAGTCGTGCAGAAGCGGAGACCAGGGATAACCGCGATCGCGCCGCAATCCACCCGTCAGTTTCCCGCCCGCTATTAAGTCCTGGGGGTAAATAGCCGTTCAGTAAGCGGAGAATTTTAGCATAGTGGCGATCGCCCCGAATTCCGTATTCCGTCAGCTTTTGCAGAATTGTGCTGATGGACATCGGCTCGTGTGCCATAACGGAGAGCAGGGCATTCAGAACAGCATAGTCATCGAGTTCCATGGCCTGGCTGAAGAGTTGGGCGTGCAGAGGCAAGGTTGCGAGTCCATAGGCGACGCGGCTGCACTGGCTTTCTTGACTGGTTAGAGCGCGATCATCGAGTTCCCCCTGGGGAACGCCATAGTTGTCCTGAATAATGGTTGCCCTGGGAAATCGTTTTCTTAGCCACAGCGCAATGACCCGTAAGGATGCCGTTCCCCCTGAACATACGACCTGGCGAATATCCTCCTCAGCTATCGAAGAAGTATGCAGCAGTTGTAAGATTGACCACTTGAGCGTTTCTAGAAATGGAATAAAAACAAGATTGCCCAACGCCTGGCGATGAATAGGATACTCTGTCTCGCCAACGGCGAGGGTGCATTGTTCGTAGTGTTGAAGCTCACGTTTTAGAGTCTGTGCCAGGGAAAGAAATCGCTGTCCGGCGATGGAATGGTTGAGTAGTTGCTGAAGCCGAATGCGTTCGGCGACGGCAGGCTGCCCCGCTGGAGGGCATGACCAGCCCATTGCGGCGATCGCTTGCCAGTCTGCCGGTTCTACCGAGAGCCGGAGTGAGTCCCGCAGAGGTGAGTGTGGGGTGTTGTCATTACTAAGGGCTGGCATCGCCCCCGAGTCGCGCACCAGGGGCAGCAGCAACTGGCTAAAAATATCCTGGTCAAGGGCGCTGCCTCCAAAGGCAAGGGAGCGGATATGAAATGCAGGCTGCGATAGCTCTTGAACGTCATCCGGGAGCTGAAGGAGCGCGAGATCGGTGACCGTCGCTCCTGCGCTAATGGCAAGGGTCGCCCCAGTGCTGTCGGTGTGGGCAAAAGAAGGGGGGGCATGGACTGGCGACTGCACCGATTCCCCATCGGAATATCTCAATCCAGAAAGAATAATGGCGATCGCCTCTGGAACGATCGCCAGTTGGCTGGGATGGTCGATTAGCTGTGTTTTGATTAGTGCCTCTCGAATGTTCACGCCATAGGCATCCGGCCACCCAGAAGGACATCCTACAATGACACATCCCAACTGTCGTAGAGCATCCTGCAACTGCTCATCGCCTAGCCCCACAGCACCACAGACCAGGGACGGTTGAACCACTTTAGAGGGGTGAGTTGCGGCGAGGCGCGCGCGCCAGGATTCCGCCGATGCTGATTGGGTGAGAGTTCCTATCAGAGCCTGTAGTGCCTGCCGAAACCAGTGCAGAGGCATAGCCTTTGTCGTTGACCATTGGATCAAAGGTTCCCAGTGGCGATTGTCTGCCGCAACGTAGGGAATACCCAACGCGAGAAAAAGCTTCATGGGGTACATCTGGCGTGGAGCCTGTTCCGGGTCTCCCTGAGCAGATCGTGCATGGCCAGACGGATGGAATGATGTTGGGGGGATAGGGCGATCGCCCGATGCAATGGCGGGTAGCCGAAACCATCGCCTTCCACGTCTCTGCGCTGAGTCTGGGGCAGAAGACGGTTCTGCTGCATGCCAATAGAGAGGAAACAGACTCCGGGTGGCCCGATTGAGCAGCACTGCTGAAATCCCCGTTGTTCCAATATCCAACCCCAGGAACCACGATCGACTCCTGCCCGATGGTTCGCTCAATAAATGGTCTATCGGGCGATCGCCCCCATCAGGTGCAATCTCATTAAAGTCGTTGGTGAACCAGGACGTAGCCCAACTTGATGGCAATGCGGGGTTAAAACCCGCTGATATCGAAACAGGCGAGTCATCAAACCACTCTCCCATGTCATCAATCTGAGGTTGGGGCGCGCTGTAATCCTTAAACGGATGAGTAAACGATGGATGAGTGAAATCAGTCAGTTTTTTTTTTCTCCAGATCCCGAGTCCTGCCCTGAGTCGTTCACCTCATCAAAAATAGACCAGGATGTATCCATCTCACCAGAAGACTCTCCGCTGTCTGAAGGCAGCGTGGGCTGGTTAAAGCCTTTCATCAAATCCATCAATGTCTTTTCTTCCTGGGTCTGGGAGGCTTCGGCTTCAGCCTCATCAAAGGCTTGAAGATCCTCGAAGATGCCCCGCAGCTCCTCATCCGTGTCAAATGGGTTGACAATCGGTTCGCTTGGACTTTCCTGAGGCTCTCCCATCCCCTGAAAAAGACTCTCAACGGTCATGTCAAGGGATGAACCAGAGGGATCATTCACTGCTGGCTGCTCCGGGCCGGTGAATAGCTCTCTGACGGTTTCTGTGCCGGAGGGTTGTGAAGGCGCAACGGAAGTCGGCAACTCCTCGCTGGCAGGCTCCACAGATTCGGAGGGTGCAGTGTCAACCTCCCCAAATAAGTCATCCACAGTACCCCGATCCAAGAATTCTGCTTGAGAAGAGGAATCAACGGGAAGCACGGCTCCAGGAAATTCGTGAGATGCCGGGCTAACCCTTGGGTCAGCATCCTCCACGGCCTCGTCAAACAGACCTTGCAGCGTTTCCTCTTCACGGGCTTCCTCTACAGATGCAGATGCATCACTGCCTGAGACACCTGAATCAGAACCAGTAGGAATCTCGTTTGAGAAGCCCTCTAGGGTCACAGGAGGTTGGCTGAGTGCTGAAGATGCAGGTTCCCCAAGGGCAAAAAGGGCATCATCTGCCGGAAAAACCTCCTCAATTGTCTCATTCTCAAGCGGTGCATTGGATGTCGCATCTTCAGATGGCGTATCTTCTCTATCGCTATATTGGTCGTCTGAAAAGTCCATTTCAAACGGTGACAGCACGTCGGAAGTGTCTAAGCCTTCGACCTTTGCAAGATCAGATGCAAGCTGTTGCCGCTGATTGGTATCAAGAGAAAGTCGCACATCGGTTTCAGCATCAGACTCCTCCGCTATCAGCAAATCTTCATGGGGAGATGCCAGGACATACGGGTCAAGATCTGGGTCGTCGGACGAACTTGTCGTTGACCCTTCATGACTCTCGTTGCGAATGGTTGCTTCAATTGATGCCCGTGCGTTCGCATCATCCACTAAATCGGCCAGGGAAGTAATCGTCTCCACTCGGTCAGTATCACTCGATTCGGCATAGTTATTCGAGGTGTCCAAAGATTCGGCAAGGGGTGTGCCCTGTGTTGTAATGCCCAATTCTGAAAACAAGTCGCCGCCTTGATCCGGCGAAGGTTCATCAGGCGCTAAGTTAAGTGCCTCTTGGGAGGGAATATCGAAGAGGTCATCCCCAGATGCCCCTGAGTCAGCGAACAAATCACTCAGTAGCCTGCTACTCTCATCAGACATTTCAGCCTCAGAGGTGGAAGAAAGAGCCATACCCTCACTTAATGGAGCCGTTGCATCCAGAGGGCGATCGCCCTCTCCGTTATCCAGCGCATCTAGGTCAGCTGCAAGAGAATCAGCTTCCGATGACAATCGAGCTGCATTGAACTGGTCTGCATCGTCCCGTTCGCCATTGTTTTGTTCAGGATCTTCCCAATTCCCACTAGATTGAGATTCAGAATTATCCAAGTCAGTATGAATGGCATTGCTGAGATCATGCTCCATCTCTGACGCAATCTGGTCTAAAAACGCCAGAGCCTCATCCTCTTCGCCTGCATCGGAGCTTATACCAGAAGCGGCTGCATCTAAGTCTTCGTTATTATCCCCTCCCTGAGAAATTAGCTCCGGGTGAGATGCCGTCTGAGCAGATGGTTCATCAATCAATGGTTCATCAATCAATGATTCAAATTGGGGCTCAGATTGAGGTTCAAATTGATCATCAGATGATAAGTTGCTCAATTCGCTCAAAAAGTCATCGGTGTCTGCCTCTTCAATCTGAGAGATTCGGTCGTCATCAAAGTGAGTCTGAACACCGTCATCGCTAATTTCAAATAGCGTTAAGTCTTCCTGGGTTAGGGATGGGCGATCGCCGCTATTAATAGATGAGTCATCTGTTATGGAAAAATCACTCTCTGCCGAAACCTCTTCGGTTGATTCTGCAGATAAAGGGGGTGCCAGCTCAATATCGTTCAGATTAAAATCAACGCCGCCCGAATTTTCAAATGCCTCGGCCCCCAAGATACCCAATAATTCATCAATCAATCCATCATCAAGTTCAGATGCTGAACCTGAGCTATTATTGGGACGCTCGACACTAGGGCCATCGTCAGCCAATGCCCCAATCATGCGGTTAAGCTGGTCATCAGGAACCTTGTCTAGTATTGAGACCTGCTCTTCGCTTTGCACAGGCTCCCTAGGCATAATTCCCCCCTCTGGCCCTTCGACTGTGCCTAGCCCCGGCAGTTCCCACTCTTTTCGCATCGACGACTGCAGGTAGTAAGACGCACCACGACCAAGCTGTTGGGCAAAACGGTTAACCAGCGCCGCAAACATCGCTTCACCCTGCTGGCCTAACCCATGCATCTTCTCCAAGCCCTTAGCAAGAGAATCTTGGTAGCTATCTACGTTGGTCTGAAGAGAATCAAAGACCACCCGAAGAGTAGAGTCCAAATTCAACATCACTTCATCCGACGCTGCTTGGAGCTGCTGCATATGCTGCAAGCGCTGTCCAGGTGTTAGTTGAGGATACTCTGTAGCCTGTTCTGAAGGGGATAACTGAGCTGCTTGTAGTTCTAAATTGGCATAAGTTTGTGCAACTTGGGTCGCAAGCTGTTCTTGCAAACGCCCCATCAGCGACTGCAAGAAATCTTCGATCATTTTCTGCTGATTAAACTGCTGGCTTGCCAACATTAGCTGATAGCGCTGCTGCTCTAGTCGCTTGATGTCCGCAGTGAGCATCTGCCGCTGCTGGTAGAGGGTCATCAGCTCTTCCCGCAGGGGTTGCATCATGTTGACCCGCAGATAATTCATTTCTTGTACAACAGCTTGCAAGACCTGCTGAGCCGACTCTCCGGGACTCGCTGCACCAGAAGTGAACGTAGGGACGCGACCTGCTTCCGCTCGCCCTGACACAGAAGAGTCCGCCGTATCAATTACAGGTAAAAAAGGTGATTCTCCCATGTTGGGTGAGCCACCGAAAAATGATGCTTCCTGGCCTTGCAGAGACACCAGATAATGTCGAGCTTGCTCTAAGATCTGCTGTTGATGCATGTCCCCCTGAGGGTGCGATCGACTCCGTGTAGGTTCCGACCCCTGAAGAACTTCATCAATTTTATTAATCAGTGCCTGAATTTGTGTCTTTGGAGCAGTCACAGTACTATCCCTGACCCGAATATGAGTGGTATGCAGCGGCGCAATTTTTACAATCTCCCCTGCCTTCATCCTAAGAGACTAGCAACAAAAAGCAGAAATCGCTCTAAGTTGTCTCAGTTGACTTAGACAAGCATTTCTTTATATTGCATTGAAGGCGGATTTAGTTGAAGGCGGATTTAGTTGAAGGCGGATTTAGTTGAAGGAACAAAGATTAAATAAGATTCAGCTTGGCTGGGGCAGCGCGACATTGCCGCGCCGCCCTAGCAAAATTTGGTTCAAGTTATTTAATTCTCGTTCCCAAACATCCACTAAGTAGCTTGGCACAACTAAAAATCAGGTATGAAACCCTGCGCTGCCCGCTGCGCGGACGGCGCAGGGTTCTACGGATTTTGTAATTAATTGTGCTCACCTTCTTAAGAACCTCTTCAAAGACTCCTGAAAGAGCTTTTGATTGCAAAATGCCGGCAAGGTTTCTGATGAACGCAAAAGCTAGCCAAGATAATTACATTTCCCAAAGCAAGTCACTTAGCTCAAGCTGGAGCACTCTCGCGTATGCAAAGGTCGTTGCATCACTCGGCCAGGAACATAGGAACAAAAATTGAATGCCCCTAAACCAGGTTTACTGAGGCAGTGCTGCCTTCCCAGCTAACTTACTGCATTTAATCCGTGCCTTTTACTCCCTACCTTTTACTCCCTACCTTTTACAAGAAATAAAGAAAGGTATTGCTCTAGATTCCCCAACTCAAGAAAAATAGTATCGAATATTTCAAGATTAGAAACATTTGTTCATTTGTAGTTACGGTAAATGCCGATATGCCTTTAGCTCATACCTTTCTAGTGGATCTCTGCTCCTTGTTGTCTGTGCCCCATCGTTCATTAGCACTGAGGAACATGAACTAAATGGCTCCAGCTAAATCATTCATTCGGTACCCCACCGCACCGCCACACTGTCCAGCCAGAGCCAACTCTTACAGAACTTTCACCCCAAAAACCAAGCTACCAGAGTGCCAAAAAGCCAGTCAAAACCATGACCCAGACCTGCTACTCATGCTACTCAAACAGGGCAAACCCTTTAATTCCAAGGCTGCTAACCTTTAAGCAGAATTCCGGCAAAAGGAGTTGACAGTAATAAAAGAGGTTGGTTATAGTGATAA
>CAYXJG010000050.1:0-19799 GCA_964465285.1 uncultured bacterium
GCGCCAAACCCCTATCTTTGTGTTGTGAATTTGAGAACTTTGCCAAGTCGTGTGCGTCAGCATGAATTGCATCAGCCCTAATGAATTAAGAACCGTAAACGCTTTCAGACAATAAGATTAAGCCGTCTAGTTTCGTCTAACAAACATGATACGTTCCCAACACATTGTTCATGACAATTATTCACTATGAGGACGACAGCTATGGCTCTTCAAACTCCGCCCCCACCTTCTATTACCCCCCGCCAGATGAACCTCCTACGGGTTGCGACGTACATGGCCTGGTCTGACGGAGGGTTGGCAGAGGAAGAAGTGGAGGTCATGCTCGATCGCTTCTGCCGCATTTTTGCCCCTGAGGATGCCCAGCACGAGGTTCTCCGCCAAGAGCTTCGGGGCTACCTGGTGCAGAACGTTCCCCTTAAAGAGCTTGCGCCTAAACTACAATCCCAGGAGGAAAAGGAGTTAGCCCTGAAGCTGGGCTACGAGGTCATTTCTGCCAGTGCGCGCACGCCCAACGAGGCGGCCATTAACGAGGAGGAAGCCGTCGCCTATCGCCAACTCGTTGACCTGCTAGAGCTCCCTGGCGCGGTTGTACAGCGCATTAAACAGGAGGTCGGCGCAAAAACATCTGGCGCAGGTGACATTTTTGATCGGATGGAATCTGAACTGCGGACTTTCTTCAAAAAATAGGCGGTTCTCTGGTGTTCTCTATCCTTCCCCGTTTACCACGCGGGGAAGGATAGCCTGCCACAGACTGCAATTTTAATTGTTGACACGACTTAGCAAGTTTCACGCAAAAATAGGAGGTTGGGGCGCGCGGAGCGCGCTCCAACCTCCTATTTTTGCGTGGTGAATTTGAGAACTTTGCCAGGTCGTGCAATTCAAAAATTAGGTTTATGACTTGGCAAGGTATCGTATGCGTTCATCGGCCTAACTTACTCCGGGCACTACTGTAGCGCCGGATCTGGGGTGTAGGTCTGCGTGGCCGCCAGCATATCCTGGTGCATGGCAGGAGTGGCCGCAATGACCAGGCCGGGCAACTGGTAGTTGTCGCAGGCGTGAAGGGGGGGCAATAGGGAACCGTCAAAGGTGGTGACAATGTACCCGGCTTCTCGGGCGAGGAACCCCAATGCACCGCCGTCAATAAACTTGCCGACTCGAATAATGGCTCCTGACAGTTCCCCAAAGAAGAGGCCGTTTACGTTGGGAATGCGTGCCTCCTGAGAATAGTCGGTGGCGACATCGACGAGCCTGTGGCGATCGCCCAACTGGGGGGCGAGGACAC
The DNA here is from genome assembly GCA_964465285.1 of uncultured bacterium. GTDB lineage: Bacteria > Cyanobacteriota > Cyanobacteriia > CAKZMO01 > CAKZMO01 > JBCCWF01. Next base: position 1,283 of record CAYXJG010000050.1, read on the forward strand.
CCATGTGGGTTCCCAGAAGAATCGGCTGGTCGGTTTTCTCAACATGAACTGGGGTACCGGCCTCTAAGCTCCCGCTCAGGTTTCCCCGCATCAGCCCTTTTCCCCGCAGGGCATAGTCAAACACGCCCAGGGCCGGACTGACCGCAATCACCGCTTCATAATCATCGGCGTTGAGAATGCCCAGAATAATCTGGTAGTTGGGATGCCCATCCATATAGAAACGGGTGCCGTCGATGGGGTCGAGGGTGATGAGATAGTCGTTTTGCGGGCCGAGTTCAATGGAGCGAAAGTATTTGGTGTTGCAGGACTGCTCGTATTCTTCACCGTAAAACCGAATGTCTGGGAAATTGCCCAGGAGCGCGACTTCAATCAGGGTTTGAATCGACAAGTCGGCATCCGTGAGAGCCGCTGCAAACGGATTATCCACATCCCCCTTGGCAGGCAAAATGGCGATCGCCCCCTGAATTTTATTCGCGTAGCCTGCGGCTGCTTGGAGATAGGGGAAGAGGGTTTTAAGAATTTCGTTGGGAGTCGGGAGTTCTGCCATCGGTGCTGTTCTTGGGTTGAGTTCACTTCATTAATATCACCAAAGCAGATGAAACATCCCACTTTTGCCAGTTGAATAATGTTGTTTTGCACGACTTGGCAAGTTGTGTACCAATCCAAAATCGAAAATCCAAAATCGAGAATGGGCATAAGGGATCTGCGGCTAAAAAAGATACCGGAAGAAAAGAGCAGCGGGCGCAGCCCGCTGCTCTTTTCTGGGTACTTTATTTTCTTGCAAGTCCCTCAGCTTCACGGAAGGGATATCGGTTTTGCCGAGAGCGATGTGTCAATCTCCCAAACAATGGGAACTATGAGGATGGAAATAGTCATTCATGTCATTGCACCCCTACGCTGGCTAACACGGCAGAAGGAACTGTGCTCTAATGTCACAGCTAAGAACAACAGCAACTCGGGGAATTACTCCTCCGCAGCAACAACCTGTGGCCTCTGGCTTAGCGATGCACTGCCGCACATCCAAGATGGCGCAGGGGCCAGAGCGGGGATACATTTCGCTACAAACGGTGTTGGTTGCTTCGGTCGTGGCACAGATCCTCCTGGCGGTGGGCTTGACGGGGTGGCTGTCCTTTCTTAACGGGCAAAAGGCGGTTAATAGCCTGGTTGAAAAGGTAAACGATGAAACCACGTTGCGCATCGAGCAGCACGTTCAGACGTTTCTAGAACGCCCCCACCTCGTTCACGATCTCAATCAAATTGTGGTTGAGCAGGGCAAGCTCAATGTGTCAGAGTTTGAAGACCTGACGAAATATTTCTGGGCACAGCTTAAGGAAACATCACTGTTCAGCAGCATTTATTACGGTAGCGAAGCTGGAGATTTTGTTGGTGTCCAGCACCGCCAGAATGATCACTTTGTGACTTGGTGGCAGGATGGGTCTGTTGTTCTTGCTCGGGATACCTACTTGCTAGATGAACGGGGCGATCGCACGGAACGGATTTCAACCCAGGACTACGACCCCCGAGTGCGCCCCTGGTACACTGCCGCCCAGGACGCGGGAGAATCTACCTGGAGCGACATCTACGCCTTTGCCTCTGAGGATTACCCCCTGCTCGGCATTACTGCCGCCATGCCTGTCTATGATGATGAGAACCAGGTGCAGGGCATCCTTGCCATTGACCTCACCCTCAGCCAGATTAGCGATTTTCTTCAAGACATGACCATTGGAGAATCGGGAGAAGCTTTCATTATCGAGCGATCGGGAGAAGTGGTGGCAACCTCTTCTGGGGAGCCTCCCTTTGTAACGGTCGATGGGAGGCAGAAACGGTTGGAGGCGATCGCCAGCCAGGAGCCCCGCATTCAGGCGGCGGCTGAGGGAGTCCTCAATGCGTTTGACCGATTCGACGCCATCACCGACTCCCGCCAACTGGTGCTGACGGTGGATGGGCAACGGGAACTCATCCAGGTGACGCCGCTAACAGATGAACGGGGGCTAGATTGGCTCATTGTAGTCGCCATTCCTGAGAGCGACTTTATGGGGCAGATCAACCGCAACACCCGCACCACGATCCTGCTCTGCGCCCTCTCTCTAGCTGTGGCGGTGCTGATTGCAATGATCACCTCCAAGTGGATAACCCGCCCCATTCTTCAGCTCAACACCGCTGCCAAACGCCTTGCCGTTGGCGAGTGGAATCAGCCCATGCCCCCCGTCCGCCCCGATGAGACTGGGGAACTGGCAGAGTCCTTCGACTGCATGCGTCAGCAACTCCGGCTCTCCTTTGAAGCCCTGAAGACTGCTAACGATGAGCTCAAGCAGTTTGACAAACTCAAGGACGAATTTTTAGCCAACACCTCCCACGAACTGCTGACGCCGCTGAACGGCATCATTGGCCTGGCAGAATCCTTAGCAGACGGAGCAACGGGACAACTGCCGCCCGAAACCTGCCGCAACCTGTCGATGATTACCTCCAGCGGACAGCGGTTGGCTAACCTGGTGCTGGATATTTTGGATTTCTCGAAACTGCGCCATCAGGACTTACAGCTTCAGCTCAAGGCCATCGGTCTGCGAGTGGTTGCGGAAGTTGTCCTCTCGTTGAGCCAGCCCCTCATCGGCTCGAAACCGTTGACCCTGGTGAATGCTATCTCGGAGGACTTGCCCAACGCCTGGGTGGATGAAAATCGGCTCCAGCAAATTCTCCACAACCTCGTCAGCAATGCCATTAAATTCACCGAAGAGGGAACGGTCACAGTAACGGCAGAGACCGTCTATCCTTCAGAAATTTCCCACCCTTTGGGAGAGGAAACGCTATCGTCTAACCAATCGCTGCTTGAGCTGATCGAGTCCCCAGCAGACCCCTCTGGAAAACAGGATGCGCCGCAACACCAGGGTGATGGCCAGGGGAGAGAACCCGCTCATGCGCTTTCCAACCTTCCCCATTTTCGCGTCATGGTGGCAGACACCGGGGTCGGCATTGCCGCAGATAAGCTAGAACGAATTTTTGAGATGTTTGAGCAGGGAAATGGGTCTACTGCCCGCATCTATGGCGGGACTGGCCTGGGACTGGCGATCGCCCGTCATCTAGTCGAACTCCACAGCGGCTGTATCTGGGCTGAATCCGAAGAGGGAAAGGGGTCACGCTTTATTTTTACCTTACCTCTTGCCAGTGCAGATATTGCAGAGTATCCCTCAAATCCTGCTCTCCCCGTCATCGTAGCGGCTGATGATGAAAAGCGCCCTGATTATCACATAAAAGCGATCGCCCTACCTTTCTCTCAAACTGTCTCTCAAACTGTCTCTCAAACTGCCCCAGGCAGCGCCAAAGAACCGTCAAACACCGACACCCCAGACGTCGTACCATGCTCGCAACTCGTGCCTGCTATCCCCGACGCCCTGGTGCCTAAAGAAGACAAACAAACAGGCGATCGCTGCTTCAAAATCCTGATCGTGGATGATGACCCGATTAATCTGCAAGTGCTTTCCAATCATCTCTGCCTGCAACACTACTCCATCAAGCAGGCCACCAGCGGAGCCGAAGTCTTTGAAATCATTGAAGCGGGCTTCTCGCCGGACTTGATTTTGCTGGATGTGATGATGCCTAAAATGACGGGCTATGAGGTGTGCCGCCAGATCCGCGAAACCAGCCCTGCGACAGAGCTTCCCATTCTCATGCTGACAGCAAAAAATCAGGTTGCCGATCTGGTCGAAGGACTAAATTCTGGGGCCAACGATTATCTAAACAAGCCTATTTCTAAAAACGAACTGCTGGCTCGCATCAAAACCCACCTGGAACTGTCAAAAGCAAGCCTCGCCTATGCCCGGTTTGTCCCCTATGAGTTTTTGAAGCTCCTCGGCCACGAGTGCATCATGGACGTGCAGTTGGGCGACCAGATCCAGGCAACGATGACGGTCCTGTTTGCCGATATCCGCTCCTTCACCACGCTGTCTGAAGCGATGGACCCTAGAGAGAATTTCGCTTTTCTCAACTCCTATCTCCACGAGGTCTGCCCCATCATCCGAGAGCACAACGGGTTTATCGATAAGTACATTGGGGATGCGGTCATGGCGCTATTTCCCCAGGATGCTAACCAGGCGGTGATGGCGGCGATCGCCATGCAGCACCAGGTTGCCCAGTACAACGCCAAGCGCCAGGCCGAGGGACGACAGGCGATCGCCATTGGCATTGGCATCCACACAGGCTCCCTCATCCTGGGCACCATTGGCGAAGAGCAACGCATGGAAAGCACCGTGATTTCAGATGCGGTGAACCTGGCAGCCCGGCTGGAAAAAATTACTAAACTCTACGGTGCAGGTATCGTTATCAGCTCAAACACCCTGGCAGAGTTGCCAGAAACGCTATCCTTCCGCCATCGTTTCCTTGACCGGGTTCAGCCCCAGGGCAAGAGTGAGATGGTCGAAATCTGGGAAGTGTATGAAGGGGATGCTTCTAGCCTTGCCCAGCAAAAACAAAGTACCCAGCCCCTTTTTGAAAAGGGCGTCTATCTTTACCACAATGACCAGGTGGACGACGCTCACAGAATTTTTGAAACCATTGCTCAGATGAGTCCGGGCGATCGCGCGACTCGCTTCTATCTGCAACGGTGTCAGCAGCACATTTCGGATCAGGTGACCCAGGACGTGGTGACGTGGGAAGCCCTGGTGGGCGATCGCTAGCCCTGGCGAGTTTGATGAATGACCGCTTTTTCCGGCTTGCTATAGTAGATCAAACACATTTCGTGCCCGTTGAGCTTCGAGTTCCATTATGTCAGACCAATCAGCACGCACCTGCCCCGTATGTAGCGTTAAAATAATCCCATGCGTAGGCGGAGATCGGGTCATGTTTTCGGTAGGGCCACCGGGAACCCGTTCGACGCTGTGGACAAAAGTATGCCGTCACGTTAACAAAGATGGCTGCATCAATCGTGATGGCTCGTCTAGCGTCACAACTCGACCCATATAGAGACTGAAGACCAGAATTTTAGGTGCCGCAGGAACCCGCTGCTTCAGTGACTTAAGTACCTCGGCACAATTCAAACCCAGCTACAAAACCTTGCGCTGCCCGCGCAGCGGGCAGCGCAAGGTTTATAGGTTTTATACTTAATTATGACCGCCTACTGATTGAACACGACTTGGCAAAGTTCTCAAATTCACAAGGCAAGAATAAGGGTTTGGGGCGCGCTCCGCGCGCCCCAAACCCTTATTCTTGCGTGAAACTTGCCAAGTCGTATATTTAAGACCATTTGCGGATAAGCCCTGCGTTGATTGATTAAATTATGCAAGAACTAGAACAACCTCGTATTCCGTCAGCAGAGAATCAGTCTGCATACACCGCTCCCACGACTCACTCACCCTCCGCTGAGGCGCAGAATTCGCCTGTGCTTCGGGGCCGCGCTATTTTTCTGGGGCGGAAGCTGCAACTGGATACCTTAGCGACCAGCGAAACCCTCGCTGAAAACCCCCTTGTCGTAAAATCTGGGACGCAAGGGTATGCCGTTTTATTCCCTTACGGTGTCGCTGTGTTATTTGGGCTACAGGCGGTTGAAGAAGCTTCCTTGCTCACCCAGCTTCAGCCCCTCATTCAAGGATCGTTTGAGACACCGGAAACGGAAGATATTGATCTGATTTTCAATGCTGAAAAACCTGGGCGTTATGAGCGAGACAGAGCCTATCTTTACCCCTTTAGCGTCCAGCAATTGCAAATCGTTGCGGATGTGCTTGCTAAGAGCATTGTGCTTGAGCACTATGAAAATGAGTCCTCAACGGTGTTTGAGCAAATCGAGCCCTTTGCCCATGGGTTACAAAAAAGTACGAAGGATGAACGCTGGGGCAAAGAGCTACTACGGCAGGTTGGCCGGGTGCTGGCAATTCAGCACAATATCGTAGGGCGGGTTGAAATCATTGACAAGCCAGAGCTGCTTTGGGACGAGCCTCTGCTTGAGCGGATTTACCTGAGGCTTGAAGACGAGTACGAAATTCGGGAACGGCATCAAGCTCTAGAGCGCAAGCTGGAGCTAATTTCTAGGACGGCAGAAACCGTTCTTGAGCTGATGCAGCACAACACAAACCTCCGGGTTGAGTGGTACATCGTCATCCTCATTGTGATTGAGATTCTGCTGTCGTTGTATGATTTGTTCTTGAAGGGATAGGGTCACGTTGGTTGACGTTGACTCCACGGAAGCGCAAAATCCTTTCCAGCATCCCCCACAGGGAACACGCGCGGCTAGAGTCTTGCTGCCAAATTCACGCTACTATCAGGGAGTGTATACCTTGGGTTCTTTGTTCTATGAGCCTTGCCCCCGCTGACCTTGTTCGACTTACCGTCCGCGCACTTTACACAAACCCTCTCCGTTCATTCTTGACCACAGTTGGGGTATTCATGGGAGTGTCTGCGGTGATGGCAACACTGCAGGTTGGTTCTATTAGCCGGGCGGTGATCGAGAAGCGTTTAGCAGAAAGAGAGGCACCCCAGGTGTTTATCTTTCCTCAATGGGTTCCGGGGTCTGCAACCCGTGTTGAACTCACCTCCAGCGACCTCGAATTTTTGCAGCAGCGCCTGCAATCCTTGAGCGCCATTAGCTCACTGGCGTGGGTGGGTTCTGACCTAGCCATTTTCCAGGATCGGGATGCCTACCCATCGATGCTGGCAACGACTGAGGACTATCTGCTGACCACAGGGCGTCAGATAATCAGTGGACGGTTTTTCTCGGCAACAGATTTCGCAGGATATCACCCGGTGGTGGTCATTGACGAACGGCTAGTCGATCAGCTTTTTGTCAATCAAGGCCCCATCAATCAGAAGATTTATATCAATCAGCATCCCTTCGTTGTTGTAGGTGTCATGGCAACAAACTTGGGTAGTGACGACAGCCCGACGGACGGGGAATTGCTGATGCCCATGCCGATTTATCATGCCCTCTGGGGACAGCGGCGATTTAATCGTGTGATGTTGCGTCCAGACGACCTAGATCAGCTAGAAAAACTAGGGACAGATGCAGAAACGCTCCTCAAGCAGCGGTTTCCGGGCAATAATTTTTGGGTATGGAGCAATGTAGAAGATATTTTAGAGCAGCGGGCAACGCTTCGATTGGCATCTCGGGGGTTAGCAGCCGTTGGGGCGATCGCCCTTGTCGTTGGCGGGGTTGGCATTGCCAACATTATGGTGGCATCCACCACAGAGCGCATCACTGAGATCGGCATCCGTCGGGCCGTCGGGGCAACCCAGCAAGACATTCTCATTCAGTTCATCATGGAAGCTGTCATCCTCAGCATTGTGGGCGGTGGCTGTGCCATTGCAGTGGTGCATGGCCTCACGGCGGTGGCGGCCCAGCGCTTTGAACTGCCCTACACATTCGATGCCCAAACGGCTGGCCTGTCGATCAGCTCGGCGATCGCCGTGGGCATCGGGGCGAGTTTCTTTCCCGCACTCCAGGCAAGCCGCCTAAACCCTGTGGAGGCGCTCCGCTCAAACTAACGTACTGGAGCTAGATGTCGATAGGCGTTATGGTTTTCGCGATCGACGTTGAGTTTAGGGATCTGCAGCTAAAAAACACGACTTGGCAAGGTTCACGAAAAAACAGGGATTTGGGGCGCGCGGAGCGCGCCCCAAATCCCTGTTTTTGCCTTGTGAATTTGAGAGCTTTGCCAAGTCGTGAAACGAGAAAGGTTGAAAATCATCGGTTACATTGGGAGCATTATTCTTTTTGCATGAATGTTTGCCCCGACTCGCCCCATGACGCTGCCGCAACCTCAAAACTCTGACTCGCAATCGCAGTATCAACCGATCGGACTGGACGATGTCCGTAAAATGTTGGATTCCAGGCTGGTGAATACTGGAGTGCCGGGGGCGATCGCCGGATTTGGCATTAGCCGAGCCTTGCAAGGATCTCGTTTGTTGAGAGAATTACTCATAAATCTCTCTTCGATGCCCAATCTTATGAATCGTGATGTACTGCGCTTCAGTATCAAAGGAGTAAATCACGCGATAGTCACCAATCCTAAGTTTGTATAGTTTACTCAAATTGCCGCTAAGGCGTTGGTGACTGACAGCATCAAAATTTTCTGCCATCCATTTGACTTTTCGGAGAACGCGCTCCTGCACTGTCGAAGTCAATGCTTTAAGTTCGGCGATCGCCTCATGCGTTAGCTCAATGCGGTAATTCATTACCAGTCCAATCCGAGTTGACGAGCAATATCTTCCGCAGGAATTCCGCGCTCTCCAGCCTGAGTCCGGTGTAACGAATCAAGTAACTGTTGCTGAACCTCTGGTTTTATCTGCTTGCCCTCATCGGGGTCAGATATTAGTGATTCAATTGCCTCAAATACTGTTTCGTGAATGAGCAGCTTTAATTCATCAACAGTCAAGTCTTTAACGTGCATATTGCCAACTCCATCGTGAGATGACTCTATTTTGCCATGATGATCAATTCGCTATGATGAGACATGAAACCATCATCACTCGTGCTGCATTTGTAATGCCCACCACACGACACCCCAATGACTTTCAAGAAGAAATCTTGTCCCGCTTCAGCAATTCTCATTTTGGGAAACTTCGCGCCCTATAGGCGCTCACTTATATAGGTTTAGGGGGCAAAACGGTTGCCTCAGGCGACCGTTTTGCCCCCTAAATTTCCATAATGAGAATTGCTGGTCCCGCTTTGATCAGCTAGATAAAAAGCTCGATATCGTTAATACGTGCGATTAATATGACTTCGGTTCAGCCCCACCCCTCCCTAGACAACTCCGCTCACCGCAAAGCAAAAGCACTCGCACCTGGCAAAGTCCGCCCTGCCAAAGAACTCTGTAGCGAGTGTGGGCTGTGCGACACCTACTACATTCACTACGTCAAAGATGCCTGCGCTTTTTTGAATCAGCAATTCCCTCACCTGGAACAAGAATCCCACGGGCGATCGCGCGACCTAGACAATGGTGATGAGGTGTATTTCGGCGTTCACCAGGACATGATGGCAGCACGAAAGAAGCAGCCCATTGAGGGTGCCCAGTGGACGGGGATTGTCAGCAGCGTGGCGATCGCTATGCTCGAAAAAGGCGTGGTTGAAGGGGTGGTCTGCGTCCAGAATACGCAGGAAGACCGCTTTCAGCCCATGCCCATGATCGCCACCACGGCGGAGGAAATTTTGGCAGCACGGGTAAACAAGCCCACGCTCTCCCCCAACCTTTCGGTGCTAGAACAGATCGAAGAATCAGGCATGAAGCGCCTGCTGGTGATTGGCGTCGGGTGCCAGATCCAGGCACTCCGAGCCGTGCAAGACAAGCTGGGGCTGGAGAAGTTATACGTGCTGGGAACTCCCTGCGTCGATAACGTCACCCGTGCGGGACTGCAAAAATTCCTTGAGACTACCAGCCGATCGCCCGAAACAGTGGTTCACTACGAGTTCATGCAGGATTTTCGGGTTCACTTTAAGCACGAAGATGGTTCAACCGAAACGGTTCCCTTCTTTGGGCTAAAAACCAACAAGCTCAAAGATGTCTTTGCTCCCTCTTGCATGAGCTGCTTTGACTATGTGAATGGCTTAGCGGATCTAGTCGTCGGCTACATGGGGGCACCCTTTGGCTGGCAGTGGATCACCGTTCGCAACCAGACCGGCCAGGAAATGCTGGAGCTGGTGATGGATCAACTGGACACGCAACCTGTGATGAGCCAGGGCGATCGCCACCAGGCAGTGCAGCAAAGCATTCCCGCCTACGACAAAGGCGTGACTCTGCCCCTGTGGGCGGCTAAACTCATGGGTGTAATTATCGAACGCATTGGCCCCAAAGGGCTTGAATATGCCCGCTTTTCCATTGATTCCCACTTCACCCGCAACTATCTCTATGTAAAGCGAAACCATCCTGAAAAACTGGATGCCCACGTCCCTGACTTTGCAAAGCGTATTGTCGATCAATACGAGCTACCGAAATAAGGGCGATCGCCCTTATCTCTCTGCTTGTGCGTTCCACTAGTATCAGAAGGCAGAAGTCAGAAGGATGAAGGCAGAATGGGGATTCCTTATGTGCCGGGAGTTGTGCCTATCAAAAACAGTGGTGCTATTTACGCCGTCGAGTACTAGGAACCTATCCGAAGACTCTGTCAAGGGGGTTTTGATGCTAGACACGACTTGGCAACGTGCTCAAATTCACAGCGCAAAAGCAGGGGTTTGGCGCGCGCTCAGCGCGCGCCAAACCCCTGCTTTTGCCTGAAACTTGCCAAGTCGTGTTAAGGGGTTACTTCTTGTTCCTGAGTCTCTTGGGCTAACAACTGTAGCTCAATAATGTCCTCGTCTGGGCTGGTCACTGCCACCTGAACACCAGGGGCAAAAAACTGCTCCATCTTTTTTTGTTTCTTGAGCCAGTTATCTAGCTTAATGAGCGGCGAGTAAAACCCTAGCGTCAGCGCATAGCGTCCCCTGATCTCCTCCTCTCGGAGATAGCCCAGCATCGGGCGCTCCTCGTCCGTGGGGCTCAGCCCCAGATAGTCGAGCGCCGTATCAAGATGGGCGCTCTGTCCATAGCGATATCGGGTCACGTCCTTGCGAATTTGATTAAGGGTGTCTGTTGCCTGCTCCTCTCGAAGCCTTAGCACAGCTTCCGACGGGGGCGGATCAATCGGGACGGGTTTGAGCTCTGCCGCCTTGAGGGCAAAGCCTCCGAGCAAAGTAGGAATGCCGTAGAAGAAACCTGCTAAGTTAAGAGTTGCGTAGTCCATGAAGTAGGCGACAAAGCCAATAACGGTGAGAATTCCGCCCACAACAAGACCCACAGTGCCTAATGACGTTCTAGGTAGCATATTGAATTACAACGCTCTCAAAATTTCCACTCCGGGAATTAAAGCCATACGTCCACAAGCTACAGCTTTAATTTTTGAATTAGGGAAATCCTACGCGGCGCGTAGGATTTCCCTAATTCAAAGACTAAGTTGATGACCTGGCAAGGTATAAATTCGTGCGCCCTCTCCTGCAACCTGGCAGTTCTGACTGCCGATACAGGAACGAGTTCGCGCTGATTTTTGTTCCTGGAAATGGGTGTCTATATTTACAATTATTCATCATGTCGGCATGATGGTTACGCAACCTCTAACGACAAGGACGTCCTGATATGGAACCTGCCATTTTGAAAGAAAAGATCGCTCAGGTTGAAAGCAAGCGTGAGGCTCTGATTCAACTGCTGGAGCAGCCTGACCTAGGAACGTTGAGAATTGACGTTAATCAAGCATTGGAAGAACTGGATGAGCTAGTGGAAGATTTGAGGCAGACTTTTCCAGACACAGCCGCTGAGTAGGGTGCTGAGCATCATAAGGGGCTGGTGGCAACCAGGACGCAATACCGTCGTAATACCCGTTAGGCGGGCATGTATGCCAATCCCAAAGGTGTCAGCTAATGACTAGATTTAGCGTGCTTTTGATGAATAGCACGACTTGGCAAAGTTCTCAAATTCACCACGCAAAAATAGGGGTTGGGCGCGCGCTCCGCGCGCGCCCAACCCCTATTTTTGCGTGAAACTTGCCAAGTCGTGTGAATAATTTTATCGGTGCTCTACAGGAAGAGTTGTGATGTTGCTTCACGGTTGTTCATGAATCACGAAAATTCTGCCGCTGTTCTGACATGATCGCTTAGAATATCGTGCGAGCATCCTGAAGCAATTTTATTTGAATGCTCTACTGTTATTCCGTCTGTTGTTCATCTCAGTGAAGGTCGTCAGCATGGCTACTACCCCTTCCTCCCGTTTTTACCCGTTTATGTTTCGTCAGTGGCGATCGCCTCGCTTCGTGGGGGGCTGCTGGCGTTGGCTGCCTATTCTAGCAGGAATGGCGATCGCTGGTACCGTTGAAGGCATAACGCTGTCACGCGCTAACGCATCCACTCCCTCCTTGCCTGTTTTAATCAGTCAGTTGCCTACTCCTGTCACCCTCCGCCGAGATGATAGTGGTGACGCTGTCTCTGCCCTCCAGCGCCGCTTATCTGAACTCGGGCACTACGATGGCCCGATCTCTGGATACTACGGAGAAATGACTGAAGCGGCTGTTATCGACTTTCAGCAGGCCCAGGGCTTAACAGCTGATGGCATTGTCGGCTCGTCTACGACAGACGCCTTGCGCCGCGCCTTTTCATCAGCCAGCAGCCCAGCCGCACGTCAATCCGCAGGTCTGACCATGGGTTCTACGGGGAACGAGGTCAGCCAGCTCCAGCGCCGCCTTACCGAACTGGGTTACTACAGCGGTCCCATCTCTGGATACTACGGCGAGCTGACAGAATCAGCTGTCCGAGAGTTTCAGTCCGCTAGTGGTCTTGCTGTGGATGGTGTTGCTGGCTCATCTACCCAGTCAGCCCTCCAGCAAACCTCATCGTCATCCATGCCTGATCCTAACGATGGCTTACTAGAGCAGGGAGAGTCTGGGACAGCGGTTGCGGAGCTCCAGCAACGCCTGAAAAACCTCAATTACTACAACGGCACTGTGGACGGAGACTTTGGTGGCTTAACGACTGATGCGGTTCTTCGGTTTCAAAGGGCCCAGGGCCTCACCCCTGATGGTGTCGCTGGGCCAGCCACGCTGTCTGCACTGAGTCGTATAGAAAATGGGTCTACCCAGGCATCGACGCCATCACCCAGCAGTTCTGCTCCCGATCCGGCTTTCCCCACACCCTCACAAGCCGATACGACGCCTTCGACGCCCCCTGCACAGCTAAATTCTGCTGCGGCTCCTCCCCCGGAGTCACCTAATAGCGCATTTCCTCCAATTTCATCCAATCCGTTCCCAATTGCTGGTGTTACCCCCTCCCCTACAGCATCTGTGCCGATGGCCGCCAGTGCTGAAGCCATCATGGAACTCCAGCAGCGGCTACAGAATCAGGGGTTTTACAACGGCCCGATTGATGGAGTCATGGGCTATGAAACGCAGCGTGCCATTGATGCTGCTCGCAATGCCTATGGAGTAAGCGCAACCGATTTTGAAACAGTGCGCCCTTTCTAGAGAGCGGTCAGTTCACGACTTGGCAAAGTTCTCAAATTCACAGCACAAAGATAGGGGTTGGGCACACGCTCCGCGCGCGCCCAACCCCTATCTTTGTGTGAAACTTGCCAAGTCGTGTGCGTATTGCTATATCTTTATTTTCTTGCAAATCCCTTAGATAAAAACGCGGTGCTGTAGCGAAGGCATTTGGCGGCGCACCTGCTCTAGACGCGACTGCTCGATGGATGCGATCGCCACACCGGGTTCCTGGCCAGCATCAGCTAGCACCCCTCCCCACGGATCGATAATCATCGCATGACCATGGGACTGCCGTCGGGCATAGTGACACCCGGTTTGGGCCGGGGCAATCACATAGCAGGTATTTTCAATGGCTCGTGCTTGTAGTAACACCTGCCAATGGTCTTTCCCTGTAAATGCCGTGAAAGCGGCGGGAATGACTAACACTTCGGCTCCCATTTGGGCCAGGTGACGATAAAGTTCAGGGAACCGGACATCATAGCAAACTGATAGCCCCAGATTCCCCAGGTGTTTAGAAGGATAAACGGGAGGTAGCTGCTGGCCAGCCAAAACCGTCAAAGACTCGCGGTATGTGTTGCCATCGGGGAGATTGACATCAAAGAGGTGGACTTTTTCGTAGCTTTCTAAAACCTCTCCGGTGACACCGACGAGGACAGCTTTGTTCAGCACTTTTGTTCCATCTGCAGGAAAAGGGAACCCGCCACCCAACATCGGCACCTGATAGCGCTGAGCCATTGTTTTGAGAAACTTGAGGCTTGCCGATGAAATCTCCTCAACCCGCTCTAACTTGGTTTCTTCTTTGCCAAGGAAGGAAAAATTTTCGGGTAAGCAAACAAGCTCAGCCCCCTGCCGAATAGCGAGGTCGATTAAATCTTCTGCCTGGCTTAGGTTTGCCTGAAGGTCAGGGGAACTGTTCATCTGAACAGCAGCAGCAAGATACGAATCCATCGGTGACAACTACCTAACTTTCCCAAAACGAAGTGGCTCTGATTCAGCTTAGGAATGAGAATTAAATAACTTGAACCAAACTTTATTGGGGCGACACGACATCGCTGCGCCGCCCCAATAAAGTTGCATTTTATTTAGTCCTTGTTCCTCAGAAGGAAACAGGGAAATGCCCATCCCTGTATAATCCTTGTACATCATACTATTAAAGTCTGTGGACAATGTGCCTCTATACCAACTCTTCAAAGTCGTTGAGAACGTACAGGTTCTTAAAGAGACTAAGATACTATGTAGGTCAGTATTAATAAACTCATTCTAAAAACCGGGGGAGCGCCCGGTTTTTAGGAGTCAGAATTCAGGAGGGAGCTAGCTCCTGTCTCCTGGATTCTATCCTTGGGAAAACTTCCCGCCTTGAGGAATATGTCAATGTATAAGTATGGCGAACATTGATTCTGTCACAGTAAAGATATGCGCCCTAGGAATAGGGGCATTGATGATGGCAAAGGGAACTGAACCGGCGATCGCCCATTCATCACCGCCCGACTCTCTGGTTGTTGGCCAGCAAGCGAACCCGGTTGTAGAAGAACTGCTCAATGCCCACAACCGCTATCGGGAAGAGGTTGAAGTTCCCCTGCTAAGCTGGTCACCATCATTAGCGGAATCAGCCCATAACTGGGCGACTGAACTAGTTGCTGACAATCGGTTTGCCCATAGCAACAGCGAGTATGGTGAAAACCTTTGGAAAGGCACAGCAGGTCGGTTTTCGCCAAGGCAGATGGTTGAAAGCTGGGGCAATGAAAAACAGTATTTCATAGCTAACCAACCTTTCCCAAATGTTTCAACGACGGGCAACTGGATGGATGTGGGGCACTACACCCAGATTGTGTGGGAAGAAACGACAGAGGTTGGCTGCGCGATCGCCACTGGACACGGCTGGGATGTATTGGTGTGCCACTACAGTCCCCCCGGAAATTTCATGGGAGAGCAACCGTTTTAAGCAGCCGTTTTAAGCAGCCGTTTTAAGTAGCCGAGTGCGCCCTGCCCTGAGGTTCAACATGCTGTAGTACAATCTGTAGACTTTCCCATATGGGAACACGACTTGCCAAGTCGTGTGAGAATCCTATTTGATTCCTGAAAATATTTCTTGAGGTGGGGGCGGGCGCAGCCCGCCCCCACCTCAAGAAATCAAATAGGATCGCCATAGCAGGCTTCTCTATCCTCAACACTTTGCATGAAACAGTCCTATGTTATTGGTCTGGGAAAATCTGGCATGGCAGCAGCCCGGCTGCTGAGTGCCCAGGGGTGGGCGGTAACTGTCAGCGATCGCAACGCCTCAGATGATCTCCACCGCATTAAGTCAACTCTAGAGTCAGAGGGCATCACCGTTAAACTGGGCCATCATTTCGATCCAGACCCTACCCTCATGCAGCGAGTTGTGGTGAGCCCAGGGGTGCCGTGGGATGTCCCAGCGCTGCCCCAGGCACGGGAAATGGGCATCGAAATCCTGGGGGAAATGGAACTGGCGTGGCGATCGCTCCAGTCCTGTCCCTGGGTAGGGATTACAGGCACCAATGGCAAGACCACGGTCACCTCTTTGATTGC
Source organism: uncultured bacterium (assembly GCA_964465285.1). Lineage (GTDB taxonomy): Bacteria > Cyanobacteriota > Cyanobacteriia > CAKZMO01 > CAKZMO01 > JBCCWF01. Next base: position 16,808 of record CAYXJG010000050.1, read on the forward strand.
GGCAATTTTTCAATCGGCGGGCTTGCATGCTCCCGCCTGTGGCAACATTGGCAATGCAGCTGCAGACCTCGCTCTTCTTCAGCAATCTCCCGACGCCAAACCTCTAGACTGGGTCATTGCAGAAGTCAGCAGCTACCAGATTGAATCATCATTCACTCTGGCTCCTTGCATTGGCGTGTGGACAACGTTTACCCCTGATCACCTCAATCGTCACAAAACCCTGGAGAACTACTTCAATATCAAAGCCTCGTTACTGAACCGCGCCGAGATGCAGGTATTAAATGGTGATGATCCGCATTTGCGGCAGGTGGGCGATCGCCATTGGCAGGATGCCGTGTGGACGAGTACCCAGGGGCGCGATTCCCTCCCCGCGCACGCTGAGCGAGGTGCATACATTGAAGCGGGATGGGTCTGCATGGAGGAGGAGAGGATACTTCCCGTCACGGCTCTATCGATGGTGGGACGGCACAACCAGCAGAATTTACTACTAGCGGTTGCAACGGCTCGGTTGGCGGGCATTGAGAAGGAGGCGATCGCCCGTGCCATCGAAACCTTTCCGGGAGTGCCCCATCGACTCGAGCAGATTTGCTCCTGGCAGGGCATCACCTTTATTAACGACAGCAAGGCAACAAACTATGATGCAGCCGAAGTCGGCCTGCGGGCCGTTCCGGCTCCTGTTGTGTTGATTGCAGGCGGAGAGGCAAAAGCTGGGGATGATACTGCCTGGCTCCAGCACATTAAGGCAAAGGTGTCATCTGCTGTGCTCATTGGCAATGCGGCATCCCAGTTTGCCCAGCGGTTTGAGCAAGTGGGCGTATCACACTATGAAGTGTGCGCAGACATGGAAGCGGCAGTGCCCCGTGCTGCCTCACTGGCAAGGGCACAGGGGGCGAAAACGGTGCTTTTGTCTCCTGCCTGTGCCAGCTTCGACCAATATGCCAATTTCGAGGAAAGGGGCGATCATTTTCGCCGCATTTGTCTCTCGCATGTGTGAGCGAGAAGATATACGTCCACAGGCTACAGCTTTAATTTTTGAATTGGGGAAATCCTGGGCGCAACGCAGGATTTCCCCAATTCACACGACTTGGCAGAGTTCTCAAATCCATGATGAAGGGCTGATACCAATTTTCGATTTTGGATTTTCGATTTTGGATTGGCAAACCTATAGTTGACATAGGTTACAGGTTAGCTATCTGTAGTCACGACTTGGCAAAGTTCTCAAATTCACAACGCAAAAGTAGGGGTTTGGGACGCGCGGAGCGCGTCCCAAACCCCTACTTTTGCGTGAAACTTGCCAAGTCGTGTGCCCCATTGAATTCCATACTGAGAATTGCTGCTTCCGATACTAGGTGGTGATCCAAGCTGTTGGGTGGCTATTTGCCTGGAGTCACCAGGGGAATGTGGTCTAGAATAAAATAACATTCTGTAACGTTTATTAAATTTCTCGCCAACGGGAGAATGGGAGGTTTGTTGTGATGCGCGATCGCTTATTGACAGGAGAATCAGACAGGGTTTCGCCGAATGGGGCGATCGCCCCCTCTCCGTCAGAATCCGCCTCCTCTGACTCTCACCAAGGGCATAATCCCGACCACTCCACACAGCGCGACAATGCGATGTCTACTGATATGTTCAGTGTGTCCACCCCTGATGGTGAGACACCCAGATTGAAACAGAGCTGGTTTTCAGGAAAAGTAGGATTAGCCGTGGGTGTGGCGATCGGCATTGCCTTAGGCGTTGGCGTGTTTGGCAACCGGGCAACGCCTCCCGCAGATTCTGCGCCAGAGGATGCGTCGGCGGAAAGCATCGCGCCTGCCCAAGCCGTCACCACTGCGCCTGTTGAGTCCCGTCAGGTGAGCCGCATGTTGGAAGCGACGGGCACAGTCGAAGCGTACGACCTTCTTCCCATCCTACCGAGGGCGACAGGACTGCAAATTCAGCAGGTGCTTGTAGATGAGGGAGATACGGTTACAGCAGGTCAGGCGATGGCCGTGCTTGACCGCTCTGTATTGGAGGCTCAACTCGCCGAAGCCCAGGCTAATCTGCAAGCGGAGCAAGCACGGGTGCGCCAGCAGGATGCAGCTCTGGCTCAAGCTGAAGCCCGCTTCTCAGAAGCTCGTACCAATTTGCAGCGCTACGAAAATTTGTCTTCAGAAGGAGCCATCAGTGCTGAAGAACTCGATACCCGCGCTACTGCCGCCGCCACCGCTCAAGAAGATGTGCGCGTTGCAGAAGCAAACATGAATAGCGCTACTGCCGATGTGCAAAGCCAGCAAGCCCGTATCCGACAACTGCAAACCCAGCTTGAGCAGACCTTCGTTAAAGCGCCTGCCGATGGCCTGGTGGCCGAGCGCATGGCGCGAGTCGGTGATGTGACCTCAGGCTCGATCGCACTGTTCACCGTCATCCGCGATCGCCTCCTCGAGCTCCAGATCAACATCCCCGAAACTCAACTCCCCCAAATTCGGGTTGGCACCCCCGTTACCATCACCTCTGACGCCGACGACCGCATCCAGCTTGAAGGGCGAGTGCGGGACATCGCTCCACTGATTGACAGCACCACCCGCGAAGCCATTGTCTCCATTGATCTCCCATCGTCCAACCTCCTTCGTCCCGGCATGTTCCTGCGGGCCGCTGTCGTCACCTCCAGCGCTACCGGACTAACCGTTCCCGCTGGTGCCGTGATTCCCCAGTCTGACGGACAGGCTACGGTGTATCGGGTTGTAGAAGGCAATCGCACTGAAGCGGTCACTGTCCAGCTAGGCGAACTCCTCGATAGCACCGATCCCAACAATGCCCGTATTGAAATCCTCCAGGGTATTAACGCCAGCGACCAGGTTGTTGTGCAAGGGGCAGGCTATTTGAATGATGGCGATCGCATCGAAATTGTTCAAAACTGAGCGGTTTTGGATTTTGGATTTTAGATTCATCTCCCCACTCCCCCACTCCCCCATCCCCCATCCCCACTCCCTTACTCCCCCATCCCCCATCCCCA
>CAYXJG010000051.1:0-19756 GCA_964465285.1 uncultured bacterium
GGTTACTTATAGCGCTGTGCAAGCGCATTAAGTACGGTTTGTTGAGTGGCGGCGCAGAGCGCCGCCACTCAACAAGTTTGGGTATGCTTAGCCAATTTGCACACCGCAATAGTGTCATAGTCTTGATCCAGACTCCCGGTTCTATTGCAGAACGGGGCGTTTTTTCACGACCTGGCAAAGTTCCCAAATCCCTATTTTTGCGTGAAATTTGCCAAGTCGTGTTTTTTGATAGTGCAGCATTGAGTCAAAGGAGCATCTGTTCAGGACATGCTCCTGCAGCTAGCGTAAGTCAGCCATCCGCCGACTTAGCAAAATCACCGGAATAATACCAACCGCGACAATTGCAAGAGCAGGCGCAGATGCTTCTGCTAACCGCTCATCAGACGCCAACCGATAGACCTGTACCGCAAGCGTATCGAAGTTAAATGGGCGAACAATTAGCGTGGCAGGAAGTTCTTTCATCACGTCTACAAACACCAGAATGGCGGCAGTCAGTATGCCGCTGGCCATCAGTGGAAGGTGGATATTGAGTAGGGTTTGGGTCGGGCCATACCCCATGGAGCGAGACGCTTCATCCAGGTTTGGCTTGATGCGCTGGAGGCTGGATTCAACGGTGTTGAAGGCAATGGCAAGAAAGCGCACCAGATAGGCAAACACCAGAGCCGCAATGGTACCGCTAATGAGGAGTCCCGTAGACACGTCAAAGATTGACCGCATCCAAACGCTAATGGCATTGTCAAGGCGTCCTACAGGAATCAAGATGCCTACCGCAATGACTGCACCCGGAAAGGCGTAGCCAATGGAGGCTCCACGAACGGCTAGCCCCATGAGGAGATTGGGACTGAGCCGCAGCCCATAGGCCATGATGAGGGCGATCGCAATCCCAAGGGCTGCTGTGATGAGGGCAAGAACCAGGCTATTCCGGGCAAATTCCCAAAACCGTTCGGTGAACGTTTGAGTGGCGTTTCGGACTGCCATGTTGAGTAACACTCCTGCCGGAATGATGAAGCCCAGGGTGATGGGGATGATGCAAACCAGGGACGCAGCGATCGCCCGTCCTCCCCTTAGCCTGTAAGCATCAGCAGTCTGAAACCGATGGGACGTCTGATAATAGCGATTCTGGCGGCGGGATTGCTGTTCTAGCAGAATAAGGCCGAAGATAAAGATTAACAGGAAAGACGAAAGCTGAGCTGCTCCCACAGGTTCCCCCATGCCAAACCAGGTGCGGTAGATGCCCGTGGTGAAGGTTTCCACACCGAAGAACTGAACCGTGCCAAAATCGCTGAGGGTTTCCATCAGAGCCAGGGACGTACCAGCAGCCAATGCGGGGCGAGCCAGAGGCAGGGCAACCTTCATAAAGCTTTTCCAGGGATCACAGCCCAGGGATCGACTGGCCTCAATAGTACAGACGGACTGCTTCAGGAAAGCGACCCGCACCAGCAGATACACATAGGGATACAGCACGAGAGAGAACATGGCGATCGCCCCGCCTAGTGAACGAATCGCTGGAAACCAGTAATCTGTTGCTTGTTCCCATCCCATTAGACTGCGAAGAGCTTGCTGCACCGGGCCGTAGTAATCCAGTACATCGGTGTAGACATAGGCAAGGAGATAGGCGGGAGCCGCTAGGGGCAATAGCAGTGCCCATTCCAGGATGCGCTGCCCCGGAAAGCGACAGGCAGTGACCAGCCATGCAGCACTCACCCCAATGGTTGACACTCCCACCCCCACCCCCACCATCAGCATTAAGGAATTAGCCAGATAGGTAGGAAGAACTGTGGACGCAAGATGTTGCCAGATTTCCCCCGAGTCTGAAAAAACGCTGCTGAGGACAATAAAAATGGGGGTGAGGAGGATAAGGGCGATCGCCATCACTGCCCCAGTCCACAAATTAAGGGATGGCATCCAGTGTCCCCACCCGTTTCCTCGGAACGCGTGAAAGGACTCTCTGACCCGACGACTAAGCACCCAGAAGGACGTTGTTGCCAAAATCGTGTGTAACTCCTGAAATCGTAAAACTAGCCTCTATAGCTGAATGATTAAATGATATTCCCTTTTGATAGGGCGTCGCGGCATTGCCGAACCTCCCTACCAAAACTTGATTCAAATTATCTAATTCTCGCTCTTACACCTTGCCCAGATTGGGAGCTAGAGTGTTCCCAATCTGGACCTAGTTTAATCCAGCACATGCAAGGGAATTAAACAATGACACATCTATCCTAAATGAGAATCAGTTGCAAAGACAAGCCTGCATGTCTACCACTCGCTTATCGCGCTGTGCAAACGCTAGCAATACTAAACGCTAGCAATACTAAACGCTAGCAATACTGCTTTTGTGTGGCGGTGTTCCATACTGCCACATAAGAAATCTTGGGCATGCTTGACCCATTTGCACATTCCTAAGTCGGTGGTCACAATTCACTGGTCACAATTCACGATAAAACCTGTAAAACTCTACTTTGTCTGCTGCGCGGGCGGCGCAGGATTTACATCTGGTTTTTAATTGTGCCAAGCTGCTTAGTTACCAACACCACTATGTTGAATAATTTTCCTGAAAAGAATTATGTAGTGCTGTGCAAGCGCACTACATACAGTTTGTTAAGTGGCGGCGCTCTGCGCCGCCACTTAACAAATTTGGGTGTGCTTAACCAATTTGCACACCGCTATAAATTCGGAAAATAGATTGATAAGTAGGTGGAAATGATAGCCTCTCCCCAAAAGGCGGTGAGCGCTGCTCCCAGGGCCAGAAAAGGGCCGAACGGCATTGCCTGTCGTCGCTTGATGCGTCCCAGTGCCATCGCGCCAACCCCGGCGATCGCCCCGATAACGCAGGCAAGAAACGACGCCAACAGCAAATACTTCCAGCCCAGCCACGCCCCCATCATTGCTGCCAGCTTTGCATCACCGCCTCCCATCACCGTCTGTCCGTACAAGGCAGAGCCGACGATGGTGATGATGTCAAACAGCCAGATACCCAGCACCATGCCGATGACGCTGCCCAGGATGTGGAGTGCCGCCCCAGAGGCCTGTCCATCCAGCCATCCCAGTCCGCCTTGAAAAAGAATACCCAGCACCAACCCTGGCTGGGTGAGGGCGTTGGGCAAGGTCATGGTGTCTAGGTCGATCAGCGAGAGCGCCAGGAGCCAACTCAGGAATACCCACATGCCAATGATGACGGGCAGAGAGTTAAAGTACAGAAGCACCGCGAGAAAAAGAATACCTGTTGTGGCCTCTACCAGGGGGTACCGGAGGGCGATCGCCGTTCCACAGTAGCGACACCGACCCCGGAGCCACAACCACCCCAGCACAGGAACATTATCGTAGGGCTTGAGGCGATGCTGGCACGTGGGGCATCGGGAGGGTGGATGCAGCAGCGACAGTCCCGCAGGCAGCCGATAAATCACTACGTTCAAGAAACTGCCGATGGACGCTCCAAATATGAAAACCAACACTCCCATCAACCCAGGCATCAACCAATCCATGCGATCAACTATCCTATTAGTCCTATTACAGTCTCAGATCTTATGTATCCTTCCACGGGCTACAACTTGAATTTTTGAATGGGGGAAATCCTGCGCTGAGCGCAGGATTTCCCCCATTCAAAGGCTAAGTTTATGGCCTGGTAAAGTACAAGTGGGGGCGGCTGTATTGACTCTCTCTTCCATGAATCTACTCAATATAGGCAGCAATTGGCACGCCTCCTCACTGCCCTGCATTCGATTCAATTTGCTGAATCGTAACAAAACACTCCTGGGGCAAGAGGATTGGACGCTCGGTAAACACAATCTGTCCCCGATGGGTAAACCGGTCGATTGCTACCCCTAACGGTACCGGCGCATCCTTCGTCCGGCTTGCCCGATATCCTTGATAGATTGCCTTCGCCGCATGGAGGATAGACAGATCGAGACTCCCAATCTCGCCCTTCAAGACTGGTTGAGGCATCCTTACATTTTCGTCAGCACCATGAAATGAACCACGCACAGCAGATTACCGACTCGCTAGCTAGACTGTATGCGATCTCTTCAGCCGCGACAACCTGCGTAAAATTTTGCAATGATATTTTGCAATGAATAGATCGGTGAGCATCATTAACTATAAAATCCGTAAACCCTGCTTTATCTGCTGCGCGGGCGGTGCAGGGCTTCACATCTGGTTTTTAATTGTGCCAAGCTACTTACAGAGGACTTACAGAGGAGACTAACTGATAAGGAACTTGCAAGAAAATAAAGCACCAGGAGAGGGACGGCGGGCTCAGCCCGCCGTCCCTCTCCTCCATTATTTTTAGTGAGTCGCAGATCCCTAAAGAAGCTCAGGTTGTAGAATAACCTAATCCAAAAATCTAAAGTTCCAAATTTAAAATCTGAAATATTTCTGGCGCATAGCCCAATGCGAATTTTTCAGATGGTGCGTGATTGAAGCGTTCACAAGCCTTTACAATAGCTGCATGGGAACAGTAAAAGCAATTCGAGGAACACGAGATATACTGCCAGAGGACATTGGCTACTGGCAGTATATGGAAGCGATCGCCCGCGACATTCTAGGGCGAGCCGCCTATCACGAAATTCGCACCCCCATCTTTGAGCAGACAGATCTGTTTGAGCGGGGCATTGGAGAGGCTACCGATGTAGTCGGCAAAGAGATGTACACTTTTGCTGACCGGGGCGATCGCTCCATTACCCTGCGTCCAGAAAATACAGCAGGTGTGGTGCGGGCTTTTGTCGAGCACAATCTGCATGCCCAGGGGGGGGTGCAGCGGCTCTGGTACACGGGGCCGATGTTTCGCTATGAGCGCCCCCAAGCAGGTCGGCAGCGGCAGTTTCATCAGCTCGGGGTGGAGGTTATTGGCAGCTCTGATCCCCGTGCTGATGTTGAGGTGATTGCGCTGGCAATGGATTTGTTCAGACAATCAGGAGTGTCAGACCTGAGCCTAAACTTGAATTCTGTAGGCAACTTTGGCGATCGCCAGCACTATCGGAACGCGCTGATCACTTACTTCACCCCCTTCAAAGACGAGCTTGACCCCGACTCCCAGGATCGACTGACCCGCAATCCCCTCCGCATTCTCGACAGCAAGGCTCAGCGTACCCAGGAGATTGCTGCCGATGCTCCTAGCATTTTGGATTATCTGGGCGATGACTCTAAACGTCACTTCGACCGAGTGCAGGAAATGCTGGCAAATTTAGGCATTGGCTATGACCTTAATCCTCGGCTGGTGAGGGGGCTAGACTACTATACCCACACTGCCTTTGAAATCATTTCTAACAACCTTGGTGCCCAGGGCACGGTCTGTGGTGGAGGGCGATACGATGGGCTGGTGAAAGAACTGGGTGGCCCAGATACCCCAGCAGTGGGATGGGCTATCGGTATGGAGCGGTTGATTTTGCTGCTCCAACAACTGCGGCCAGCAGTAGAGAACGCCCTGGATTTCTATGTGGTGTCACGGGGTGATAAGGCAGAAGCCCAGGCAGTGCAGCTTGCACAGCAGCTTCGTCATCTGGGGTTTGCCGTCGAAGTGGATTTGAGCGGCAGCGCCTTTGGCAAACAGTTCAAGCGAGCTGACCGCAGTGGGGCGATCGCCTGTCTCGTTCTGGGGGATGAAGAAGCAGAACAGGGCATTGCCCAAATCAAATGGCTGGGGACAGGGGATCAGACCCAGTTAAGTCAACTCGACATTGGCCATCAAGTAGAGGATTTGAGGCAGAAATTGGCGATCGCCCGCAATACTAGCGATACCTGATATTCAATGTTCCCAATCATAGAGAACTAGAATCAAGACTTTCAGCTTCTCCTGGCGTTTGAGGCAAATGTAGTCCACATTCCTGCTTCATGCCATGAAAGCGAGTATCACGCTCATCATCATCATTTGCCGTAACGGGACGACTCGAATGCCAGTCGCCAATGGTCACATATCCCTCGTCAAACATAGGGTGATAGGGCAAATCGTGCTTCTGCAAGTAATAATAGACATCACGGGAATTCCAGTTCAGGATGGGCAGAATTTTGTAGATGCCATCCTGCCTTCCAACAAAATTTAGAGTTTTCCGATGATTCGTTTGATCTGCTCTCAGCCCGGCTAGCCATGCCGTCGCGCCCAGCTCTTGGAGTGCCCGCTGCATGGGTTCCACTTTTCGAATTTGGTCGTAAAGGTTCAGCGATTCGACATCTTGATGAGCCCATAGCCTGCCGTAGAGCGCCTCCATGCGGGCAGGGCTGATCGGAGACTGGTAAACTCTAAGGTTTAAGTTCAGACGGGCGGTGAGTGCGTCGGCAAACTTGTAGGTTTTTGCGGGCAGGTATCCCGTATCTACCCAAATGACAGGGATAGTTGGAGAGACCTGAGTCACCAAGTGCAGCATGACGGCGGATTGGATGCCAAAGCTGGTGCTCATTACCAGCCCAGCCCCAAATGTTTTAACCGCCCACTGTACGATATGCGTTGTCTCTGTTGAGGAAAACCGTTGGTTAAGTGCCTCTAAATCCAGGTTTGCCGTGTTGAGCGTTGCTCCCACCATAGAGTCTAACTATTCAGTACGTTGTCCTAACCTAGCAGGTTATGGATGCTTTTATCTTACAGTTGCTTCAACATACGTCAAAAGACTTATGGTTCCATCACTTCATACGCCACGCTGGCAGGTATTTTTGATTCTTTCTAGTGGTGTATTTTGTGTATCGACAGCAGCCATCTTCATCCGGCTTGCGTTGGTGGCTGTTGATGCTCCTGGCGTAGGCTTTAGCTTGGTGCTGGCATCTTCGCGTCTCATGCTGGCGTCACTTTTGCTCCTCCCCACCTGGCAGACCTTTTGCCGAACAGCCTACTCACGACGGGCGATCGCCTACTCCCTAGTATCTGGTTTATCCCTTGCCGTTCATTTCGGTACCTGGATTACATCCCTGTCTTACACATCTATTGCGGCATCCACCACCTTGGTGACGACTAATCCAGTATGGGTGGCCCTCCTCTCCTGGCTGTGGTTTCGGGAAGCGATCTCAGCCCAAATTATCGTCGGCATCGCTGTGACATTGGCAGGCAGCATTGGCATTGGCTTGCAGGACACGGGGGGACTGACAGCCGGGCAAAATCCTCTGCTTGGCAACAGCCTAGCCCTGATTGGGTCGTGGATGGTTAGCCTATACTTGCTGCTAGGTCGCGAAGCCCAACGCCGGGGCATCAAAATTCAGCATCATGCGGCGATCGCCTACACCACCGCAGCGATTGTTCTCCTGCCTATGCCCCTGCTATTGGGCAGCTCGTATGGGGGGTATGCACCCCAGGTGTATGGGTGCATCGTGCTAATGGCGGTTGTGCCGCAGTTGATAGGACATACTAGCCTCAACTGGGCTGTCCATCAAATTTCCCCGACGCTAGTGACTCTCGCCATTCTGCTCGAACCCATTGGGTCTAGTCTATTAGGGTATCTGGTGTTCGGTGAGAAACCGGGGCTGGGAGTCTTGGCTGGAGCAGGATTTATTTTAGTAGGAGTGGCGATCGCTGCGACAGCATCACAACACCAATCTCCACAACCTCCACCTGAAACTTTATAAACCAACGATCATCTATAAACCAACGATCAAAGGTCACTAGGCAGGCTTATACGCTGATCGCCTAAGAAATAAGAATTGCCGTGAGTTCGACAAACACTCAGGACTTCGCTTCACACTCGCCTCGCGAGTAATACCGATTTTGGATTTTCGTTAGTGTCACGATTTATTCGCCACTCCCTCAGAAGAGTCAAAATGTGAACGATGGCATAAGGGTTTCAGAGTTTACAAATCAGGGTGGCGAAAAACTAAGGACACTAACGATTTTCGATTTTGGATTGGCAAACCCATAGTTGACATAGGTTATAGGTTAGCTATCTGTAGCTCTACTTTCAAGAATTGGTGCAAATTGCGGGCTAACCCATTAAGTCCACTCAACGTGAACTCAATCGCTTAAATCGGCGTATTCCTCAAGGCGGGAAGTTTTCCCAAGGATGGAATTCAGGAGCCAGGAGCCAGAAGCCAGCTCCCTCCTGAATTCTGACTCCTGAATTCTGACTCCTGAATTCTGACTCCTGAATTCTGACTCCTTGCCTATCCAGGATTTCCCAGCTTAAATTACAAGTAACTCATTTGCGGGCAGAGCTGACAAGTGATTCTGGCATGTTATCGAATTCACGTAGGACTAAGCGTCCTAACATAAATAACCTAAAATCAAGGCTCTTCACCGATTTTTAAGTTGTGAAAGAAATTCTTATGGGTATCGCCACTTCCTCGATAGCCTGAAGATAGTATTCCACGGTACTCTGATGTAGTTTATGCGGATCCCATCACTCCACCACCCATGCAATCTACACCTCTGTCTGCGTTCAATCTGCTCTTCCTCTCGACCCCTGTGGGGCCACTAGGGACGGGCATGGGAGGCGGCGTCGAGCTGACGCTCAAAAATATTGCCCAAGGGCTGACGCAACAGGGGCACGAGGTTACGGTGGTTGCTCCCCGTGGCTCCCAGGATGATACGCTTGCCATCGTTGAAATTGACGGTACACTCCAGGGGTCGGCTCAACATCAGGGGCGAGAGGCCCTGAATTGTTTGCCCGATGATTCTGTGCTGGAAAATATGTGGGACTATGCCCGTCAAGTGCAGCATACCTATCACCTCATTGTGAACTTCGCCTATGATTGGTTGCCTTTCTACATTTCGTCGTGGTTTGAGCGTCCTGTTGCTCACCTTATCAGCATGGGGTCTCTATCCGATGGAATGGATGCAGTTATTCAGAAAACAGGCGATCGCTTTCCGGGCACCCTTGCCGTTCACAGCCATGCCCAGGCTGAGACCTTTGCGTTTGGCGATCGCTGCTGGGTGTTAGGCAATGGGCTAGACCTGGCGCTCTACGATTTTCGATCTACGGGGGATGAGGCTCTGGCCTGGGTAGGGCGGATTGCCCCGGAAAAAGGCATTGAGGATGCGATCGCCGCCGTTCAGGAGCTAAACCAACCCCTTCGGATTTTTGGCACCATTCCCGACCCCGACTATTGGCATCATATTCAGTCACGATTTCCGACTGCACTCATTTCGTATGAGGGATTTTTGCCGACCCAGACATTACAACAGGCACTAGGAGCCTGCCGGGGGTTGCTCATGACTCCAAAGTGGATCGAAGCCTTTGGCAATGTGGCGATCGAAGCCCTTGCTTGCGGTGTGCCCGTGGTTGCCTATCGCCGGGGGGGGCCTGCCGAAATCGTGCAGCATGGAAAAACAGGATGGTTGGTTGCCCCTGATGATGTTGAGAGGCTAGTCGAGGCGATCGCCCGCCTTGATGCCATCCAGCGCTGGGACTGTCGGCGGTATGCGGAAGAGATGTATTCCCTAGAGGCAATGGGCGATCGCGTTATCGCGTGGCTCACCGATATTTGGAAACGCTATTCGCTTTAGATCAATTAAGGTAAGAAATGGGAGCTAAATAACTTGAACAAACCTTTCTGGGAGCGACGCGGCAATGCCGCGTCGCTCCAGCACCGTTGGATTTTATAGCGGTGTGCAATTGGTTCAGCACACCCAAATGTGTTGAGTGGCGGCGCAGAGCGCCGCACTCAACACACTGTACTAAATGCGCTTGCACAGCGCTATATTTAGCCAAAGTTCTCAAATTCACAACGAAAAAAAGGGTTTGGGGCACGCTCTGCGTGCCCCAAACCCTTTTTTTTTCGTGAAACTCGCCAAGTCATGTAGACATATAGACATCGGGCCGATAGCCAAATTCAGGCCAATCACTTGGCACTGACAAACCGTTCCTGGGCGATCGCCCGCAATTCCTCCAAGTCCTCTCGGCGGGATACCGACAAGGGAACGGTGGCTTTAATCTCAGTAATCAACAGGTCAGTGCTAGGGGGCTGCTTTAGGTACAGTGCTCGATAGAGGCCGGAAATTACCGCTTGCTCAATTTCTGCACCGCTAAAGCCCTCTGTCGCCAAAATCAACGCATTCATATCAAAAGACTGGGGGGTTTGGTTACGTAGCTTTAGGTGAATTCTCAAAATTGTTTCCCGTTCGGCATCATCGGGTAAATCCACAAAGAAAATCTCATCAAATCGCCCTTTCCTCAAGAGCTCAGGGGGAATTATGGACAGATTATTTGCCGTGGCAACCACGAAAACGTCCTGGGACTTTTCCTGGAGCCAGGTAAGAAATGACCCAAATAATCGACGGCTTAGCCCGCCATCGGAATCACCGCTGCTCATGCCCAGGCTCTTTTCGATCTCATCAATCCATAGCACCGTGGGAGCCATCGTTCCGGCTAGTTTAATAGCGCGGTGAAAGTTTTTCTCAGACTCACCGATGTACTTGTCGTAGAGTTTGCCAGCGTCTAGCTTTAGCAGCGGCATCCGCCACTCACGGGCGATCGCCTTTGCTGCCAGAGATTTTCCGCACCCTTGAATACCGACAATAAGCACTCCCTTGGGAGGCTTCAGGTTAAACTGCTTCGCCTGGGGGCTAAAGCCCACCTTTGCCCGTTGGAGCCAGTCCTTCAGTCCCGCAAAGCCTCCCAACTCTGCTGAGTTCTCTTCCACAGGCAAATAGTCCAGCAGCCCGTCTTCGTGAATCACCTGGGACTTTCGGTGCAAAATTTTGCTGACATCATTAACAGAGATTTCGCCATCCTCCAGGGCCGCATAGGCGACGACCTGCCGTGCCTGCTTTAGCGTCATGCCCATGAGCGACTGTACCAGAATGGGTACTTCATGCTTCTGAATCGATACCTGGATGCGATTTTTAGCCTTCAAGTTTCGCACAACTTCTGACACCACCTGATACAGTTCATCCCGTCCGGGCAGAGGCAGGTCATAGAAAACAGCGTCGTGGGCAATTTCACGGGGCAGTTCGATGGCGTCTCCTGTGATCACAATAGCGGAGCGGGTCTGGGAAAAAAACTGCAATGCCTCTCGAAACTGGCGGGCAATGGCGGCGTCATCCAGGTGGGGAGCAAAGTCTTTCAGGAGATAAATGGCCTTTTGGCCTGTGTCGAGAAGGTGGCTCAGGAGTCCTTCCGGTTCATGGGTGTTCTCCACAGGTACAGGCTTATTGGCTCCGGGGGGCGCACACTCGTTAATCCAGGGGGCATCAAACGTACCGGGCGATCGCACCAAGCCTTGGATAATCGACCACTCAAACAACGAGGTTTGCATCTCCTGGGTTGCCTGTCTCAGCAAGGATTGCACGCGATCTTCTTCAATGGTTTCGACCACAATGAGGGGGTGATACGCCATCACCAAGGTTTGGATCTTGCGAATGCTACCGGGAAGTTCCATAGTCACACAGGTTTAGTCACGCAGGTTCAATGTGGGTGGGGTACATCCAGTATGGCTCAGCCGCTTGGGTAACAGCCAGTTGTAAGTCCATGATGGGTCAAGCTAATACAAAATCCCCTTCATAGCGGTGTGCAAGTTGATTAAGCACACGACTTGGCAAAGTTCTCAAATTCACAATGAAAAATAGGGGTTTAGGGCGCGCTGAGCGCGCCCTAAACCCCTATTTTTTCGTGAAGCTTGCCAAGTCGTGTTAAGCACGTGTGAGGGGCGGCGCTCCGCGCCGCCCCTCACACGTGCTGTACTTAATGCGCTTGCAAAGCGCTGTATTTTAATCTTGTATCTTTATTGCATCCGGTCGATGGTGCGATATTGGATGGCTTCAGCAACATGGTTTGCCATCAAATATTCATCGCCCGCCAGGTCTGCAATGGTTCGACTGACTTTGAGGATGCGATCGGTTGCCCGAGCAGACAGGCCTAGTTTGAGAATGGCTCCTTCAAGGAGTTGGCTAGATGTGTCATCAAGCCGACACCATTCCCGGATGTGGCGACTCTGCATTTCAGCATTGCAGCGAGGAGTGTCCTGAGCAAATCGGGCTTGAATGCGATCGCACGCCGCCTGAACTCGTTCCCGCACAGCCGTTGATTCCTCGCCACCAGACCGGCGGGTAATTTCCTCAGGCTTGAGCCGATTGACGGCAACTTGCAGATCAATCCGATCCATCAGTGGCCCCGATAGCTTTGCCCAGTAGGTCTCTCGCTGGCGAGGCGTGCAGGTGCAGGGCTGAATCGTATCGCCGAAATAGCCGCAAGGACAGGGGTTTGTGCTGGCAACGAGAGTAAACTGTGCAGGGAATGACACCGATTGCCGCGTTCTGGAAATCGTTACGGTTCCATCCTCTAAAGGCTGCCGCAAAAATTCAAGCACATCCCGCTTAAATTCCGTCAACTCATCCAGGAATAACACGCCTCGATGGGCGAGGGAAATCTCCCCTGGCTTAGGATAGCTGCCCCCACCGACGAGCGATGGCCCCGATGCTGAGTGGTGGGGACTCCGAAATGGTCGCTCAGCCATGAGCGTGCCCCTATCCTTCAGCAAGCCTGCGACGGAATGAATTTGGGTGACCTCCAACGCTTCCTCGAAGCTGAGTGGCGGCAGGATACTAGGCAGCCGTCGTGCCAGCATGGTTTTTCCACTACCAGGCGGCCCCACAAAAATGATGTTGTGCCCCCCTGCTGCGCCGATCTCCAGGGCACGGCGGGCATGAGCCTGGCCTTTCACATCCTTGAGATCCAGCCCTCGAAATTGCGATCGCTGTATCTCCTGCTCCCCGTCTAGGGTAATGGGATGATAGCGTTCGGGGGTGTTGAGAAAATCGCTGACGTCGGACAAGTGCTTAAACCCATACACCTGGAGTCCCTTGACTACTGCGGCTTCAGAAGCGTTGTGAGCGGGAACCACCATGCCTTTAATGCCCAGCTCTTGAGCGGCTGCGGCGATCGCCAATACTCCCACCACCGGGCGCAGACTCCCATCTAGAGATACTTCACCCAGAAAAAGATAGTCGTCAAGCAACTGGGGACTTACCTGCTCCGATGCGGCGAGAATGCCTATACTGATGGGCAAGTCAAAGCTAGGGCCTTCTTTTCGCAAGTCTGCGGGACTCAGGTTAATGACGATTTTCCGCATCGGGAACGCATATCCCGAGTTTTTCAGGGCAGTTCTCACCCGCTCTTTCGATTCTTGAACAGCCGTATCCGGTAGCCCAACAACTACGATGCCGGGAAGTCCCCCCGCAATGTCTATTTCTACTCCAACTTTGACCGCATCAATGCCAATCAAAGTGGCACTCCAGATTTGTGCCAGCATAGCGCCCTGGTCCAATGGGTACGCTCTCAGAATTCCCAAAAACACTGACGGACTCGCAGCACAATCCAATTCTCTGAGCGAGGACTCGATTCTGCCAAGCCTGCAGCCTTGCTCAAAGGGGATTCTGCCGTTACAAGGCGCGTCTGGGCTATGCGCCGGAATCTGAAGCCAACAGCAACCCCAAAAGCGAGCTTGCGTCCTGAAAGTCGCCGACTAATTTCTTCACAGGCGGGGGCCATGCTTTGACCAGGGTGGGCGTCGCACTGATCTGATCGGCCTCTGCTAATTCAGGATTTTTGTAAATGTCAACCACCTTCAACGTATAAGGCTGCTTCAACGATGTTTCAAGAATGCCATGCAGCCGCTTTAGAATTCGTCCATTGCTTGCTCCTCGGCCAGAAATAAACAAGCGCAGCACGTATCCATGACCTTCTGATAAGCTACGGGCCTGTGACCAGAGCAATTCATCAGACAGGTTTCGGACAGGGGGGGGCGGTGTCGGGGAGGATGCGATCGGCAAAATCAAGTTGTGCGTGTGCCACAGCTTGGGAAACTGTTTTTGGAAATGACTGAGAAATAGAGGATTGCAGGTTTCTAAAGGAAGGGGCAGTGATGTCCATTCCAATCCTTCGGTATGGAAAACGGCGTTCAATACAGGCTGGTGACGCATCACGAGGGGGCTAGCCTCTGCCGAAATCGTGGCTTCCTGTGTATCAGGATGAATCCAGCGGTCAATCGTCGCCGTGTAGCAAGGGGCAAGAAAGTGAGGCGGCTCAGCCAAATTCAGGGTTTCCTGCAGGGCTGCACAGAGCTGGACGTGCCAGCGGGTTCTCTTTTCAAGGTCAATGCAGTACACCAAATCACCACCTGGCGTAAACAAGGCAATTCCCTTCATTGATTCCGTCAAGGACATGGTTCAGTGTTTCATCCCATTCTTCAGACTATGGTGGAGCTAAGTTTCACCGAACCCTTGTGTAAGGCAGGGCTTAAGACGGTTTCTAAAAGTAAATGTACCACTCGTCAGGGGCGATCGCCCTGCCTAGGTAAAGCAGTTAGCGTCTGTCGGACTGAATTAGTTTGGCTTAGATGATTAACCAGAACCTACGCAACCTACCTTTCTGTAAAGCGAGCATTGCCTACCCTGCGCTAGTCAGGTGTCTTTGAGTTATCGCCTTGCGCAAGTTCCGTTAATGATCGCTCGCTTACCTTCACGACTTGGCAAGTTTCACGCAAAAATAGGGGGTTTGGGGCGCGCGGAGCGCGCCCCAAACCCCCTATTTTTGCGTTGTGAATTTGAGAACTTTGCCAAGTCGCTTACCTTGCCAGGTTGTGTATGTCAACTACAGAGCGGGGAATCCTACACTCAGCGTAGGATTCCCCCCAAACCAAACGCTAAACTCTATAGACCGAGGCACAGAACAAACCCGTTAGACTCGACCTCTCAAAGCCTGAGCCATTTCGTTGGGTTTCGGCGACATTTCGAGAGCCGTTTCTTCTGTAATACGGCCAGCCTCATAAAGTTTGTACAACGATTGGTTCATCGTACACATACCATCAAAGGTACATTTTGGAATAAGTTCTTGAACCGAATCCAGATCCCCTCGCAGAATGTAGTCTTTGATGGCGTCCGTGTTGATCATAATGTCGTGGAATGCGGCTCGCTTGCCATCGGTGGTTCGACAGAGTCCCTGGGAGATGACGCCAATCAGCGATTCTGCCAGAGCCACTCGCATGGGAGGCTGCTGCTCTGGCGAGTACAGGTTTAGCACACGCTCGATAGTTTTTACCGCGCTGTTGGTGTGCAGGGTTCCCATCACCAAGTGTCCGGTTTGGGCTGCTTTTAGCGCCGTATTGACCGTTTCCTTATCACGCATCTCACCTACAAGGATAAGGTCTGGGTCTTCGCGTAGAGAGGCTTTAAGGGCATTATCAAATTTAAGCGTGTGCTGACCAACTTCCCGCTGCTTAATCAAGGATTTGCGACTTTGATGCACAAATTCAATCGGGTCTTCAATGGTGATGATGTGCTTCGACATTTCACGATTGATGTAGTCAATCATGGCAGCCATCGTTGTGGATTTACCAGACCCCGTGGGGCCAGTAATCAAAATTAATCCTTTATGGTAATGGCAGATGTCTTTGAACACCGTCGGCAGATTCAACTGCTCCATCGTCAAAATCTTCTTCGGAATCAGTCGCATGACCATACCAGGGCCAAGCAGAGAATCGAACAGGTTAATCCTGACTCGCGCAAACTCGTAGTCCGCTGCACCATCAAAGTCTAGGGTTTCTTTGAAATCCTGAATGTGCTTGTCGGGCAGGACTTCTTCTAGCCAACTGAAGAAGGTGTTTTCATCCGTAATGGGATATTCTGTGGGCGTAATATCGCCGCGATCGCGAAATCTAGGCTTTTCTCCAACACCGACGTGAATATCAGAAAAGCCCTTGTCGTAAGCTTCTTTCACGATTTGCCCCAATGATGGTGCCCCTGGCGTCCGCTTGTATCGCCCGGCACTGCGGGCCGACCGGGAGGCTTGGCTGGGCGGCGGCGGCGGTGCTGCCATCGGTGGAGGTTTTGCGTTGCCGCCAGCCCCTTGACCTGGTTTTGGGGGAGGAGCTGCATTCGCCTTTAGCACTGTTTCCTGAGAAGCCGACTGGGGCTGAGCTGCTTTTTGAGTGCCTGCTGCTGGAGAAGCACCCATAGCGCTAGCGCGGCTTGGCGGCGGTGGCGGAGTGCGGGGTGATGGGGGCGGCACGGGTGGCCGATGTGCTTCTGTCATAAGAGTTCTAAGCCGTAAAGCAACGTCAAGGGATGTAAGAGATGAGATGCCTTGATAATATACCCATCACCTTTGTCAAACACGAAGGTTCGAGTATCCAGAATCGAGAATTTGATTCCATCCAGCTTTAGTGGCATCGCCCAACAATGCCGCGCCGCGCCACCAAACTTTGGTTCTAGTTCTTCAATTCTCGCTACTAAGGTACCCTGAATACAAGGGGCACATAACATCAAAAACGTTAAAAAAATTAACATCTATGGCAGAAATCATTGGAGCATCCTCTAATTTTCCACAAATCCGACAATCTGATGAAGAAATCGACCGAGTTTCACCTCTTCTGATAAGATCTGCCTGGATTATACGTATGGGATAGCTGACTCTCTATGCTAGCTTACGAAACTGCTAAGTCATCCTCAAATGTCGCGTTGGAACGAGTTTTAATTGTCGAAGATGAGGAAATTATTCGAGAGACGGTTGCCCTTGCCCTCTCTGACGAAGGATACGAGGTTCTTACAGCAGACGATGGAAGCAGCGCCCTGGAAATGGTATGCCGCTCGTCTAAGGGAGCACAACAGGCCAGTGCTTATTTAAGCTTTGACCTGATCATTCTTGACCTTATGCTTCCCCAGGTTAATGGGTTGGATCTGTGCCGACTGATTCGCCATGAGGGCAACACAGTTCCGATTTTAATTTTGAGTGCAAAAGGCAGTGAGACTGATCGAGTCGTGGGGTTGGAGGTCGGTGCGGACGATTATCTGACGAAGCCTTTTGGAATGCGGGAACTAATTGCTCGATGCCGTGCCCTTCTGCGGCGATCGCAAAACGCACGGACGCAGGTTCAGGAATCAACGCTTTCATTCCGGGACATTATCCTGCATCCCCAAGAGTGTCGGGTACTTGTGCGAGGCAGTGAGATTAATCTGTCTCCTAAGGAGTTTAGAATGCTGGAACTGTTCATGAAGCATCCTCGCCGGGTCTGGGCGCGGGAGCAGCTAATTGAGCGTGTTTGGGGGCCAGATTTTATGGGCGACAGCAAAACAGTGGATGTTCATATTCGTTGGCTCCGAGAGAAGTTGGAGCTTGACCCTAGCCATCCCGAATATTTAACTACAGTTCGTGGATTCGGCTATCGCTTTGGTTAGGAATTTGCAGGAACCGACGGCGGTCTTTACATTGCCAGAGTAGCTTGCCTTGCCGATGCAAGTCTCCCATTAAGCGGGTTACTGTAACGCGGCTGCTCCCAATCACGTCTGCAATATCTTGATGGGTGAGGCGAATGTGCAGAAGCGTGCCGCGATCGCCCTTTTGGCCAAACTGATCTGCAAGATAATTGAGCAAGCATCCCAATCGGCCTTTTACAGAGCGTATCTGCCTGATTTGCAGAAGCTGTTCTGTGCGCCTGAGGTATAGCAACAACTCACTCCGCGGGCACTGGTACATGCTGGGCAAGCGTCGAGCATGTACTGAACTCAAGCATTCAATCTGGTAATGTTCAGAACTAGACAGGGGTGGGCCTACAACATCCCCGGCGCTCCAGAGACCCAGTACAAAGATATTGCCCTTGGAATCCCAGGTCAGGGTGCGGACGAAGCCCGACTCGATATGCCAGAGCTGATTGAGAATAGGTGGAAAAAAATCTCGACGTTTGAAGTAGTAAACAGGCTGTTGCTGAGATGAGGTTGTGTCCAGAGCTAAGACCATAGTTTACACTCTCGTTTGAGTTTGCACTCTAAGGATCAAGGATTAAATAAAATCCAACTTTGCTAGAGCAATGCGGCATCGCCGCACCGCTCCACTAAACATTTGGATCAAATGATTTAAATCGTGTTGCTTAACGCACCTGTACTTGAGTGCGCGAAGTCTGAGAAGCAGGTTCTAGGCCAAGAGAATTCCAAAATGCATACATTTGCCGAGCGACTCTCACCGGATGGGAGTAGTGAAAAAAGTGCAAGCCACTGGGACATTCCCATTGGAAATCCTGCTCTTTAAACCAGGGTTGCCATTGTTCCAGGGCATTGGGGTCAATGATGACATCATCTTCCCCGCGCCCGACCATCAGCGGAACGGGCACCCCACCCGCAGGGATGTGGAGAGACTGGCAGAGAGAATGGGGTGAAAGAGATGTGTTAAGGTCATGCTCTAGCACCACCACGAGTCGCTTGAGCATAAACGGACACTGGCTGCCAAACAGGGTCGTTGCAACCTGCGTCAGGACAAACGTCTGGCTGCACTTGAAAAGCTGGCGTTGAGCATAGTAATGAGCCTGCCAATCAATCAACGGATGTGCTCCCACAGAAAGTAAACTAAGCGATCGCACCCGTTCGGGGTAGCAGCGAGAGTAAAGAATGCCGAGCGTTCCACTAATGCCGTGGCCAATTAGATGAACCGGATGGTCACACTGCTTAAGATAGTCATGCAATAGCACCAAAGCTTTATCGAAGGAGCATGGCTCATCAGAGGATTGGCTGTATTCCCATTGGGAGATCGTCATTAGCTTTGATAGCTCACGCAGCAGGGGGCGATTGAAGCATTTGAGTGCTGGACTCACACTTAAATACAGCGCGTCAGAGGCATGGGACATAAACGTACATTCCTTCTTAAGTAGAAATCATTCCTAATCAGAACCATTCAGAGGGCGTATGCAACTGCTCGAACATAAGATATCCCAACAGTTGCTCAATGAGCCTAAGTCTGGTTAATAAAAGGCCAGCATTTTGAGATGTTCCCTGGCGGTGCAGACGCGGAGCCTCCACGATTCCACCCCAAAATAACTGACCCACCCGAGAGCTTATTGAGAGCCTAAGTCAACAAGCATAATTGAAGCATACACAACTTCCCTGCTAAATGCAAATAAATCTCATTAAATGTGACTGTCTTCATCTGCAAGCCCAGCATAGCGAGCGCATACCCAATCCTTGGGCAGGGCATTGCCCCATCCTGCCTCGATCGCATCTGGGCAAATTCCAAAAATCGTCAGTTGACAGTCGAGCAAATGATAGCCAGCCGTTTTGGCCTGCCTAGACCCGATCTGAGTGACGATGTCGTTCTCAAATTCCAGCGTGCGATTGCACTGCACACAAACCAGATGATGATGTTGTCCTGGGTTGGGCAGATTGAGTTCGTAGTGCTTATGCTCTTCTGCCAGTTCCAGTTCCCGCAAAATGCCCATGTACGTCATGACATGGAGTGTCCGATAGACTGTAGACAGGCTGATGCGGGAGCCATTCTTCTTGAGAATACCATGCAATTCTTCTGCACTGAGGTGCTGCCCCTGGGGCAAGACCTGAAAAATAGACAGAATCTCTTGGCGCTGACTGGTTAACCGGAAACCACGTTTGTTTAGCTCATCTTTGAGCAGGTCGAGAGAGTATGTCGGCATTGAAGATACCGTTTCGATAGAACAATAGCAGACTGTACAGATGCAATTCCTATGACTTAAGAATACGATAGAATTCGTCTTATTGAAAGAGATATTCAATAAACTCGTTCATGATATCCGTTGTAGATACAGCGAGTAGTCTAAGGGGCTACACCTGCAACTCGGTTTTAAGAAGCAATGATTCGTTATGCCAATTCTTGAAAGTGGAACTACAGATAGCTAACCTGTAACCTATGCCAACTACAAGTTTGCCAATCCAAACTTCCACAGGCCATAACTTTAATTTTTAAATTGGGGAAATCCTGCGCGCAGCGCAGGATTTCCCCAATTCAAAGACACGACTTGGCAAGTTTCACGCAAAAATAGGGGTTTGGGGCGCGCTTCGCGCGCCCCAAACCCCTATTTTTTCATTGTGAATTTGAGAACTTTGCCAAGTTGA
>CAYXJG010000052.1:0-19400 GCA_964465285.1 uncultured bacterium
CGCTGCTCTTTTCCGGGTACTTTATTTTCTTGCAAGTCCCTAATGAGAATTGCTGGAAAAATAGGGAGTTGGGTACTGTAAGAAAATAAAATCCCCAGCAAAGGAACGGGGGCTATGGTCGCTGTCTCTAATTTAAGGAAACCGCAGCCTTGCCAGATCATTCAAGAATCCTAAGAATTCCTCCAGAGGTCTTAAATTCTCCTTAAATCCGCTGCTGTATCCCCCGGGAGAGGATTGAATTTAGTGGGGAATGTGCAGTTTTATAATCAGTAGAGACGATCTGTAACAGTCAAAATCACTCAGACAATTACCGATAATGTAATTGCTGATAACGTTTGTCATTGAAGCTGTTAACAGGTTTCCTTTTTGCCCTCATTCGGAGAAAGTTATGAAGAGACATCTGTTTGTTGCCGCAAGCCTGGCGTTTATGGTACCCGGACTGGTCAGTGCATGTGCAACGCCTGAGTCCCCCCAGGCGGAAGCCCCTGCGGAAACAGAAGCAAGTGAAGCAGAAGTTGCCCAAGACAGTAATGACGCATCAGGTGAGGAGGAAACTGGCACGCTCCTCATTCGGGCAAATGGAGAAGATTTTGTGCGCCAGGGATTTGTCTCAAAAGATGGATGGGAGATTAGCTTCGACCATTTGTATGTGAACCTGGTAGACCCCACTGCATATCAAACCGAGCCGCCCTTTGACCCAGATAGCGACGACGAACTCCAGGCTAGTGCAGAAGCCAATTTGGGTAAAACCGTAACGGTGGATTTGGCTGAAGGGGGCGAGGATGCTGAGCCGATTCTCGTAGGCGAAATGTCTGCTCCAGTTGGCCAGTACAATGCCCTTGCCTGGAAGATGCAGCCTGCGACCGATGGCCCTGCTGAGGGAAGCACCTTGATGCTTATGGGTACAGCTCAAAGGGACGGTGAGACCATCAATTTCAACATTAAGCTCGATCCCGAATATACCTATACCTGTGGCGAATTCGTTGGAGATGAGCGGAAGGGAATCTTGGCGACTGGGGAAACCGCTGATTTGGAGGCCACCTTCCACTTTGACCACATCTTCGGTGATGGCGAAGCGCCTGACGATGATCCAATCAACACAGGTGCCCTGGGATTTGAGCCACTGGCAGCCGTTGCTACTGATGGTTCGCTTGATGTGGATATGGCGACCCTGGAGGAACAGCTTTCTGCGGAAGACTACAGCCTACTGGAGAAAACCGTTGCTGGACTGGGCCACGTGGGTGAAGGGCACTGTTCTGATGTTGCTGGCGATTCTTCTCAAGGGTAGTGGTGCTGCTCACGTAGCGTTACCGTAGGCATTTGATGGGGGCTGGGTGCCAGGGTGTTTTCATGGCCTATGTGAAGCACCCATCCTCTCGTCAGGGTCTTGCGTCAGGGTCTTGTCGGATAGCCCAGGGTTCCCCGAGAAATGCTTCGCCTGCACAGTGTACAGCGCGACGGTGTATGCATGGCAGTGTGCAGCATGGACTTGGTGAACTGTGTCAAGAAAACAAGAAGGAAACAATAGAGAAGCAGCAGGGAATTGATGAGTAGCAAGATGAATTGGACGGGGTGGTTTGAGACACGGTGGGTGGTGCCGCTGGTGGGACTGGTAGGGGCAGTGGCGATCGCCACTCCCCAACGGGCGATCGCTCACGGCACCTCCATTGAGTACCGCACCACCCAGGCGTTGGAAGTCATTGCCACCTACGACACGGGGGAACCCCTTGCCGATGCCCAGGTGACGGTGTATGCCCCTGACAATCCCGCAGATCCCTGGCTGACGGGCACCACTGATGACCAGGGTCGTTTTACCTTCACGCCCGATCCGGCGATCGCCGGAAATTGGGACGTGCAGGTGCGGCAGGCGGGGCATGGCGATATCGTCAGCATCCCCCTGGAGGGGACAGGCGGCACAGACAATGCGGAAGACTCTGGGGTGACTCTGACAAACACAGCGGGTCGCTCCTCCCCATCCATCACGCCTTTGCAAAAAACGGTGATGGTGGGGTCTGTCATCTGGGGGTTAGTTGGAACGGCTCTGTTCTTCTCATCCCGGTCAAATGCATCGAGGTCAAAGAACCATGCACATTCCTGACGGTATTCTGCCTGCCCAGGTCGTTGCAGGGGGATATGCGATCGCCGTTCCCGTCACGTGGTACTCCCTGCGCAAAATCAACCGCCAGCCTGACCCCACCGCTGGCATTCCCAAAGCAGCGCTGCTGACCGCTACCTTTTTTGTGGCATCCTCCATCCACATCCCCATCCCGCCCTCCAGCGTCCATCTAGTGCTGAATGGCCTACTGGGCGCTATTTTGGGCTACTACGCCTTTCCTGCCATTCTCATTGGGCTATTCTTCCAGGCGGTCATCATCGGTCATGGGGGACTCACCACCCTGGGCGTGAATGCAGTGTTGGCAGGCGTTCCGGCACTGCTGGCATACCACATCTTTCAGCTTCGCCATCCCCTATCGCGTCGGTTTAGCCCCCGCTTTGCCGATGGGTTTTGCGCCTTTTGGGCTGGAGCCATAGGAGTGGCAATCACTGCCCTCATCTTATTTGCCTTAATTATTGTCACCCTTCCCTCCGGCTTCGACACCGCCACAGAGCGATCCGCCATCTACGGGTTGACCCTGGCTCATATTCCCCTCGCCATTCTAGAAGGGGCATTCACCACCATGCTGGTGCTCTTCCTGCGGCGAGTCAAACCCGAAATCCTCGACGACCACTGGAACCAGAAATCTCCCCATACCCTTGCCTACAAAGATCCCGTCGAACATTCACCATGATGGGATTTTGGATTTTAGATTTTGGATTTTGGATTTTGAATTGACGCCCTCATTCCTGTTACCCATCTGCCTAATCACCACCTCACAAACCTCTTCCCACTCTTCCCTGTGAATCAACCGATCGACGACTACGCCCACCTTGACTCTCTCATCCACCGCTGGCATCCGAAGCCAAAGCTAATTGGACTGCTAGCGCTGATCTTTGCGATCGCCACGGTCGAAAAACTGGCGCTCTTGCCTGTTGTCCTGGGTATTACCGTCATCCTTTTTGTGCTCTCCCAGTTGCCCCTGTCGTTTCTTCAGCGACGGATGCGCTATCCGGGGTTTTTTCTGCTGGGCATTGTGCTGTTGCTGCCCTGGCTGTCGGGGGATACCGTTCTCTGGCAGTGGGGTTGGCTGACGCTGCGGCAGGAGGGACTGTTGGCGGTGGTGCTGATTGCGTCCCGGTTCCTTTGCATTCTCACGGTGGGCATTGTGCTGCTGGGCACCATGCCCTTTTTGACTACGATTAAGGCGATGCGCTCCCTGGGCTTGCCTCACCTGATGGCAGACATGACCCTGCTCACCTATCGGTATCTCTATGAAGTGGCAAACAATCTTGCAACCATGCGCCGTGCCATGCGGCTGCGCGGCTTTGGACAAGGGCATCGCTATCGCATCCAGCGTCGCCTCACCTTTGTGCCCGATGTCCGAGACCTGAACCTGCTTGCCTCTCTCACGGGCAGCCTGTTTATTCGCAGCTACGAGCAATCCGAGCAGATTTATAAATCTATGCGGCTCCGGGGCTACGGACAATCTGCCGAGCGATTACAGTCTAAAGACGCTGCCCAGCGGTTCAAGCAGCAGCAAGTAGCGGCGATCGCCCCCGATCCCCCACTTCCCTCCGGCATCGACACCTTGATGTTGATCAGTGTCCTGGCGATCGCCCTCACCCTCGTCGTCCTCAGCCTTTTGTAACCCCAAAATCCAAAATCCAAAATCCAAAATTCATTCGCTCTCTCTACCCGCCACGTAACCTAATCAATGACCCAAGCCCAACCATTAACTTCGTCTCAATCAACCGTTCATTCAGCAGCCGATGGTGTGGATACTGACCTCTCTGTGGCGATCGCCATCCAGGATTTAACCTTTGCCTACCCCCGCTGTGACGCCATCCTGCGCCAGCTTCACCTATACATCAACACCGGGGAGCGGGTAGGACTCATTGGCCCCAATGGTGCTGGGAAGACCACTCTGTTCATGGCGCTGTGTGGTGTGTTGAAGCCCACCGCTGGAGTCGTCACGGTGTTTGGGGAATCCATCATTCCAGGCCAGTTTCGCCCCGACATCGGCATGATCTTTCAAAATCCCGATGACCAGCTCTTTGCGGCATCGGTCAAGGATGATGTGGCCTTTGGTCCTGAGAACATGGGGCTGTCCCCAGACGACGTAGAGGAGCGGGCGCGGGAAGCCCTGGATTTGACGGGCATGGCAGACCGGGCAGATCGATCGCCCCATCATCTCTCCGGGGGCGAAAAGCGCATGGTGGCGATCGCGGGCGTCATTGCCATGCTGCCCAAGCTGGTGATCTATGATGAACCGTCGGCAAATCTGGACATGCGTGCCCGCCGCCGCCTCATTCAGTTCTTGCAAAACTGCCATGAAACGATGGTGATGTCCTCCCATGACCTGGAGTTCATTCTAGAAGTGTGCGATCGCGTGGTTTTACTGGACAACGGGGCGATTGTAGCGGATGGCAATCCCCAGGAGGTCATGGGCAACGAGGCACTCATGCTAGCCCACGGCCTTGAAAAACCTCACTCCCTGATGCCTCACTCAGATTCCCACCATCCTTCGTAGCTGGGAGGAAACCCCTGGACATTGTCATAGCCCAGCAGATGCAGCGCCAGAACGCCAATCCCCGTGCGGTATCCGGTGGAGCAGTAAAGGATAACCGGGCGATCGCCGGGAATACGGTCGAGGTTGTCTCCCAGCTCTCGCAGGGGAATGTTAATAGCTCCTGGAATATGCCCCCGACTGAACTCAGAGGGCTGACGAACATCGACCAAGACCACAGGTTCCTGCTTAAGTTTCGTCTTCAGCACGTCAATGTCAAAAATTCCGTAAAACCCCTGGGGGATGTGCTTTAGTTCGCGGGTGACGGCTGTTGAGGGAGAGGACGGAACAACAATTTCTGGCAACGTTTGTGCGGATGGGTCTGCCTGTTGGTCGCCTCGCAGGGCGTGGGCACTCGGCATAATACCCGGCTCTACCCAAACGCTAAATCCTACACACCATGCCACCAGGAACGTAATTAAACTTTTCATCACTTTTGCAAAGCACCGTTTGAGCAATGACTGCAAGAACCGTTAAAAGACTTGCAAAACAATAACGTACTGGGAGAGGGGCGGCGGGCTGCACCCGCCGCCCTTCCCCTCCGGTATCTGTTGCTAGACATGACTGTGGACAGTTCTGACGTAAGTCCTGCAGTTTTCTATACCCATCGTAATGCGTTCGGGCACAAACGCATCCATCATGGGTTGGAATTGCCCCGATAGGATCGAGGATCACGACTCAGTCTCTTAGCTCCGCCCCCATCCCTAGCCCCTGCTTCGCACGCCCTCCGGTCTACTCCCAAACTTGGGAGAAAGGAAACCAAACCCTTTCAAATGGATTCTTGTGCTTTGGTGCGTTCCTCAACTCTGCGATGCTGACAAAATCTACCGCAGTCGTCCAAAAGACAGATGAGAAGCACTCGCCAAACATGCGAAAACAGATAAGGGATCTGCGGCTAAATAAAGATAACGGAAGAAAAGAGCAGCGGGCGCAGCTCGCTGCTCTTTTCCGGATACTTTATTTTCTTGGGCTTGTAATTTAAGCCGGGAAATCCTGGATGGGCAAGAAACCAGAATCTAGGAGTCAGAATTCAGGAGGGAGCTGGCTTCTGGCTCCTGTCTCCTGAATTCTATCCTTGGGAAAATTTCCCGCCTTGAGGAATACGCCTTTTCTTGCAAGTCCCTAATCGTTGTCCTTAGGTATTGTCTTTGGAGTCATTAATGAAATCCGTATCCATTCGCGAGGCGATCGCCCGCATCCTTAGAACCTGTGTGATATTTCTGATTGCGATACCCAGCGTCATCTTCTTTTCCATGCCCGCATCTGCGACAACCTACATCGTCAAAATGGGGTCAGATAGAGGACAGCTTGTATTCGTCCCAGACGTCCTCGAAATCCACCAGGGTGACACCGTAAAGTGGGAAATGAATAAAGTGCCACCTCACAATGTCGTGTTTGACGATAGCCGGATTCCCGGAGCTGACAAGGCATTGTCTGCAAAGCTGTCCCACAAGAAACTTTTGTTTGCACCGGGAGACTCCTACGAAACTACTTTTTCGTCTGATCTTACTCCAGGAGCCTATCCATACTACTGTGAGCCCCATCGTGCTGCGGGCATGGTTGGCCAAATCACGCTGAAAGAATGAGCCCTGAATGACTGAAGGATTAGGGCTGCTGCTGGCAATTATCATCCGGTCAGGATAGGCCAGAGTGGGGGCACGGCTAAGCCACAGATGGAGGTCACGCAGCCTTGATTGGCAAGATACACCAGCGTTGCCGCCCGATCGCAGAGAACATGGGTGACAGCTTCCATAGTCGTCTATTTCGCTAGGCGTTTATCAAAGCAACAGGGTCGAGTGGATGTGGCGCGCGCCGCGCGCCACATCCACTCGACCGCGAGGTACCGTTCGCCAGGATTGCTATGGCTACTATTTCAATGGCTACTATAAAGAAACCTAAAATCGTGATCAAAAAAAACTCACTACTCCATTAAACTTGTCTTAAGGAGTAAAACAGTTGACTAAGAAATGTTTCTATATCTCCATTAAACGTTAGAACATTTTCCATGGCTCACGCTTTCTTCACATTAGATCCCTAATAATTACCCTATGGCTGATTTTTAGTGCCGGCTCTCATCGCTGACTTTCGATGGTTTACCGTGTTGTTGATTGCCAGCGGTTACAAAATCTCTCTATGCCCCAGTTTGCCGAGCCTCAGCCATCTTCTTTCACACAGACGCATTCAGCACAGACGCATTCAGCATAGACGAAACGTGCCATTTACTGGGAGGAAGCACCGATGGCCTCGGATATGACTTCGAAATCCGTGTTAACTGAGAGGGAAGAGCGGCTCTACAGTGCTATTAAGTCTTCTCATCTAGGTGTTTGGAACTGGGATCTGATTACAAACGAGTTGTACTGGAATGCAGGCTGTCAAAGAATGCACGGATTCCCCGCCGATAGCGTGAGCACGGTGGATGACTTTTGGGCAGCGGTATACCCTGCCGATCGCGATCGCATTCAGCAGCATATCGAAGCAGCCTGCGACCCATTCGGTAATGGCCGCTACAGCGTAGAGTATCGCACCATTCATTCGCCTAATGCCAAACAGCAATGGGTCTTGGCCCAAGGGCAGGTGTCATTCTCTAGAAACGGCATTCCCCTATGCCTGCTGGGAACCGTCGTTGACATCACCCAGCAAAAGCAGACGCTGAGCATGTGTGAACGGCAGTTTAGGCAAGAGCAAGCGGCACGACAGTCCATCGAGAGTGAGAACCAGATCAAAGATAAGTTTCTAGCCGTGCTCTCCCATGAATTGCGATCGCCCCTGAACCCGATTTTAGGCTGGTCTCGCTTACTCCAGACTCGCAAATGGGATGAGTCAACTGTCACCAAAGCCCTCGCCATTATTGAAGAAAATGCCCGAACCCAAAGCCAGCTCATTGATGATTTGCTTGATATCGCTAAGATTCTTCACGGCAAGTTAAGCTCGAAGATGACCCGCGTGAATTTGGTTCCCGTGATTCACGCAGCAATCAACATCGTGCAGTCGGCGGCGATCGCCAAATCTATTTCCATTCAATTAACCATTGACAACTCAGCTCCAGAGGGCGATCGCCCCCCTCTGCCTGACACTCAACCCCCTGCAATGTATGTCTCTGGGGATGCGGTACGCCTCCAGCAAGTGGTGTGGAACCTGCTGTCGAATGCAGTCAAGTTTACCCCAGAGCAGGGACAGGTTCATATTCAGCTTGGACGGGTAGGCAACCAGGCTCAAATCACTGTGAAAGACACTGGAAAAGGCATTAGCCCAGAGGTTCTTCCCTACTTGTTTCAGCCTTTCTACCAGGAAGAAGACATGAAACGCAATCACGCTCGCCAAGACGGGCTTGGTCTTGGATTAATGATTGTTCGGCAATTGGTTGAGCATCATGGCGGCACGATTACAGCCGACAGTGCGGGAGAGGGCTGTGGTGCCGTGTTCACCGCAAGGCTGCCCCTGCTGGTGGATGTTCCCGACGATAGCAATGAGGATGAAGAAGAGCGACTTACTCCAGATTTGACGGGGGTGCGAGTATTGATTGTCGATGAAGACCCTGATAACCGTGAGCTAGCCACCATTTGGCTCAATCAGCAGGGCGCTAATGTTCTGGCGGTTTCATCCACGGCGCTGGTGTTGCCTATCTTACGGACGTTTCGCCCCCATGTGTATGTGGGTGAAATTGGGTTTTCAGATGCCAATGGCTTTTGCTTCATGCAGCAGCTTCGGGCATTGTCCCAAGAGCAGGGGGGGCAGATTCCGGCGATCGCCCTAACCGCCTACGCAGGAGAGTCCTATCGTCAGCGGGCGTTTGCCAGCGGCTATCATCGTTATCTAGTCAAACCCTGCGAGTCAGAACAACTAGTTCAAGCCGTTAGCGAATTAAGTACCTGTTCAAACCTTCGGTAGTGGTTTGCTTGGCGAACGTTGCCTCACCTTCTGGGCGAGGGGTTGGGGGTGAGGAAAGACAACTTTTATCAGTCAGCCAGTGGCGGCACTGCACCAATTCACCGACATTTGGTTCAAGGGATTTAACTCTTGTTTCTAATTGTTACAGTTAAGGGAGCTGCGGCCAAGAAAGACACTGGAGGAGAGGTGCGGCGGGCGCAGCCCGCCGCTCCAAACCCCTATTTTTGCGTCAAACTTGCCAAGTCGTGTTTCTTGCAAGTTTCTAATTGAACATCTGTTAGCGTAGGACTGTGCTAATCTCTTAATCAAGGCTTATTTTCGGCTGTGTAATTCGTGCTTAAAACGTTTCTCCGAATCTAAAATCCTCATATCTATTTGGTTCTGGAGAACTGTCATGTCAATTTATGTCGGCAACCTGTCCTACGATGTCACCCAAGATGCTTTAACCGAAATTTTTGGAGAATATGGAACGGTTAAGCGAGTTCAGATCCCCACGGATCGAGACACTGGGCGAGTCCGTGGCTTCGCATTTGTAGAAATGGACACAGACGCCGAGGAGTCAGCCGCAATTGAAGCTCTAGATGGAGCTGAATGGATGGGACGCGACATGAAGGTTAATAAAGCGAAGCCCCGGACGCCACGCGATTCATCAGGAGGCAATTGGGGCAAGCGAGGCGGCTCGTCTAATCGCTACTAGATCCTATGCACTCTTCTGACGGGGTTTAGTTTCAAAGACTCTGGCGAGTGCAGGAGACTGGCTGTCCATGCTTGCTACTGAGCTCAAAGTGAAAGGAACTGAGCTTGTGTCGGGCGAAAGTCGCCCGTTGCTAAGGAGCAATAATTAAATCGGGTGAACTCAACTCTGGTGGAGCGGCTCGGCAATGCCGCACTGCTTCATCAATATTGAGTTTTATAGACTGAATTGAGTTTTATGGACTGATAGAGCGCAGGCGGTTAGGACTTTAGCGCTAGATTGCAAATTTTGTGCGCCGCATTCAAGTCGATTTCTATGAATTGAAGAATTTTTGCGAGGATATCCAGATGGCCCAAGTTATACCTGGAGAGAATGAAGGAATAGAATCCGTATTACGCCGATTCAAGCGTGAAGTTTCTTCGGCTGGAATTTTTCCAGATATGAGAAAAAATCGCTACTTTGAAACTCCTATCGAGAAGCGCAAACGGAAAGCGCTTGCAAAGCACAAGCAGCGTAGGCGAAAATTTCGTTCCTAAGTTTTGTCCGGAGACTTGAACAGGGTGTCATACCAGACAGGATCTAATACTCAGTCCGTTTTGTCTAACACCTAAAAGCCAAAAGGCGGCACGCAAAACGTGCTGCCTTTTAGTTAGGTTGTGGTTTCGGAGGTATGTATAGCGCTTTGCAAGCGCATTAAGTACAGCACAGGTGCGGAGCGATCGCCCACCGCCCCGCAGAACCCAGGTGTTGCATGAGTGGAGAACCCCTTATGCCTCCTTACTGGTTGAGGAATCGTCCTGCCAGTGACAGGGCGTCCCCTAAATCTACATCCTTGTCCCCATCGGAATCTAAGAACGCATTAAGTACGTTATTATCATCGCCTGCGGTTTGAGCTGTTCCCTGGCTGCTGGCCCCTGTTTTCAAGAAATTGAGTGCAAGAGGCACCAGCACAGGCAGCATTGATTGAATTGTTGATGCGTCAATGCCAGTTCGCTGCGAAGCTACAGTGATAAGTTGCTGCTGTTGTTGCTGGGAAAACATCGTCTGAAGTGCCGCGCCATTTGCACTTGTGCCCGCAAATTGCTCCACTAACGCCTCAGCTTGCGATCGCCCCTGGGTCTGGCTTGTTTCTTGCAGGGATGAGCGGACAAACTGCCCGACAATCGACATCAGTGCCTGGGTGGAACTGCTGTCTGCACCTTGACTGCTAGCTAGCTGTGTAGCCACATTCAAAATGCCGCTAAGCTGGTCGGTGCTGGCCTGCTGATTAGGGTTATTCAAGGCCCCTACAACCTGGTCAAAAAGTCCCATCGTGTCTCAATCTCCTCATATCTAGTTCAATGGAAAATCGGTTCCAACGAAATTGTGTCATCGCATGGTTGCTAGAACTATATGTTACGAATTTATTACATTGAGGAACTTATAAATAGCTTGGCATGATTAAAAACCAGATACAAAATCCTGCGCCGCCCGCGCAGCCGGCGGCGCAGGATTTTACGGGTTTTATAGTTAATTGTGCCTACCTACTTAACAATCCTATTGGGGGCATCCAACGTTTGCAGATCGCCCACCCTGCGGGAAGAGCAAAGCTCTACATGCTCCAGCCCCGTCTCTCATGTAGGGAATAAAGATTTAGGGTGAGAGCCAGTCCAGTTTTTTGGGGGGGCTGAGTAGTTGCAATAAGTTGAGTCCAATTTTAGTGAAGCGGCACGCCGATGCCGCGTATGAGCTTAGGGATCTGCGGCTAAAAAAGATACCGGAAGAAAAGAGCAGCGGGCGCAGCCCGCTGCTCTTTTCCGGGTATTTTATTTTCTTGCAAGTCCCTTAGCGTTTATGATGAAGCTTCTTCTGACGCTCTCTTGGCTAGCGATTTATCGGGCAAAAGACCGTCACTCGTTCACAGGTGAATTGCAGGCTAATCTGCATTAACCCCATCGAAATGGGTTTGCACAAGTGAACGCTACAGGGCGCGAAGCTTCCCAAAATGAGAATTGCTGCAAAGCACAATCTTCTAGACATCTCTCGGGATAGATGTGTTATCTTGACGTTAGTGATTTAGACCCGGTCTAACATTGCTATGTATTCAACCAACTTGATGTTTAGTAAGCAGGAGGTGATGCCCATGCAAGATAGTAGTAAACGTATGGGTCACAGTGTTGATGTAAACTGGCTGTGTGCCGGGGCTGTTCTCTAAGATACAGATATCTATATGCTAGAGCTGGGATTCTTTGAGTTCCTCCCGGCAGTCTAGTGTCAACTGGTATGACCCGCTAGACCGCTTTCATGATGTGCGCTTCAGTGCATGACATGGGAGCGGATAGTTTTTTTAAACGAACTCCTTAAACGAACAAAAACAGGGATTTATAGCGCTGTGCAAGCGCATTAAGTGCAGTGTGTTGAACCAATTGCACACCGCTATAGCCTAGGGCTGTTCGCTGAGGTTAAGTGCCCCCATGCAGGGCGCAGAGTGTCCCAAACCACTGGTTTGTAGCGCGGTTGCCCCCCGATACAAAGGCGACCCCCCTGACAAGCTACAAAAAGCTATAGAATCTTCCCTCAGGTGGTTGTGACCCCCAACGAGGACTGTTAGTCTTGTTTCTCGTGAGGGTAACGGTAGAGAAGCACGGTTAAAGGCGCAAGAGGCGCATGGATATGTGCATAGATATCTGTACAGCATAGATGTGTACAGCACAGATATATGTACAGCGTAGATATGTGCATTAGCGCATAGGCTGAATTCAGATGAGCGGGTAAATTCTCCCTGGGGCTAACAAGCTTCCCCCTGAAAAGCGTTCGCGCACCTGTGTACTCATACCGTTTGACCCACCATGACGCAGTTATTCAGGTAATTCTTATGGCTACCCTTCTTGGTGACACAGACATTCAATCCAAACTAGGAGAACTAGAGGGCTGGGCACTAGATGGCAAAAAGATTAAGACCACCCGTCAGTTCAAGGATTTTGTGGAGGCCATCAACTTTGTCAATCGTTTGGTGGAGCCTGCAGAGGCTGCAGGTCATCATCCTGACCTGCATGTGTCCTACAACAAGGTCACTATTGAGCTAACAAGTCACGATGCCGGGGGGCTAACCGAAAGCGATTTTCAGATGGCGAAGGTTATTTCAAGCCTCTAGTATCGGAAGGCAGAAGTCAGAAGGATAAAGGCAGAATGAGGATTCTTTATCTGCCAGGAGTTCTGCCTATCAAAAACAGTAGGGCTATTTACGCCGTCGAGCACTAGGGGTGGGCAATGCCCACCCTACGGATCTATCTGCTGTATAAAAACGCACTGTCGAAAACAAACGACTTGGCAAAGTTCTCAAATTCACAACGCAAAAATAGGGGTTTGGCGCGCGGTCCGCGCGCCAAACCCCTATTTTTGCGTGAAACTTGTCAAGTCGTGTCAATTTGATGCTTGCGTTTTGAACGAGGAACTTTTTTAATTTCTGTAAATCTATTCGGATCAAGTACTAGACAAACGGTACACTGAGATGGTACAAACGTTCTGAATGTTCCTCTTTTGGTTTTTACCCTTTATGCAGCCACTCACTACCGCCCAAAAAGAACTCTACGACTGGCTTGTAGACTACATCCAGGAGCATCAGCATTCACCATCCATCAGGCAAATGATGCGGGCGATGGATCTCAAGTCCCCTGCCCCTATCCAGAGCCGTTTAGACCACCTCCGCAATAAAGGATACATTGACTGGACAGAGGGGAGGGCCAGAACCATTCGCCTGCTCGAATCTGTTCACCAAGGCGTTCCAATTCGAGGTGAGATTGCCGCAGGTGGGCTGATTGAGCCGTTTATTGATGAAACCGAACGGCTGAATATTACAGGGCTTCAGCTTCGCCCCCAGGACTATGCCCTGCGCGTCACTGGAGATAGCATGGTCGAAGCGATGATTGCCGATGGTGACATCGTTATTATGCGCCCTGCTCCTGAGCCTGACCGCATTAAAAACGGAACGATCGTTGCAGCCCGCGTAGAAGGTTACGGCAACACCCTAAAGCATTTCTACCGCGATAAAGACAAAGTCCAGCTCATCGCTGCCAACTCAAACTACGGCCCCATTGAGGCGAGCGCCGAGAACGTTTATGTTCAAGGGACGCTGGTCGGCGTTTGGCGAGATTACGGCGGCTAGTATCGGAAGGCAGAAGACAGAAGGATAAAGGCAGAATGGGGATTCTTTATGTGCCAAGAGTTTTGCCTATCAAATACGACTTGGCAAAGTTCTCAAATTCACAACGCAAAAGCAGGGGTTTGGGGTGCGCTCAGCGCGCCCCAAACCCCTGTTTTTGCGTGAAACTTACCAAGTCGTGCATCAAAAACAGTAGGGCTATTTACGCCGTCGAGTACTAGCCTCGACTGATGGCCCGACTAGATGGCCCCAGAACATATTGCGTTTGGTTCAGTGTTCAGGATAAGGTAGCAGGCGACTCTGTATACAATTTGCCCATGTAAGGGGGCGTTTAGTGTCGCTTGTGGTCGATCAACTCTGGCTTAGTGCGATTCAATTTCTAGAGCAGCATCTCAATCGAGATGATGTTTTGCTTGCTCCAAATGCGTTCAAGGAGCATTTTGAAGACCGTCAAATCAGTAACTATCGCTCAACGTCCTTGGGACTGACTGAGCAGTTTTTTAGCCTGATGGTCATTCATAAAGGAATGCTTGATCGGGTTCAGCCCTCATTTCTCAATGGGGTTGAGCATTTTTTCATTCCTGTGTTTGCAAACGAAGTATTTGTTATCTTCGCGCGATCGCCCGACCGCTTTGCCCCTGTGCCCCTCGACTCTCCTCATCTCAAGGCGTATTGGGATGCGCGGAGGGAGATGCAGGCAGCGGCAACATCTAGCTCCTTGGAACAGTCCCCTCTCCACCACGATAAAACCTCACCTATTCGAGAGTTTATCCCTGATATCGATATGCTGCTCTGTTCCTATCCAAAGTGTGGCAGAACTTGGCTTCGCTTCATCCTGTCCTGCTACATCAATGAGCGCTGCCGCCTGGGATATCCTCCAAACCGGGAAACCATGGGCATTTTGGTGCCATCATTCAAGGTGGGGGAAGAGATTCCTCGGGACGCCATTCAGACTCAGAAATATGTGGGACACTACGGACTGCGGGCGATCGCCGCTTCTCATCAAAACTATTCCAATCCCAACGCTCCCAAACTACTGGCGGGGAAAGACATCATCTTCCTTTTCCGGTCAGTGTTTGATGTGCTGGTGTCTCAGTACTTTGAGCGCGTGTTTCGGCGCAACTTCCCCGCCAGAGGAACGGTCTGGGCATTCATCCAGGACGAGAAGCTTCTCGAAATGTATGTAGACTATCTCAATGCCTGGGCAGATAACCTTTGCCATCACCGCCATTTCACCCTCACCTACGAGGAGCTGCGGCACGACACAGCAGGAACAGTGACGCATCTGCTAGCCTTCATCGGCACGGATGTCGATCAGGAGGTACTGGCAAAGGCGATCGCCCTCTCTTCCTTTGAGAATATGCAAAACATGGAGCGTCGGGAACTGGGACTGTCAGACGCCCCCGACAAGACAGCACAACTGCGCACGCGCCGGGGAAAAATTGGGGGCTATCAAGACTACCTTAGCGACGACGAAATTCAGACCATTCGACACTATTGTGGCGATCGCCTCTCCCAAGACGCGAAGGAACTGTTTAAGCGCCATACCCTTGATGTCACCTGATTGGTCTCACCTGCTTCATGTCACCTGAGTCATGTTACCCAACACCCCAAACGGAGGTTCCCTTGAACGGATCTGGATCAAAACAACTTTGGCAGGATCAAAACTGGCAGGATGTCTACACTTACCTTTCGACTCGCCTCAAAGCGTCCGACGCTGTGTTAGCCCCTGACGGCCTCAAATCCATTGCCGAAACCCATCAGAAAACCCAGTTAGCTTCCACACCCCAGACCTTTCAGAACTATTTTGCGAGCACCTACTTGAAAGCGGAAGATTTCGATTGGGTGGTCATTCATAAAGGGATGGTCAACGATATTGATGCAAAGTTTCTTGACCAGGTTGATGATGAGCTAAGTCCTGTTTTTGCCAATGATGTGTTTGTAGTTTTTTCCCAGAAGAAAAGCTGGCGTCAGTTTTTCGTCGGGCGATCGCCCCATGTCAAAGCCTATTACACCTTCCGAAAACAGTGCCAGCAATCACCGCTCAACGCGTCGGCGAGCAGTAATTTAGACAAAAAAAACCAAGATGTTATTCTCTCTAAAAAGCTCTTGCGCAATGCTGACGTGCTGCTATGTTCCTACCCAAAATGTGGGCGAACGTGGCTTCGTTTCATGCTGTCATCCTACTTTCATTTGCTGAGTCAATCCCATGAGGAAATGGATTTTCGACACATGGCTTGCCTTGTGCCAGCGGCAGGAAAAAGCGATAAATCTGTGGATGCTGAAGGTACATTATTGATAAAACCTGTGCAAACGGGGGCATTAAAATTACCCCTCGTTGTCGCTACGCATCTGAACTATTCAAACCGACGAATTCAGATGATTTTCTCCTCCAAAGATACGATTTTTCTGATTAGAAACATTTACGATGTTTTAGTCTCTCAATATTTTGAATTGGTTTATCGACGAGGAAACAATGATACTGAAGATATCTGGGCATTTATCCGTGAAAAAGAACTCCTGGAATCCTATGTATCTTATCTAAATGGGTGGGCAGAAAACCTAGTCCCCGATCGCCACATTACTCTCACCTATGAAGGGCTGAAAGCCCGTACAGAGATCGAATTTATTCGGCTGATTCAGTTTCTCAACCTAGAGGTTATTCCAGAGCAGGTTCAAGAAGCCATTCGCCTGGCGTCATTTGAAAATATGCAGCAAATCCAGCGGAAAAAGCGGGAAAAGCGAGGCATTGATGACAAACGTACGAATTTTTCGGGACTCCGCGTTCGTCGGGGAAAAATCGGAGGTCATCGAGACTGGCTGAATGAATCTGCAATTCAGTATATCCAAGCCTATTGCCATAAGCACTTGAATCCCTCTGCAACGGCCTTATTTCAGCGTCATGGGCTTGAAATCTAGCGGCAACTAGAAGGGGGCTGCAAGAGGCTGGCGTTACCGATGAACATACACGACTTGGCAAGTTTCACGCAAAAATAGGGATTTGGGGCGCGCGGAGCGCGCCCCAAATCCCTATTTTTGCGTTGTGAATTTGAGAACTTTGCCAAGTCGTGAACATACACAGGCTGGTCATTAATCTTTAATTTAAACTGAGGAAATCCTGCGCTCAGCGCAGGATTTCCTCAATTCAAAAATTAACGTTTCAAAAATTAACGTTGTAGCCCGTGGAAGGATATCTATGCCTTGGTAGGGCGCTGAACCTCGCGAGCCATGTCCTTAAACAGTGACAGGCTAGGGCCAGGGCGACGGCGTCCCCCGGCAGTCGAGAGGGTGAGCAAGTTATCAGGGGCAAAGGTTACGGCTGCATCAGGCTTGCCATTTTCACTTGCTTTAGCCGCGACTGCCGCAGCGGCTGGTTCAGCAGGCTTGGCAGAAGAAGCCTCCGCAGGCAGCGCAGATGGTTTGACTGCCGTAGCAGTGGGGGCAGGAGTCGCCATCGCGGAAGCAGCATCAGCTGCTTTTGATTTCGGCTTTGCCTGTTGCTTTGCCTGTTGCTGTGGAGCAGGCGGAGAGGGTGCGTTCTGAGAATCATCAATCTCAAGATAGTAATCAGACTGACTCCCTAGGCCAAAGACCTTGGCAATGGTGCCAAAAATTGCTCCGATAAATCCAAAAATTGCTCCGAAAATCTTTCCAATAAAGCCCATTACTGCGATCGCTCCTAACGTTTATTTCCTGGCGCGCCAGTTTTAGCGCGGCTTAAACTCTGCTTACTAAAGATTAGGGATTAAACACCATGAAATTGAAATGGGATAGTGCGGCGATGTCGTACCGCCCTGCACAGATTGAGTTCACATGGCTGCATTTTCATCCCTAACTGCGTCCTCGATAAATGTGGAGAAACATCCCGACTCACAACACAATGCTTTGTCCCCACATCGTCAGGCTCAGGGGGCTGAGCACTAAGGCATTTAGTTGCGAGAACACATGACTCAGATCTGAATTCACCAGCACCGAACTTCAGCAATGCTCATAAATTCCATTCAATTATTTGAATCCGACTCTCACTTGCGCAAGATTTCTTTACGTTTCTTCACGGGCAGTTGCATCATGGCAAACAGAAGCCAGCCCCAGAAGTTTTCCCGTGGGAAAACTCCATCTCATAACACGGACGAGGTACATACCTTGCCTAGGTTTGAAACTGGATTGTGTTTATAGTCTACAATCTTGCAGCAAGGTTTGAAAGCTTGGATGATGGCGCATGCTGTCGAAAGCGGATTCTGTGCCAATCATCACCCGGTATAAATTTGGACTCAGAATCATAGCGCGGTGCAAGCATTTGAGCGTCAACGTCAGATCCTGCAGTTCGGCGTAGATACAGGCCTGGCCGTACCACGCCTGTGGATTGTCAGCCCTGCATTCTATCGACCGCTCGAAGCTTTGGAGGGCGTCTGAGTGCCGTTCGAGTTTACGTAGCACCATGCCCCGATAGCTCCAGGCATAGTCGCAGGTGGGTTTAAGCGTCACGGCAGAATCAAGGCTGTCCAGGGCTTCTTCATGGCGGCGCAGGGATGCCAAAGCGATGCCTTTGTGGTACCAGGCGCGGTAGTTATTAGGTTGCAGTTCGATGGCGTGCTGAAAGCTGTCCAGGGCTTCTCGATAGCGATCCAGGCAGAGGAAGACTCGACCCTGGTTATACCAGGCACGGCGATCGCCCGGATTCCACCGTAAGGCAAAGCCAAAGCTTTCGATTGCCTGCTCGTAGTGCTCTAACTCTGCCAACGCCAACCCCTTCCCCTGCCAAGCCAAGGCGTATTTGGGATTAATGGCGATCGCCTCCTCAAAACTCAGAATCGCCTCCCGATAGGCGGCCATTTTATTCAAAGCATAGCCCCGCTTCGTCCAGGCTTCAAAGCTATCGGGATGGGTTTCTAAAAACCGATCAAATTTCGCAACGGCTCCCCCATACCGTCCTGCACCCAGGAGAGAACTTGCTTGCCCAAACCATGTTTGAGGGTCGTGCTGCTGACTCATACCTAACCATCTTCACCTAATCGTTTTTAACCAGCTTCTGAAAACGGGGGTGGGAACTTAATGACTCAAAATCGGGGTCTGTTTGCACAATCACCCGATACAGGTAGGGGCTGAGAACAAAAGTACGATACAGGCTATTTAATGCCTGGTCGGTGTCTCCTTGTATCGCAAAAACCCGTGCTTTACCAAACCAGGCACTCGGGTTATGGGCTTCGTAATCAATCGAGCAGTTGAAGCTATATAGAGCTTCCCGGTAGCGCTCCAGGCGAGTCAAAACAACCCCTCGATAGTTCCATGCGTAATGGCAATCGGGCTTAATTTCTACTGTTTTGTTCAGGTTTTCCAGGGATGACCGATAGCGCTCAAGGGAACCCAGGGCGAGGGCGCGGTTAAACCAGGCTCGGTGATTATTGGGGCTGAGGGCAATGGCTTTGTCGAAGCTGATGATGGCTTCCTTAAAGCGGTTGACTCGGCTGAGCGCCGTACCCTGGTTATACCAAATTTGACCGTCCCGTGGATCTAGGGCCAAGGCGCACTGAAAACACTGAATGGCATCGTCGTACTGGGTCAGCTTTGCCAGGCAAAGCCCCTTGCCATGGAGTGCCAGTACATTTTGGGAGTGCCGCTGAAGCGCTTCCTCAAAGCTGGCGATCGCCTCTTTGCATGCTCCCAATCCGTACTGAGCATAGCCACGATTAACCCATAGGTGGCTATCATCAGGGGTCGCTTTGAGCGCCTGATCCAGTCGAGCAATTGTCTCGCGGTAGTGATTTGCACTGTACAAGTGAACGGGCTGATGAGCTGGGTTCAGCGTAGATTGGTTTTGAAACATTGGATGAGCTTCTATCCGAAAATCTCGAATAAGTAGGTGAGCACAATTAATTATAAAATCCGTAAAACCCTGCGTTGCCCGCGCAGCGGGCAACGCAGGGTTTTACATCTGGTTTTTAATTGTGCCAAGCTACTTACCTCGGGGAGAGCACCAATAAGCAAGAGATAGACACCTTCGAGCAATGACGAA
>CAYXJG010000053.1:0-19285 GCA_964465285.1 uncultured bacterium
CCTCGCGTCAAAATCGGCCGAAGGATAACTTCCCGATTTCGGAAGGGGACAGTCCCCCAATCAATGGTCCCTCGCGCTCGTTGGAAGCAGCCGAAGGGCGACTTGACGCAGCCAGTGCAGGACGGAATGCCATTCCCTCCTACAAGCCAGCCTCTCCATCCTCCACTCTCCACCCTCCCCCCTCCACCCTTCGTCCTCTATTGCCATCGGAATCGAACTTAGCACCGCCACGGGCTGGGGCGTGTTTGGCACCAATCTCACCCTGCAACTGCTAAAGACCCAGCGCTGGCATCCCATACTCCTGCGCCCTCCCCTGGCAGGCACCCAGTTCAACCCCATTCAGCAGACACGCCTCGACCCACTGCTCCAAGCCCAACGGGACATCGATCAGGCATTGGCAGAGCATCCCCAGAGAACCCTGAAATTCCCCTGTCCTGTGTTCAAAGCCCTTGGCAATCATTTCGTCACCATTCCCCAGTTGATGCGCATCCAGGGGCGGCACAACATCGGGCTGATTTTCTTTGAAGACACCGCTCTCACCCTCCAGGACATCGAAGTCGCCCAAACCTACGACCTGATCATTGCGGGATCAACTTGGAATGCGGAGGTACTGCGATCGCACGGCATTCAAAATGTCGAAGCCGTCTGCCAGGGAATCGATCCCACCCTGTTTCATCCTGCTCTCCGGTCGGGCGTGTTGGGCGATCGCTTCGTCATTTTCTCCGGCGGCAAACTGGAGTATCGCAAGGGACAAGACATCGTGATTGAGGCATTTCGGCGCTTTCACCAACGGCACCCCGACGCTCTCCTGATGACCGCATGGCACAACATCTGGCCCCAAACCATGCACGGCATTAAGCAGTCCGGCTACGTGCAGGGCACGCCCCAGGTGGATGCGTCTGGAAAATTACAGATTACGGAGTGGCTCAGGGCCAGCGACATTCCAGCGGCATCAGTGCTCGATGTGGGGGCGATCGCTAATCCTCTGGTCGGCCAAGTGGTGAGGGAAGCCGATGTTGCCTTGTTTCCCAACCGATGCGAAGGGGGCACCAATCTGGCCGCTATGGAGTGCCTCGCCTGCGGTGTTCCCACGCTTCTCTCTGCGAACACGGGACACCGGGATCTCATCCGAGATGGCATGGGCTACGCCCTCAATGCTCAGCAGCCCATCAATGCTGTAGCAGGATCGTCTACTCACGGATGGGGCGAGTCCAGCGTTGATGAGATTCTGGAGCAGTTGGAATGGCTCTACACCCACCGGAATCAGGCACAGGAAAAAGCGCTGGTGGATGCTGAGAAAATGCAGGATTGGACGTGGGAAAAGCAGGTAGGACGGTTATTGGCGGTGTTGGGCGATCGCCAGTTGCTGACATAGGGAAGGCACAAGTTGATGCGTGCGCCCCTGTAAAAACCTATCCGGTGAAGCGAGTAACCACACGACTTGGCAACGTTCTCAAATTCACAGCGCAAAAACAGAGGGTTGGGGCGCGCTCCAAACCCCTATTTTTCGTGAAACTTGCCCAAGCGAGTAAATAAGGGGCTCTAGAAAATATAATCTAAAAAAGAGGCAACGGGCTGGCCCACCCTCTTCTCAATCTTTTTCTAACCTCGAATTCCAGAGGATTGCAACGGAGAGAGAGGGATTCGAACCCTCGGATAGGACTTACGTACCTATCAACAGATTAGCAATCTGCCGCTTTCGACCACTCAGCCATCTCTCCCTAGTCTGGACACCAATAATAGCAAATTATTTTGTGCTGACACTAGTGC
The DNA here is from genome assembly GCA_964465285.1 of uncultured bacterium. Lineage (GTDB taxonomy): Bacteria > Cyanobacteriota > Cyanobacteriia > CAKZMO01 > CAKZMO01 > JBCCWF01. Next base: position 1,771 of record CAYXJG010000053.1, read on the forward strand.
AGCGCCAAAATTAAAAGAAAGGGTAAATCCCTCCGGGGTTTACCCTAATTTCAAGCAGCAATTCTCATTATGGAAGTTTAGGGAGCAAAAAGGTCGCCTGAGGCGACCTTTTTGCTCCCTAAATGTGTACAAGTGAGCGCCTGTAGGGCGCGAAGCTTCCTAAAATGAGAATTGCTGAATTTCAAGACATAACAGAGCACAAGTGTTCCAGTAATTTTTAGCGGGGGGATATTCTGCAACTATGGCAGTGGCCAACTGTGTTTTAGAGCTGATGCATGATTCTCTGCATTATTCTTCCCCTCATCGCAGCTAGCTTACGGTGGACGTTCGTAGATCCCTGGGATAACTTAATACGTAAAATTTTATAGTTTTTATTAATTCACGATAAGTTTTCATGGAATTCTAGGAGTAGGAAAAGTATTCAGGAACACATTTTCTCCTATGACATCTGAGTATGCAGTGCCGAAGGCTCATGAAGAAAAAGGAATTAGATTCAGTAGCCTGGCACAATTAAAAACCCAATGTAAAACCCTGCGCTGCTCGCGCAGTGGGCAACGCAGGGCTTTACAGGGTTCATAATTAACTGTGCTCACCGACTTAAACTGTGCTCACCGACTTAAACTGAACCAAGTTTGCAGAAGCGGCGGGCATTGCCGTGCTGCTCCGCCAAACTTGGACTTTATTTAATTCCTTAATTTAATCCCTTAGATTCCAATCATCAGTTTTGGAACGAATGCCTTTGAGGCTCTGTTCAGCAGGTTTTGAGCTTGTGTATTCACCCCACAGAGATGGTACAAACTATGGTTACTCAAAATAAGCGTCGCATTGCGTTGATCTCTGTTCATGGCGATCCAGCTATTGATATTGGCAAAGAAGAGGCCGGTGGACAAAACGTCTATGTCCGTTACGTGGGTGAATCGCTTGCTGAAATGGGCTGGCACGTTGAGATGTTTACCCGTAAAACCAGCCCAGACCAACCCGCCAGTGTTGACCATGCTCCACACTGCCGAACTGTTAGACTCATCGCGGGGCCTCAAGATTTTGTTCCTCGGGACGAAATTTTTGAGTATCTGCCAGACTTTGTTCAAGAATTCGTCAAACACCAGCAGCGGCTTGGTATCCGCTATCCTTTGGTACATACAAATTATTGGCTGTCGTCTTGGGTCGGCATGGAATACAAGCGTCGCCAGCCCGGTGTTTTTCAAGTGCACACCTACCACTCATTGGGAGCAGTTAAATACCAAACGGTAGACACTATCCCGCCCATTGCGACAAAGCGCCTAGAGATTGAAAAGCGCTGCCTAGAGACGGCAGAACGGATTGTTGCCACGAGCCCCCAGGAGCAGCAGCACATGCGATCGCTCGTGTCCACTCAAGGACTGATTAATATTATCCCCTGTGGTGCAGACATTGCCCGGTTTGGCTCTATCCAAATGCAGGAGGCGCGCCGCAAACTGGGGCTTGATGCCGACGCCAAAATTGTGTTTTATGTGGGCCGATTTGATCCCCGCAAAGGCATCGAAACCCTGGTGCGTGCCGTCAGTCAATCACAGATGGCGAAAACAGGGCATGTTCGCCTCATCATTGGTGGCGGCAGTCGTCCGGGCCACAGCGATGGCGACGAACGGGAGCGTATCAAAGGTATCGTCGCGGATTTGGGCCTGTCCTCAATCACCACCTTTCCAGGCCGCATCGATGACCTGGACTTGCCTGCCTACTACGCCGCTGCCGACGTCTGTGTCGTGCCCAGCCACTACGAACCCTTTGGGCTCGTGGCGATCGAGGCAATGGCGAGCGGAACCCCCGTCATTGCCAGTGACGTAGGTGGGCTACAGTTCACCGTTGACTCCGAGAAAACAGGACTTCTTGCTCCACCCCTGGATCACCCAGCGTTTGCCGTCGCCATTGATCGAATCTTGGAGAATCCAGCGTGGCGCGACGAGCTAGGCATGGCTGCCCGTCGTCGTGTAGAGACCTCCTTTAGCTGGCAAGGGGTTGCCCACCAGCTTGATGCACTGTACGACGAAGTATTGGCTCACCATCTTTCAGAAGAAATCCAGTCTTCTGTGGCCTAGGCGCTCACCCCATAGATTTGGGAGCATCTCACTTTTGCGTGAAACTTGGCAAGTTGTGTAACCCATTGAAATGGGGTTTCTCTACTCGCCCGCAATTCATTTGCGAGCGGAGCTGACGAGTGATTCTGGCATGTTATCGAATCCACGTTGATCAACTTGCACACTGCCTTAGTTTGAATGCAGCAATTCTCATTTTGGGAAACTTCGCGCTCTATAGGCGTTCACTTGCATAAATTTAGGGGGCAACCAGGTCGCCTCAGGTGACCTAGTTGCCCCCTAAATTTCCATCATGAAAATTGCTGGTTTGAATGGCTTATCTGCCGCTGCTTCCAGCAGTGTGTTACTATCTGAGAAAAAATTACCTCTACCTTAGTAAACATCAATGGGAAAAGTGCTGGTGCTTAACGCATCGTATGAGCCATTGAACATTACGAGTTGGCGGCGGGCGATTGTTTTACTCATTAAGGGGAAAGCAGAGCAAGTCGAGCACAACGGCAAATTTGTTTATCCTAATGTGCCGTTGCCAACCGTTATTCGGCTTCGTCAATACGTGCGTGTGCCTTATAAGGAAATTCCATTAACCCGCCGAAATATCCTCCACCGAGATAGTCACGCTTGTCAATACTGTGGTTACCACGGTGATGAGTTAACTCTTGATCACGTCGTCCCGCGTTCACGGGGTGGTGTAGACTCCTGGGAAAACATTGTGACTGCTTGTGTGCGGTGCAATGTGAAAAAGGGAAACCGGACACCACGGGAAGCCAGTATGTTTTTACGAAATCAACCTCGAAAACCCTACAGCAGCCTCTACTTTGAAGTGACGAAGCACATCAAAAGTGGGACACATTCAGAGTGGAAAAAATATGTCATTGGAATTTAAACCCCTGGATAGCCACCGGGGGTTTTTGGATCTTGCTGGACCTGAGCTAGGGCTAAGCAGTTCTTGAGGAGGCCGCAGTGTGTCTTTCCCAAGAACCGCAGTCTAACGTCCGCGACGCGGACGTTAGACTGCGGTTTTAACCTTATCCCGGATTGACGTTGCTGTACTTCTTTAGTAACGCTCTTTTCAGTAAAGCATGGGGGGTTCTTTGGGGTCGGGCGCAAAGGCAAGCCAGAGGGGAAACTGTAAGATAGAGAGGCTGACAGCTTCTTCTGCCTCATCAATGATAATAATCGGCAACTGCTCCTGGTCAATCAACCGATCGGCTCGTTGAGCAACGGCTTCAGGGGATTCAAAGAGGACAATGCCTCGCTGGGACCCAAAATCTGCTCGTGAGATGCCGAGGCAGTCCTGTAATCCCCGACGCCACTCACCCAAGCGCTCTGGGGTATCGCCTAGGATAAGAGCACGGACGCGATCGCCGTACAACGTCCGCAGCACCGAAATTGTTGCTGATGCCACCAAAATATTCTGCAACCGCGACCCCAAGGTTCGCAATGCCCCTCGCCCTCCCTGCTCGAAGAACCATTGGGACACCCGCTCTGCATGAATTGGCTCAAAGGTGCGTCGCAGTTGCCACGGTGGGCCATAGTAGTCGGGCATGGTGCGATATTGGTCAAGGATCTGGCGAATGCGCTCTACCTCATCTTCAAACGCCTGTTCCGCAAACTGAAGCTGGGGTTTAGCGTCTTGCTGGGGCGCACCTGCTGGGGCAACGCTAGGTATGGGGGTCGGGCTGGGGGAAACTCCCTGGGGGGCGATCGCCGGAGTGGCTTGAGGTTGTGCGACGGTGGGTTTAAGTTCAAGCTGTTCAGCCGCCACTGCCAAATCTTGCAGGCTCCCTACCAGGTAGTCCTTAAATCCCTGAACCCTGACTGCCAAGTCTTGGGAAACCCCGGCAAAACTGGTGCGCATTTCCTCACGGATGCGCTCCTGTCGCCGCTCAAGCTGCTCCACCGCGATTTGTAGATTTTTCTTGCGCTGATCAAGATCGGTTAATCCCTCTCTCACCAAACGTTCAACCATCTTCTGGGTGTCCTGAGTTTGCTCTTTGAGGGTGCGGTCATAGGCTTCCTTCAGGGATGCAATCTCACGGGTGAGCCGCCGCTCTTCGCGCTTCAGCTCTTCAACTCGTTCCGATAAATTTGTGTCCTCAGGCATTGTGGTGCTCTATAGGTGACTGGGTGGACTGCATGAACCTATGCATGAACCTGAATCCACCTGAGAGCATTATCGTGCCATTTTGCGATGGATTCAAATGGGTGGCATGTACGACTTGGCAACGTTCTCAAATTCACAACGCAAAATAGGGGCTTGGGGCGCGCTCTGCGTGCCCCAAGCCCCTATTTTGCATGAAACTTGCCAAGTTGTGTATCTGAATGATTGGCGAAAATCATTGGCGAGAAGTATTGGCGAGAAGTATTGGCGAAAATCATTGGCGAGAATCATTGGCGAGCGACCGGCAAGGATTTAGGCGGCTAGTGTTGAGGCAGCGAATCTGAATGGTTATGGGCGATCGCCCCTCAAACTGGGAACCTTGAAAACATGATAAGGAACGAGGATTATAGCGGTGTGCAAGTTGATTAAGCACAGGTGAGGGGCGGCGCTCCGCGCCGCCCCTCACCTGTGCTGCACTTAATGCGTTTGCAAAGCGCTATAGATAAAATCCAACTTTGCTGGATCAGCGCGGCGATGCCAGGCCGCCCCAGTAAAATTTGGTTCAAGTTATACCAATTCTTGATTTTGGATTTTCGATTTTGGATTGGCAAACCTATAGATGGCATAGATTGTAGGTTAGCTATCTGTAGTTCTACTTGAGGAATCCTATTTGATTCCTGACGATATTTCTAGAGGTGGGGGCGGGCTGCGCCCGCCCCCACCTCTAGAAATCAAATAGAATCGCTATTTCAAGAACTGGTGTTATTTATTCGCACTTCTAAAAGTTTAGGGCTGGCACGGATGATGGCAACAATACAAGCCATCTTCTTTTCCAGCACATTCAGGGGGCACGTCATGCGAACGATTCTACAAGACCATGCAATTATTGAGTCCTACATTGAGCGATCGCTACATAATCAGGACATCTTAATCGCAAACCATAATCTCCAGGCACAGTCCAACTTTGGAGAAAGTCGGCTATCCAGTAAAAAAGACGGGCTGATTGCTAAATTTGAAATTGATGAGCAAGGGCCAAAGTTCACGGTCAAACATGGGACATCCTACTGGGAAATGTTGACTCAATCCCTGGCTAAGCAAAGCTTTGCCATCACGGAGAACATTGACGACAACTTCTCTATGTACCGGGTGGTCAAAATTCCTTCTGATTACCGTCTGAATTGCACAAAATCCGTAGATTTCTGGCGAGCCTGGTGGAAATACCGCAATCGTATTCAGGGCAGGGGGTTTTGCATGGATTTACTGGTGCGTGTGCGGCATACCTGGTATCCCGTCAAAGACCTGTGCGTTAGTAACGGCATGGTCTACATCAAAGTCTTAGCAGACGAGATCGTGCTGCATACGGATGACTTGCTATTCTGGCTCGAAAAAACGACCTTACCAGCGGTCACCGAACAGCCCAGTCAAAACTCAATGGATACCCCTTCAGCGCGAGCCAGCCGGATATCGAAGCTTTACAAACGGATGTAATGGACAAGCATTTGACCCCTTGAGCCATTGCCCCCCCTGTTTTTGAGGTAGAATTTCCGAAGCTTATTGCTTTGGATGCCCCTTACCTCAGACATACTATGACTCAAGACCTGCTGCGATCGCTCATCTGGACAGATTATCGCCTTGCGGTGCTGTTTGCCGTAGCCTTTCCACTTCTTTTATCGGTGTGGTGCTTCGTGCAGCGCGCTGAGGCGATTCAGCGCCTCTTTGCCATCTACTGGCGCGTGTCAAGCCTGCTGGCCGTCACTGTATATCTGATGATTGGCGGATTTCCCTTCAGCTTTTTGACAGCGTTCCTGGCAAGGCTTTTGATTCCCATTAGCCTGTGGTTTTGGGTGGATTTGAACGAGGAACTCGAAGACATGACCCGCACACCGTTAAAGCTGTCGTTCACCTCCTGGCGGTGGGCCATCAGCGTGTATAACGTGCTAGGGGCGATCGCCTTGGTTCCCTTCCTGAGATGCGCATTTTCTGCAGGTGAATTTAATGCCCCCCTGTGCCAGCTCTGGCTCGAAGCACCACTCCTCTACCGTGAATATTTTCACGCCAACCTTCGACCAGAATTTTTGGGGTTTGCCCTCGGCATCCCAGCACTGATCATCTACGTTTTATGTCTGGGGTATTTTGTGTTTTTTCGCCTCGGCAAGCAAGGGCGCACCGCCATTCAGCAGTAAGCGCATTATATTCCTTGATGACCGGCATCTTTGCCAAAAGCTAGGATTCATCGTAAGCTTCCATGTCAAGCAGGTAGAGATAGGGTTCGACCATCTCAGGACGTTGGAAGGCGATCGCCCGGAGCAAGTGCCAGTCGCTTAACCCATCAAAGGGACTAGCGTATTCATCGGTTTCGAGCCGCTGAGCCAGCGCTGCCACGTCTGATTCAGTGATATGCTCGATATCGTGATCTGCATAGTTCATCGTCGTCATGGTATCGTCCTCATTCTCAAGAGCGTGTGCATTGGTCTGGACGGATAGCCGACCTAGATCCTCAATGCAGTGAGACTACCTTGCATGGTAGAGCCCCTTACCTTATCCTACGCATCTTCCGCGTTTTCCTGAAGGCATACGGCTACTTCGCCCATAAAAGTTTGCATTTGGTTCAGTAAATCTAATGAAATTTCATGCCCCATGTCGAACTCGTAATAGTGAAGGGGGGCATTGAGCGCTACCAGTGCATCCCTGGCCTGCTGTGCTAAGGAGATGGGCACCACCGGGTCATAGCGCCCATGAGCCATCAGGACGGGGGGAAGCGGACGCGATAATTCGTCAGAGGAAGGTAGGGGGAGATGGAGATAGCCGCTCAGCACCATCAATGCGGCAAACGGCAGCCGACAGCCCAGATCGAGGGTCATGGCACCTCCCTGGGAAAATCCCCCCAGAACAGTGCGGGAGAGGGGAATACCCGTTTTGAAGGAGAGGTCTTGAATCCAGTCAGCCAAAAGTCTCCGGCTTTCGTTCAGTTCCTCTTCAAAATTGTCCCCCAGCCCAAAGTTCGTGCCGGATGCCATAAATTCTGTGGATAGGTTGTACCACATGCGTCCGGCGGGATTTTGAGGATGTGACAGGGGAGCATCAGGAAACGCCATGTAGAAATCAGGCCGCTTGAGGTAGGGCGACAACCCAACTAGATCTTGACTATTCGCTCCCCAGCCATGAAGAGCAATAAAGAGGCCAACGGGAGAGAGCCCAGGCTCTTGGGCAGGAATGGCGATCGCATGGAGCGGCGGCATTGATTATTTCTATTCCTCTGCTTGTTTTTCCTGAGTGGAAAGCGTTGCCTTTGCACTTTGCCACATCTGCTCCAGTTCATCAATAGACAGGCAAGTGAGCGATCGCCCTGCCACTGCTTCCACCTGGGCAAAACGGTTAATGAATCGCTGGTTGGTAGACTGTAGCGCTTCCGAAGCATCTAAGCTATGCCAGCGGGCAATGTTGACGAGAGTGAAGAGCAGGTCGCCTAACTCAGCTTGCTGCCGGGCTTTGCTCTCATGTTCAACGGCATGGTGAAATTCGTCGAGTTCTTCGTGGAATTTGTTCCAGACATCGTTGACATCATCCCACTCAAAGCCGGCGGATGCCGACTTCTTGGAGATTTTATGGCACGCCATCAGAGGAGGGAGCGATCGCGCATATTTCTTCAAACGGGGCGTTAAAGGCGCATGGGCTGGCTGGTGATTTAGCGTCTCATCATCAATAATCTCTGGCGTTTTTCCCCGTTCTTCTGCCGCTTTAATCGTTTCCCAGTTCGCGCGAACCTCGGTACTGCTGCTTACTTCTACGGAGCCAAACACATGGGGATGGCGGCGAATCAGCTTTGCCGTGATCGCCTCTGCAACCTCTTTGATAGTAAACTGGTTTGCTTCGCTAGCAATCTGCGCCTGGAGCACGACCTGAAGCAGTAAATCCCCTAATTCGTCGGCAATGTCCTCAGGATCACCCTGGCGAATAGCGTCCACGGCCTCGTAAGCCTCCTCAATGATGTAAGGAATGAGCGTCTCGGGAGTTTGCTCTAAATCCCAGGGACACCCACCGTCGGGCGATCGCAGTTTTGCCACGATATCAATCAAGTCTTGCAATGCTGTCAGATGAGCAGCGTTTGTAGCCTCAGCACGCTTTGAAGCAGATTCATCGGGAGAAAGATTGGGCATCGGGTCTTACAAAAAGACAACTACACCTGATTACTTTAATCGTAACCGGTCCAGAAACTAAAGAAAGTTTTATGGCTTTAACCGTGGAAAATGTTCTAGAAATAGAGGATGCATGAGATAGAGATAGGGGGAGAGAAAATCCCTGACCAGGACTGGGACGCAGCGCCAGAGAGTGTGAAGAGAGCACTGATCAATCTGGCTGAGCAGGTGAACCAGTGGAGTGAGCGACTGGCCACGGCAGAAGAGAAGCTGAACCAGAATTCGTCCAATTCATCGCGCCCGCCCTCCAGTGATGGGTTTGGCGGGGGGGCATCGAAAGCCCCCCAACGGCGAAAGACCAAAGGAGGACAGAAACGCCCTCGCCAGGTGCGCAAGTTGGTCGCCGTGGAGCAGTGTGCCCAGGTGCATGAGGCAAAACCCGAGGATTGCCCAGTCTGTGGGGAGCGACTCAGCGGAGCAGACCCGCATCCGCATCGGCATCAAGTGTGGGAGTTGCCAAAGAGCGAGCCGGTTGTGGTGGAGTATCGGTTACACGAATTGAGGTGTGAACGCTGTGGCACAACGAGCCGAGCTCCATTACCCGTGGGGGTGAGTGAATCAGGACAGGGCGAGCGCTTGACGGCGATGGTGGGGCTGCTCAGTGGAGTATACCGCCAAAGCCATGCCCAAGTGCAACGGGTGATGCAAGAGGTCTTCGGTGTCACGGTGTCCTATGGGGGAGTCAATCGGCTGCGCTGTGAGATGAGTGAGGCGATTGCCCCGATGGTAGAGCAGGCCAAAGCCTATGTGCGTCAGCAGCCGTCGCTGCACAGTGATGAAACCAGTTTTGCCCAGGGAAATCGAGATGGCCAAAATCCTGAGGAGCGAAAAGGCTGGCTGTGGGTGTTGGTGACGCCCCTGGTGAGCGTGTTTGCGGTGGTGCTCAGCCGTTCACAGCAAACCGCCAAACAGATCATTGGTGAAGCATTTGACGGGATTGTTAGTTCGGATCGATATGGCGCTTACACCTGGATTGACCTCCACAGACGGCAGGTGTGTTGGGCCCATCTGAAACGAGACTTGACCGCCATCTCCCAGAGACGTGGCGTCTCCCAAGAGATTGGGGAATCCTTGTTACGTCGGCAGCAGCGATTGTTTCGCTGGTGGCATCGAGTCCGGGATGGAACCCTCAGCCGTGAGACCTTTGGGCAGATGGTGGCGCATCTTCGAGTCGGATTCAAAGCAGAGTTGGAAGCCGCCTCCCGTCTGCCCATCGGCGACAGAGAAAAGACCCCATTGGCGAAAACCGTTCGCACCTGCCGGAACATTCTGCAGGTGGAGGCAGCCCTGTGGACGTTTGTTGATACACCGGAGGTTGAACTCACCAATCATGCCGCAGAGCGGGCCTTGCGTCCTGCGGTGATTTGGAGGCGCACGAGTTTGGGCTCACAATCGCAGGCGGGCAGTCAGTTTGTCTGCCGGATGCTAACGGTTTCCACCTCTCTCAAGGCTCAGAATCGTCCAGTGCTAGAGGTGCTGACTCAGGCGTGTCGGGCTGCACGCTCAGGTCAGAAGCCACCTTCCCTGCTGCCAGAATCTGAAATAGTTCCCAGTTACTACCAGGTTCTCTTACTTCCTCAGTCCTCGTGAGGAATGGATACAAATATGTTCTTTGTATATCAGCTACCTGTACCTCGGTTATCTGAAGGTGATCCTTATTTTTTCGACATCGTAAAACGCGCTGCCAAACTTATTTGCATCACTCCAGAATTCGACGAACTTGCTGCCGCAGTCGGCCTTGACTCCTATTCCAACTGCGTCACTGACGAAGCCGAACGTGCCCAACTCCGTGCCGAACTCGACGGCATGATCGCCCACCTTTACGGCCTCACCGAAGCCGAATTCACCCACATCCTCAGCACCTTCCCCATCGTCCCCGAAGAAACCAAACAAGCCGCCCTAGAGGAATACTGCAAACTCCCCCCCCTCGTCGGCGATCAGGAAATCATCAACCTCATCGCCCAGGGCGAAAGCGCCCAACTCGAATTCAAATCCACCGCCCGCTGGGACTTGAAAGAGAACAAAAAGAGCAAAGTCATGAAGGAAGTCATCCTCAAAACCGTCGCTGCCTTCCTCAAAACAGACGGGGGCACCCTCCTCATCGGCGTAGAAGACAACGGCAACATCCTCGGCCTCAAACCCGACTACCAAACCCTCCAGAAAAAGAACCGCGACGGCTACGAACTCTGGCTCATGGGCAATCTGCTACTCAAAGCCTTGGGTAACGACCTGGCTCCCTCCATCTCCATCAACTTCGGCATCATCGAAACCAAAGAAGTCTGCAACGTCACCGTTCAACCCTCTCCTCGCCCCGTCTACTTCGAAGTCAAAAACAAAAGCGGGCAACCCGAAGAATGCTTCTTCATCCGCGCAGGCAACCAAACCAAACGCCTAAGCAAACCCAGCGAGATTACAAAATATAACCAAAATCGCTGGAAATCGTAACTTAAATTTCTGAGTTGGAGTTTAATGATGAGGAATGCCGTATATATCTTGAACAGATTAGGTGGCATGGGATACCAGTATGTCCGTACTGCAACTCAACCAACAGCACGGCTATGCCAAAGGAGAAACGTTATCACTGTAACAACTGCTTCACCTCTTATAGTGTGACTGTTGGTACGCTATTCCATCGAACCCGTGTTCCTCTATCCAAGTGGTTTAAGGCAATTGCACTCGTTTTAGACAATAGGAGAGATGTCAGTGTTAGGAAACTAGCAAAAGAGATCGGAGTCAACAAGGATACAGCAGCGCTAATGATAGCTCGCATTCAAGAGTCTGCGATAAACCAACATTTTCTTCTCAATTCGATAAAAGATTTTTGGAGTAGCTCAACATAGGTCGTCATGGCTAACAGATTAAATGGGGTGTAACAATGAAGATGTCTAAACTATTTGGTCTTAGTTTTTCGGCGTTCGTATCAGTAGTATTTGGTGTAGCTCTTTTTTTCTTAGGTTATCGCCTTGGGTCATTGGATGATAATACAGTCAAGAAACGGGAAGAGATGTTGTATACAGTATTCATTCCCTTTGCTATGACAAGTGCGGCAGGTTTTATTACTTGGTCTATAAATAATGAAATTTCAGAGGGATCTAAAGGTGAAATAGAAAGTCATAAAGAAGATTATGAGAAAAAGCGTGGTCAATATAAAGCAATGTATTTTACAAGCCTCAACCATGCAAAAAAAATATTAGAACCTCTCAAACTTTCAGGTGAAATCTATCAAAAATGTCTGATAGAGCTTGAAAATTGTGAACATCTGCTTAATGATTTTGAAGAGAAGAAGGAGGCATCCGATAGAATTTATCTTTGGCTTTCCGATCCAGAGCATCGAAGGTTACTAAAAGAATACACTGTTTCCCAAGCTTCTCAATCTCATGAAATTCCACCCCACAAAGTTAAAATATTTCAGAGAGATATCGGGCGCTGTATAAATTGGTTGAGAGACAGTATTAACCGACTTCAGGGCTATGAAGTTATCAAAGATAAGTTGGCGGAATCATATCATGACATTCCAGATGGTTTGAATGCTCATATTACAGCTCTGAACTCAATTAAGAGCCACAATGAATTATTTGAACTGTCAAAAGACTCAGGGGTCCTTGAAGATTTTATAGAAGAACTAGTTGAAAGGCTTAGATCATGAGCATCATTAGGAGCTAGATTTAGCATTTCACATTTAAGGATTTCATTAAATCTTAAAATAAAGAATATTTTGGCTCTGTTCACCTACTTTAAGTTGACCAGGGCAAGAAGGCTATTCCAAAGCTTCTTAGCATCTTCGTTGACATAATCATCATCATCATCATCATAAAGATGTGGAGCTTCCATGTGCTTTTGAGCCTCGATTTCTCCTATCTCTTTGGTTAAACCATACTCAATGGAAGATAGGTGCTCCTTTATTGATTTGTAGGCATCTTCAGAGAGATTATGCTCTTCTGATTCAAGCAGTTCTCGCACTTTTTGAATGGCAGATAAGGTCGCTTTCATGGCTTTGAGAGCACTCGATGGGTTTTCGTAGTTATCATATGAACTTTCAGTCATTGAATAATGCTCCCAGCAGTTGAAACTCTTAGGTACAAAGACAACTGTGATAGTTGTTGAGCCATCTAGAGCTGATAGTAGATGCTGAGTTGCCTAGCGTCACTACCGTCAACTGGGACAATTTAATTCGGGGAGCATTGCGATAAGCAATGTTTGGCGCTTTTAGCACCATACAGTAGTTGCACATTTATAATTCAAAGGTACTTTAGCAAAAATAGTTCATTCGATCTACACTTTGGAATATTTTTTGATGCATTAAACTTTCTCTCTGGTGTTTCTTCTTTTCAACTCACCATGCTCTACACAACTCCAATGCACCACAGCCCAATCCTTTCAGCCCTTATTGACATGGCGATCGCCCCTGGCTGTGACTGTGAGGTAGCGATCGAAGGCGTTGCTAATCTTCTCCTGAACATTCGTCCTTTAGAGGAGGGTTAGGTCATGAAACCGTATGTTTTTGTCGCTGTCGTCGTGGGGGCGGCGATCGTCCGTCTCTCGTCAGGGGCGATTGCGCAAACCGGGCAACTTGTCAGCGGTGGGTGTCAGCAAGGGTATTGCTGGGAAACCTCCCTACAAAACCAACAGGCCGTCCACCACAATCGTCTTGGAGGAGTGGATAGTACGCTGTATGAGGTTATGCTGGAGAGCCACAACAGCGAGGGCATTGAGCAACGCACCCAATGGGTTTACTGCTGCTCCACATCAGAGCCATTCATCGCCTTTGACTCGTTTGGAGACGATGACTTGATGATTCTGCATTACCTCAACCCCGGAGGGCAAACTGTTGGGGGCTACAACGCAGACTCGCACCGACTGTATTGGGCTGTTTGCCATAATATCTGGGGGGCTGATGTGTGGAATCCAGAGATGGGATTAGCCAGTCGAGCCAGTCAGCTAGGGTATTCTCTCACGCTGGAGGAAGGGCAACGAGAGATTCCCAAGGTGATGTTCCGGTGAAAGGGGGGCGATCGCATTAAAGATTTAGATGAAAAGTCTTGTAACCCACATTCCGCACTTCCAACTGGCACATCAAATATTTACGACGAAGCAATCAACTTCACGGCGATCGCCACTAGATTTATTGAGAATGAGATGGCTTAATTGAGAATAGGCGGTTTTTAGTTCAAAAGAACCAAATATTTTCGAAAGCATTATTCTGAGAGGGTTTCAGACTGAATATTTTGAGTGTGCCAGTTAAAGGGCGGAATGTGGGTTGTAATTTCCGACATGAGTTTTCCTGCATACACTGACATTCGACTACACAGTAGAGTACAAATGAGATTGAAATGACCTATTTCTAATCAGAGGAAATCTGCCAGCATTATGAGCGATAACCTACAGGTTTTTATTGATCTTAACCAGGCTGGGCTTGATCTTGATCCAGAAGAGCTTGAAACGTACGCCCTGAGCCTAGCAAATGAAATGAAAGATGGACTTGTTGAAGATGCAAGCCCTGTGCGCGCCGTAGATCTGCCTGATGGAGCCAAAGGTGCAGGGTTTGACATGGGGTTCCTCAAAGCCGAAGTTAATTTCGACAACTTCAAGCTCATGATGAATTGGTTAGGAGAGCGTATGTATGGGCGAACCCTGACAATTGAGTACGGAGATGTGAAGTTAGAGTATCGAACAGATATAGAACTTGAAAAACAACTCACTGCACTTAAAGAAATTTCTCAATTAAGAGTTAGGGTTATAGATGGTAATACCTAGCCAGAGAAAAATGATTGTCATGTAACTATGCAGTCTATTCCACGCTATTGCTTGAGAACCAAGTAATAATTTCGATTGACAATTGAATATGGCCAAGAGTCGAGTAGCAACCTCAGGGTGTCTTCTGCGTCTACCACATACTAGCATCTGCCCGGAGTGAAACAATGTCTAAGGTTGCTCTGATTATTGGGGTCAGTACCTATGCCTCAGGATTCAGCCCTCTACCAAGTACCATTCGTGATGGAGAAGCAATGCGAGATGTATTGCAGTCTCCCGAGATTGGAAAATTTGATGACGTAACGTTTATTTCTGATCCAGATCCGCTTCAGATGCAAGAGGCGATCGAACGCACATTTTCTGGACGGAAAAAAGACGATCTAGCATTGCTGTTCTTCTCCGGCCATGGTGCTAAAGACAGCAACGGTAAGCTTTATCTCGCCACAGCAATCACTAAAAAGACAGATCGGGGAGATCTTGTAAAATCTACTGCCGTTTCAGCCAGTTTCATTCATGACATCCTGAAAGATTCTCGCTCAAAGCGAAAGGTCGTCATTCTCGACTGTTGTTTTAGTGGAGCCTTCGCCCACGGACTATCTGCGAAGGATGATGGAACTGTTGATCTAAAATCCCAGCTTGGCGGCGAAGGCTGTGCGGTCTTAACCTCATCCAGTTCTGTTCAATATTCCTTTGAGCAACAAGGGGAAGAGCTATCGGTTTACACCCGGTATTTGGTTGAAGGGATGCAAACCGGAGCCGCCGATTTGGGCAGTGATGGCTATATTTCTGTGGATGAACTCCATGAATACGCTCAAAGCAAGGTTCATGAAGAGTCTCCCTCCATGAACCCGAAGATCTATGCCTTGGAAGAGGGGTACAAAATCCAGCTTTTAGAAGCCGTCGCTCCTGATCCACTGCTAAAGTATCAACGAGCTGTCGAACAGTGTGCTGTTGCTGGGGAAATTTCGCAAGTTTGGCGTATTACTCTGGATGAGATGCGAACAAAATTACAGCTCTCAGCGGATGAAGCTGATCTTGTTGAAACTCGAGTATTACGACCTTATCGAGAATATCAGAAAAAGCTGCAACGCTACGAGTCTGCCTTTAAGACGGCAATTCAGCAAGGATTTCCGGTTAAAGAATCTGTCCGAGCAGCACTGAAACAGCTTCAGCGAACACTTGCTCTGCGAAACAAAGATATTTTAGCGATTGAAGAGAAGTGGGAAAAGTGGGCAGAGAGTAAGCTATCTAAACCTACTGCTATTCCAAAAACTCAGAAGGTTCAACAGCCTATTGCATCATCGCCTCCAGCGGCAGGAACTCCTTTGCCAAAGTCAGTTCAATCTGTTCCTGAACATCACATTGAGTCACAGCAAGCATCAGATATGTCATCTACCAACACGTCATCAAATAATACTTCATCAGCTAAAAATATAAATAAACTCTGGATTAGAACAGGTATCGTCGCGACGTTTGCACTAGCCACTGGTGCAGGTATTTTCGCATGGGTCTCTAAGCAATCACCAGTTCTTCCTAGCGAGCGCTCAATTTCGGAGATTTTGCGTGATCCAGAATTAATTGTTCCTGAAGAATGTGAAAGACTCAAAGATGCTTATGAAGCTGGGGATGACCGAGTCGTGAACACATTAGAATCAAGTTCTCCGGTAGGGCAAAAATGCTCAGGACTAGGTTTCTCGATTGCAGCAAACACAGATAAACCTTCTCTATCTGAATTGATAGCATCTCCAGAACTCCTATCGACTCAGGACTGTCAAAGATTGAAAGATGCTTATGATCAAGGAGAAACCTTAATCGTCAATTCACTAGGAGAAAATCCAAACAATACTCAGGTCGGTCAAAAGTGCTCAACTTTAGGTCTTGCATTTACATTCACAGAACCAGATGAGCGCTCAATTTCGGAGATTTTGCGTGATCCAGAATTAATTGTTTCTGAAGAATGTGAAAGACTCAAAGATGCTTATGATCAAAGAGAAACCTTAATCGTCAATTCACTAGGGGAAAATCCAAATAATACTCAAGTCGGTCAAAAATGCTCCAATTTAGGAGAACCGATCGCTTTGGTAGTTAAGAGTAATCCTCCAAATCGACCGCAAAATAATGACCCCAAATTTTGCGTCCGTAATGATGCTGGAATGCAAGTCCTTTTTGATTCTGCAGGAGGAAGTCAGAGTACAGGAATTAGAGTAGCTCCAGGAGAACCTGTGAGTATTATTTCTGAGCCTGTCGAATCTGTGTTTGGTTTCGATATCGTAGAATACGTTCAGATCCAAAAGGGGAATGGCGATTCAGGATGGATACTGATGGATCATATTGATTTAGAACAGCCGTGTGCCTAGATGCAATTACTCACATTCAATCCTTCAAACGAAGAAAAGCACCACTTGATGTGGTGCTTTTTGAGCTGGATAAATTTTTGCCCGATCTTACCTAGAAAACTCTTCCGAACAAACTTCTCCAAAAGTTCCGTTTTCTGGACTTTGACCAGCAATTGCTTGAGTTGAGCGAAAGTTTGCAGCTTCGCGATATGCACCTAAGATCAGCCAACAATCAGCTTTTGTGATGGATGCTATAGAATCTTGCGAGATATTATCGATTGCTTGATTCATCAATTCTCTTTCATCTGCAGTTAACTCTGAATTGATATATTCCATGTGTTGATCTTCTGGTGAAGGATTTACCTTATTGAAGATATCAATCACATCATTACTGATTCCTAATTTATCTCGATACAATAGTGTTAGCGGAGAATCTTCTCTAACTTGGTTATCTGAGTAATGTAGTGTCAGAGCACAGTGCCTCTCTACTGGGTGATTACTTCTTATAGACTCGTCCAGTTTTGAAGAAAGAACTTTGTTATTTTCCTCATACGCTTGAGCTAAATCTTGACAATCCTCAAATGTAAGAGAAGACAAGTTCTCAAAATCCTGAATCTTTTCTAACAGTTCCTTAGCTCTTGCATCCGAAATGGGGGTCGGCCCAGGCGGTTCAGGCGGTTCAGGCGGCTCAGGTGGCTCAGTTGGTTGAGAACAAGCAGACAGAATTCCTACAGCTAAGAGGTAGACGCCTAATCGAATAGCAATCTTTTGTTTAGTCATACCAGTACCTCGGTTTGATTAGGGCTTTTATCAGGTTTTCTGCCCACAATCTTAAAAGTCCGGACAAATTATCTCTGTTATTCGTCCCTAGAGCACCTAGTGTTGGCTAAGTGTTCTGATGACGAGGTAAGGAGTAATCGCTTGTTGTCATTCAGGTCGATATACTACAAACCCTCGAGTGTCATAGGAATCTGACTTTCTAACAGGAGCGGCAGGAATGAGGATGATCCCAGATATCTCACAAAGATATAGAAAAAGGGGTCAATAAACTGCCAGAAT
>CAYXJG010000054.1:0-1454 GCA_964465285.1 uncultured bacterium
GTATTGTTCCAGCGTGTTATCAAATACTTTTCAAACATTCTCTAAGAGACTATAGGGATGACGAGCGTGATCTACAATATGTCCACTTTTAGTAAGTTAAACTTTTTCTGAGCATACGTTTACGTCTAGAAGTTAATTCAACCGAGCGAAATTACCCAATTTCGCTGCAAATCCTTGAAAGGTTGGCATAAATTGTGCCAGCCTTTTGACATTTTAGGGTTTCAATATTTCATACCAAATCCTCATCTGTATACCGCTGAAGCCAAAACCGAACCAAACGGCGACGCGCGTCGCGCGTCGCCGTTTGTTTTTTTAGGGGTTAGACAAAACGGATTTGGTATCAAGTATCAAATCGCTGAGTCTGCGTAGAACGAAATACAAAGGGATTACTGATCAGCAATTTGGCCAGCGGTGGTGATGCTGACTTTAACAACGCGATTCTTTTCGGCGTCCGTTTTTGGCAACGTCAGATGCAAGATACCATCTTTGTAATCAGCTTTTGCAGCGGTGTTTTTAACCCGAGTTGGCAACTTGAATACCCGACGGAATGCACCGTATCGAAACTCACTGCGAATGGGCTTCGTTTCTTCATGGTTCATGACAGGGGTGCGATCGCCCTGAATTGAAACGGTATCTTCAGTGACTTCAATGTCAAGTTGATCGGGGTGGATGCCGGGAAGTTCAATTAGCAGAACCAACGCATCATCTCTGTCGTAAAGTTCAGAGGCGGGAGTAAAGGTAATCCCGTTAGTATCATTTCCAGTCATTGGAACAACAACATCATCCAATAAACGGTTTAAATGATGCTGAAGTTCATCAATATTCGACCAGGAGTTAAAGTGTACTAGAGCCATAATTCCTCCTTTGCAAGGGCAGTAAATGGTCGCAATGCGCGGTTTCAGACGTAGCGAATTGCTTATGTTTGCTAGCTTATCGGGTTTGCCAAAAAGAGAGGGTTCGGCTTCACGCCCTTCACGCGTAAGGGTTCCCGAACGAAGTGCGGGCAGAAATATTTTGAGTGATGAATACCCCACACCACTGACCTGAATTGCCGCCCCTCTCCTCCGGTATCCTTATTTTCTTGCAAGTCCCTTAGTTCACGACTTGGCAAAGTTCTCAAATTCACAACGAAAAAATAGGCATTTGGCGCGCGCGCCCCAAATGCCTATTTTTTCAGCAATTCTCATTTTGGAAAACTTCGTGCTCTATAGGCGCTCGCTTGTATCGGTTTTTTGTGCTAGTTATCTGTATCTAATGCGTCAACAGCAGGATACGAAATACAGTAATGTTCCAAATGCTCTGTGATTAATTGACATCTACAGAAATCCTAGTTAACTCCTGAAAATATCTTGAAAGGTAAGGGCAGGCTGCGCCCGCCCCTACCTTTCAAAATCAAGTAGGGTTCCTGTAGGTGATGATTCTCAGGGCACATGGATACCGAAGAACGATACTGA
>CAYXJG010000054.1:1554-19050 GCA_964465285.1 uncultured bacterium
GAAGAACGATACTGAGGAGTAGTCATGGCATCTGGCAAGGAACTTCAGGACATTCAAGACATCGCAGAGGAGGTTGCGTCAGACAAAGGATCTGATCTCATTTACGGCCTCGACGATCGCCCTCCTGTCCCAAATGCATTATTTGCGGCTGTCCAGCACGTTCTTGCGTCATTTGTGGGCATCATTACCCCCTCCCTCGTTGTGTCAGGAGCCTTAGGGCTAGAACCAGTAGACACAGGTTTCATCATCAGCATGTCTCTCTTCATCTCTGGTATTGCTACCTTTATTCAAACCAAGCGCATTGGGCCAGTCGGGTCAGGACTGTTAAGCATCCAGGGCACTAGTTTTGCGTTTATTGGCCCTATCATCGCGGCAGGATTAGGAGTCACAGGTGCAGGCGGTTCAACATCTGAGGCACTGGGCTTAATCTTTGGCCTGTGCATGATCGGTTCCTTCGTAGAGATGATCTTTAGCCGCTTTGTTCATCTCGCCCAAAAAATTATCACCCCTTTGGTGACAGGCACTGTCGTCACCCTCATTGGACTCACGCTGATCAACGTGGGAATTACCAGCATGGGAGGTGGCTTCCCCGCCCGAGAAGCTGGGACGTTTGGCAGCCCTCAAAACCTAGGATTGGCATTCCTTGTGCTGATTACGGTGATCATTCTCAATAGCACCAACATCACCATCCTCAGAATGTCGTCGATTGTCATCGGCCTGATCGTGGGCTACATTGTGGCGATTCCAATGGGTCTGGTCAGCTTCGGCAACCTGAGCGACCTATCAATTTTTGCGCTGCCGATTCCCTTCCGCTATGGCCTAAGCTTTGATTTTGCGGCCTTTATTCCCTTTGCATTCCTTTATCTCATCACCATTATTGAATCCACTGGAGATTTAACCGCCACCTCTATCATTACTAACCAGCCCATTCGCGGCGAGAAATATATCAACCGCATCAAAGGGGGACTGTTGGGAGACGGGGTGAATTCTTTTATCGCCGCTTGCTTCAACACGTTCCCCAACACCACCTTCAGCCAGAATAATGGCGTCATTCAACTGACGGGCATCGGCAGTCGCTATGTGGGCTTCTTCATTGCTGGAATCTTTGTGCTGCTGGGGCTGTTCCCTGTTGTCGGGGGCGTCGTTCAAGCTATGCCTCAACCTGTCTTGGGCGGTGCGACGATCATCATGTTTGGCACGGTGGCGGCAGCAGGCATCAAAATCCTCTCAACCGTCAACTATACCCGTCGGGCATCACTGATTCTCGCTATTTCCCTAGGCATGGGATTGGGCGTCACATTCGCCCCCGACATTCTGGATCAGATGCCGTCGTTGGTGAAGAACATTTTCTCGTCAGGAATTTCCGCTGGCGGCATCACGGCGTTGGTGTTGAATAGTCTGCTGCCGGGGCCACGAGACTAAGTTAAATTTTGGATTTTGGATTTTGGATTTTGGATGGGGCTGCGGTGTTGTGGCGATCGCCCAACGCACTTGTGCTAAGACCGTTCATATTCGTAAACATTACCCCAAGGACTTCAGTAAACAAACGACGAGGAATTATCCATGTATCGTCTGAAAGCAATTATCGTTGGTGCTGGCATTGGCGGTCTGACAACGGCGATCGCCATGCAGCGGGCAGGTTACGACGTTGAAATCTACGACCGTGCCCGTGAGCTACGTCCGGCAGGGGCAGGCATTTCCCTCTGGTCAAACGGTGTCAAAGTCCTGAATTATCTGGGACTTGGTGACGAGTTAGCCGCCATTGGCGGACAGATGAACCGCATGGAGTACCGCAGCCACGCTGACGAATCGTTGAGCCACATCGACCTGCGTCCCCTCATTGCCCAGGTCGGGCAGCGCCCCTACCCTGTATCCCGCACCGATCTCCAACACATGCTGCTGGAGGCGGCAGGGGCTGACAAGGTGCAGTTGGGCATGAAGTGTGTGGCGGTGGAAGAAAATGAGTCTAGCGCCACGGCCATCTTCGAGAATGGCCATCGGGCAACCGGAGATTTAGTGGTTGGAGCAGACGGCATCCATTCCGTTACCCGTCAGTACGTATTAGGCCATGAAGCCGTGACTCGCTATGCAGATTACGTTAACTGGAACGGCATCGTAGACGCCAAACCAGAGCTGTGCGACTCAGACAACTGGGTAATTTACGTGGGCGATGGCAGGCGAGCCTCCATGATGCCCATCGGGGGCGATCGCTTCTACTTCTTCTTCGGTTCCCCCATGGAAAAAGGCACCACCGTTGACCCTGCCCATCGCCGGGATGAACTGGAAAAAATCTTCACCGGATGGCCCGACGCGGTTCAAAACCTCATTCAAGCCCTCGACCCCCTGACCACCAATCGGCTTGAAATCCACGATCTGGATCCCCTCGAGCGGCTCGTGCGGGGACGAGTCGTGCTCCTGGGAGACGCAGGGCACGCCACCACACCTACCCTCGGTCAAGGGGGATGTCAGGCCGTCGAAGATGTCGAAGCCCTCACTCGGTTCCTTGTCACCACTACCATCAGTGTTGAAGACGCCCTCAAACGCTACGAAGCGGAACGAAAGGAACGCACCGCTAACCTGGTGCTAAAAGCCCGCCAGCGCACCGATACCATCTACGGCAAAGATCCAAACATTACTGAAACCTGGTATAAAGAACTTCGAGCAGAAAACCCCGAAGATGTCACAGGTGCTCTTGCCAAAGTCATTTTAGGGGGTCCCATGCGATGATACTCCATTGGTTTAGAGAGCACTCAGTGAGGCCCTCTGCCGCCAATATTGTCAAGATTAGGAGGGATGATGACAGGCAAATTGACGACCCATGTTTTGAATACTGCCCACGGGTGTCCTGCCGCAGGCATGGCGATCGCCCTCTGGTCCCTCGACCCTGGAACAGGCCAGAAAACCCTACTGAAAGAAACTGCCACCAACGCCGACGGACGCACCGACGAACCGCTCTTGATGGATGATGCCTTTGTTTCAGGAGTCTACGAACTGGTTTTCGAGGTGGGTGCTTACTTCTCAAAGCGGGACGGGGGCTTATCCAAGCCCTTTTTTCTTGACCAGGTTCCCCTCCGGTTTGGCATCGCCAACGCCGACGCCCATTACCACGTCCCTCTGCTCACTTCCCCCTGGGCCTACAGCACCTACCGGGGCAGCTAACCCGAATATCTTGGATCGAATATTGTCAGATCAAATTTTCTGATCACAACCAAAATTCTACCCACCCATTCACCCACTCACCACCCACTCACCACCCACTCACCACCATCCACTCACCACCCCATCACCTCCCCCCCTCATGCCCGCCCTAATCGACATCAACCAGATGGATCACGTCACCTTCACCCATACCCTGGGAGCTATTTTTGAAGACACTCCGGCGATCGCCCATCAGGCATGGCACCAACGCCCCTTCACCAGCGTGGCTCATCTGCATCAGGTCATGGTGGATATCGTGCAATCGCTCCTTCCGGCAGAGAAACTTGCTCTCATCAAAGCCCATCCCGATTTGGGCAGCCGTGCAAAAATGGCAGATGCTTCTGTCCAGGAACAAGCCAGCGTCGGGCTAAATCAGCTCTCTCCCCCGGAATACGATGAGATTCAGCAGCTCAACCATGCTTACAGAGAACAATTCGGCATTCCCTTTATTATTGCCGTGAAGAATCACACCAAAGATTCTATCTTTGCTGCCTTCCGAGAACGGTTAACCAACGATGAGAGAACGGAATTGAATCGGGCACTGGAGGAGATAGGGGCGATCGCCCGTTTGCGCTTGGACGATCTGATTGAATAGCACCTGGCTCCCATTGCGAGACTGTTCGGAATTTTGTTATTCGATGGCAGCGGCGATCGCCCGAAATGTTTGCAACGCCCGCTGAAACTCATCAGGACGATTGATTAATAACGCATCAGAGCAAGCATAGATGAGGGACTTGCAAGAAAATAAAGTACTCGGAAAAGAGCAGCGGGCGCAGCCCGCTGCTCTTTTCTTCCGGTATCTTTTTTTAGCCGCAGATCCCTTAAGACATCAGTCCGCCCCCGAATCAGTTCATCTTCCTTTGAAAGAACGATTTCGACTAGATACACAGATGCAGATCGATCCGGTAGCGCCTCTGCCCAGATGGGTAAACAATGCTACCGTCCAGCCTGAGTAGGATCAGCCGGGGTAAAGTTGAACCGCTGTTCCACAGCAATTCTCATTTTGGGAAACTTCGCGCCCCATAGGCGCTCACTTGTCTATGTTTAAGAGGCAAAAAGGTCGCCTTAGGCAACCTTTTTGCCCCATTGAATTCCATGCTGAGAATTGCTGGCTGTTCCAATTCGTATTTCAATTCGTAAAGGCTAAAATGTCGTGCCTGAATCGTTCCTGTCATCGCGTCTACTTGGTGTCTGATTGGTGTCTGATTGGTGTCTGATTGGTGTCTGATTGGCGTCTGATTGTTATCAGCCGCTATCCCATGTGCTTATTCAGTAGGCTCTTCGCCATCGGCTTATATAATAAGTAAAACAGCATCTCGATATAGCGCAGCATGTCTTCTCGGTTTTCCTTCGAGGTATAATTCCAGAACCCGTAAATCTTCGCCAACGACATCAGCTTCGACGAGTGAATTTTCCAGGTGTAGGTGCTGTAGACCCGCTCAATGGAGCGACCTGAAATCTCCTTCCACAACCCTGGATTTTGGTCACACTTTGATAGAAATTCAAGAATAGTCTCCGCCATTTCCTCATGGTGGGTTGGGTTGATGTAGTAGCCGTTGTACTTGTCCTGGATAATCTCCAGAGGGCCGCCAAATCGTGTGCCAAACGTCGGCAAGCCCGAAATCATTGATTCCAGAATCGTTAAGCCAAAGGCTTCAAACAGAGCAGGCTGCACAAAAATACCTTTGTGATCGGCAATTACCCGATAGATTTCTCCTGAATCTGCCTTTGGCAACCGCACCCCCAGCCAGCGGAATTTTCCATGCAGCTCATACTGGTCAACGATGTGGTACAACCGCTCGATTTCGCTGATTTCCTCATGGTCGGTGGACTCTTCCGTGCGCAACTTTCCAGCCACCAGAATTAAATTACACTGCTCTTGTAGCTCCTTGCTCTTGCCGAAGCATTCCGCAAGCCCCGTCAGGTTCTTAATACGGTCTAGCCGCGCCATTGAGAACAGGGGGCGTTTTGTGGGATCGTCAAGCTGACCGTAAATAATTGACGAATCATCCAAGGTAAACAGCATCTCTTCAAGTCGTTCCCGGTCGTTAATCAGCCGTTCCTCGACCCGAGTGTAGGGAAAATAAATATTCTCGTTGACCCCTGGCGGCACCACATTGAACTTTGGACTAAACAGATCCACACCGCTGACTACGTGGTACAGTTCTGGCATGGTGAACCGCCGATAGGACTCATACTGCCCCACACTGTCGGACGTTCCGGCAATTTCCTGATAGGTGCTGCTAATGACAAAGTTTGCCGCATTCATAGCAATCAGGTCTGCGGTGAACTGGAGGGAGAAGTGATACTGATCTTCTAGATCCTGCCAGTAGAGGTTGCTAAACAGGTATTTGGACTTTTCGAGGGCGTGGGCGACGTTACACTGCGTCACCTTCAAGTGTCGTGCCAGCAGAAAAGCAACCAGATTACCGTCTGAGTAGTTGCCAATGATCAAGTCAGGCTTGCCCTGAAACTCGGCTAGCAACTCCTTTTCTGCATCAATCGCATAGGTCTCAAGGTAAGGCCAAATCTCAAAGCGAGACACCCAGTTTTGCGTCACGTTGGGATTAAATTCTCGAAAGGGAACCCGTAGAATCCATGCGTTTTGAGTTCCGTAGACTTTCTCCATCCGCTGGTTACACAGGGTGCCATCATTGTTGGGAATCAGACGGCTCAAAATGATCACCTTTGGATGGGCGGCTTGGAGATCTAGTCCTGCGAGCGTAATTTCTTCCTGAAGTTGCTGCTCAATGCTGCGTGCCTGATCCAGCACGTAAACAACCTGCCCCCCGGTGTCAGGACGGCCCAGGACGCCCTCTTGCCCGAACCACCCGTGGATGGATACTAGCACCACCTTAAACACCATAGGGATGCGGGAGATAAACGCTTCTAACACCTGATGGTCAGGAGAGTCGATCAGATGGTCAAGCATGTCCAGAGTGTCCTGGACGCGGGTTGCCGTGTTGCCCCATCCCGGTTCAAAACCCATTGCCTGAAGCTCAAACCGAAAGCGATTGTAGGGTTCGTCATTGGGAAGGCGGCTGACAAAGGTCAGCGCCTTTTTAAGCTGGTTCGACAACTGCTGCTGCGACTGGATACGGTCATTAATCAACAGTTGTGTGCCGTTGTAGCTATGCAGCTTGAGAAACAGGTAGAGGGACTCAAGCCACTGGGATGGAGCCTGAAAGAGCTTACTGGATAAAAATCGGTTGAGGAATTCCACCCCTTTCCCAATATTTTTAGGGTCTCGGATGGTAGGGGAGTAGTCATAAAAAGGGTCGAAGTCAATTTCCAGGACATCGCCTTCTTCGGGATGGTAGCGGTTGACGAAGCGATCGCGCGTATCGAATAGTTCCTGAACGGTCAGTTCCTCTACGTTCAAGTCTTCAGGGATGCGATAAATCTCTTCGGCACCTATTTTGGGACGTACAATCAGCACCATGCTTTCGCGGTCAACGATCATCTCTTGGGTGTAGGAAATGAGATGCCCCAGATCGGATGACGTTAAGAACTGCTCAGGCTTCTTGCTGTTGGCACAGTATTCTGAGAATGCAGAGAGAATATCGTTACGCAACAAATAGCGCTGCTCCCGGTGGCGCAGTTCGCTCATAAATTTCCGCAAATCGATGCGGTCTTGCATATTGTCGATCACGGCCTGAACCAATTCGGACATTGCACTTTCCCCTTTTTTTCTTAGATGTAATGTGCTGCGTGTATCAAATTTTCGGCGTGCTTTGCGGCGTGCGTGAAATGATGCTGTTCGTGGGATGATGAACAGCGAACTAACCTGCCCTTTTTCGCCCAAACCAGCCAGGCAACTAAAGCTGATATAACGAGATCCCCAGATCTGCTTACGCAAGAGGGAGCGATCGCAGGCTTGAAATGTGCCTGTGAATTTTTCTGCTGATGGGGTCTGATGGGCATGGAACAATGTCCTCACCCATACTAAAACCCGCCGAGGGAGAAGGCTTAGATCAGACAACACCCTCGAGCAGGTTTATATTTGCCGCCAACAAACCGCGATGTGCAGTGCCTCACGATTTGGGGATTTCTTAATCTAGGTATTATCTCCGTCCCCTACCTTAGCTTAAAGACATAGTCTGTGCTGTTATTCAGAGCATTATTACAAAAGTTGATACGAAGAAATCGTAGGGAATTTTGAGTACGGACTCTCAACTCGGCAATGATGTCAATTTATTCAAATACTGCAATAAAACTTAAGCTTTGAACGAACCTTAAAGCCACTCACAGTAGTACTCTGGAAGTCATTCATGCTTATTGTTTCGCATTGCTTGCAGAGATATGTTGACTTACATTTGAATTACATTTATGGCATCTGTATTTATGGCATCTGTACAGTGGGAAGCAGTTCACATTGATTACTGAAGGGAAAAACCTATGGTTAAGCGTGGTTCTAAGGTTCGTATTCTCCGTAAGGAATCATACTGGTACAACGACGTGGGCACCGTTGCCACTGTTGACCAGAGTGGTATCAAGTACCCGGTTATCGTTCGCTTTGACAAAGTGAACTATACGGGCTTCAGCGGCTCTGCGGGTGGCGTCAACACCAACAACTTTGGTCTGGACGAGGTTGAAGAAATAAGCTAGCGCTGACCCGTGCCAGAGTTGCCAGAAGTCGAAACTGTGTGCCGGGGACTCAATCGAGTCACCCTCATGCAACCTATACAGGGTGGGAACGTGCTGTTGAGTCGCATGATTGCCCACCCTCTTTCTGTAGAAGATTTTCTAACCGGACTGCAAGGCTGTGCGATCGCCCAGTGGCATCGCCGGGGCAAATACCTGCTCGCAGAACTTGTCCGCTGGCCTTTGGCTCCAGAGACCCCCTCCCCAGAAAGGCATCCACCCGGCGGATGGTTGGGGGTTCACCTCCGCATGACAGGACAACTGCTGTGGCTAGATGCCCATGAACCTGTGCAGAAACATTGCCGGGTGCGGTTGTTTTTTGAGAATCACCGAGAACTGCGGTTTGTAGACCAGCGCACCTTTGGGCAGATGTGGTGGGTTTCTCCTGATATCATGCCCGAATCCGTAATGGGCGGCTATGCCCGCCTTGGCCCGGAGCCGCTGTCTGAAGAATTCTCCGTTGAAGGGCTGCGACGATCGCTCAAGCGTCGGCACCGTCCTATTAAAAATGCCCTGCTCGATCAGCAAATTATTGCAGGGCTGGGTAATATCTATGCTGATGAATCATTATTTTTGAGCCGCGTTCGCCCTACCAAAATGTGCGATCGCCTCACCAGGAAACAGTTCGAAGCTCTCTACAGCAGCATTGTAGCGGTATTGCAGAGTAGCATTGGTGAGGGTGGCACCACCTTCAGCAACTTTCGGGATGTTGACGGGGTCAACGGCAACTACGGCAATGTAGCCTGGGTCTATGGCCGGGAAGGAGAACCCTGCCGTGTGTGTCGCTCCCCTATCCAACGGGTGAAGATGGCGGGACGATCAACCTACTTTTGCCGACACTGTCAACGCTGAGAGTCAACGTTGAGAGTCAACGTTGAGAGTCAACGTTGAAAACTGGGAATTACAGCGCCATGCGCCCAGGTACAATGCGATCTGTCAAGTACAAAGCGATCTGTGCAGCAATTCTAATTTTAGGAAGCTTCGCGCCTGTAGGGCGCTCACTTGTACAAATTTAGGGAGCAAAAAGGTCGCCTCAGGCGACCTTTTTGCTCCCTAAATTTCCATCATGAGAATTGCTGCGATCTGTGAGAAACACGACTTGGCAAGTTTCAGGAAGAAACAGGGGTTTGGGGCGCGCTCCGCGCGCCAAACCCCTGTTTCTTCGTTGTGAATTTGAGAACTTTGCCAAGTCGTGTGAGAAAGGTCTGTGAGAAATCTGAACATAGGGATCAACCACCAACATGCTCAATGTGGTTAAGAATTTCACGAATAACGCCACTTTTGCCTTTGCAGTTTAATTGCAACACATCTCCGGCCAGGGAGCCCGCCTCTTTGAGGCTGAAAATAATTTCGGTGAGCCGATGGCTCATGTAGCCCGTGATCAGCACCACAAGGGTACACTGGCTAATTTTTGACTTGACTTTTGAGCGGTTTGTGTTTGCTTCGTTCATACGGGGGACTTCGACCCAGTGACGAAGGCCATAAAGCTGCAATTCCTGGATGACAACCCGACGGGTAGTGGGATGGCCCCCCACCAGGGCAAGGCGAAGATTTGATAGGTCAATGTGAGGGGTGGACGCGCTGGACTGGGGATCAGCCGAGGATGATGACTTGGCGATCGCCCTGTCTGTCTGGGAGGGATTTGCTTCCTCCGCCTCAACCGTTACTATCATGTTGGCACTAGAGTTCTCAGTTCCGCGCCCCTGGTTTTGAGCGGTATGAATGCTAGGCAGGTCGGTTTCTTCAGTCAATTCGAGGGACAGGGTAACGTCGTCTGATGGGGATGTCGATTCACCGCACTGAGTAAGCACCTCGATTTGTTCTTCCAGGGTCCACACTTGGAGTTGCAGAGCATCACGCTCGCGGCACAGTTGCTCATTAGCCTGCTTAAAATGCGCGAGTTCGGTGTCGGTGTACTGAATCAGATCGTGGATCTCTGCCTGGAGGCGATCGCGCTCCGCCTGGAGGCGATCGCGCTCATCATACGCTGTTTCAAGAGCGGCTTCGAGGGCGTAGTATCGGCGCTTGCGCCCCCGCCCACTAATTCCATCCACAGCTGAACCGACCAGCTTTGAGATAGGGTGGACTAAGGTTCGATGCAATTCTGTTCGCAGCCGTCCCATACTACTGTCTCCTTTTGGTTAAGCACCCGTCTGCATCCTTCAAGATCCGCTATGGGAAGACCACCTAATAAGCCATGGAACCAATGTGAAGCCTGTGTGGAACTGACGGGTCTAGGGCGATCGCCGCTTGCACTGCATCAAAGATAAGTAATTGTACTCAGTGTGATAATATTTTACCAAAAAGTACAATAGCGGTGCATGAGCAACGGTGTATTACTGGAACTGGATGACTACCCAATCGATGATAGGTATTTCATCAGCTTAGCGTCCATCATAGCGAAGTCAACAAACATTGTTGGGCGATACACGCAAAACAAAACGGATAGACCCATGCATAAACTTCTTGCTGGATCGTTGCGAATTGACTCCTTGACAGTGCCAATTACGGATTTCCCAAGGTCGCTCGAAGGGCTGGTCATTACGCAATTGTCCGATCTGCACTATGACGGACTGCGGCTCTCAGATCAATTGCTGGACGAGGCGATCGCCGCTAATAATTCTATCTACCCGGACATTGTTGTGCTCACGGGAGACCATGTCACCGATGATCCCTCCCCCGTTCACCGCTTGGTCACGCGACTAGCTCAGCTTCAGAGCAAGGTCGGCACCTACGCCATATTAGGGAATCATGACATTTACCCGTCCCATGCCCGTAGCACCATCACCGATGCCTTTACCCAGGCAGGCATCCCCGTCCTATGGAACCAGGTCGTTTATCCCTTTGGGTCGCATCTTGCCCTGGTGGGGTTAGCCGATTTGTGGTCTCGCGAGTTCAACCCCAGTGTCGTCATGAACCGCATTGATGCAGGCATTCCTCGCATCGTCTTGTCCCATAATCCTGACAGTGCTGTGCATCTTCAGCCCTGGCGCGTGGACTTGCAAATTTCAGGGCACACCCACGGCGGACAAATTGTGCTGCCGGGGCTGGGGCCATTTCCGTCTATGTACCAGCGGTTGCGTCGCCACGTTCCCAAATCATGGCGGCGCTGGATTCCCTACATGCGTGAAGACTGCTACAAAGTGGTCAAACACTGGGAATGGGCACAAGGCTTTCATACCGTCGGGCGCAATAAGCTGTATGTAAACCGGGGTTTGGGCACCTACCTTCCAGGCCGCTGCTTTTGTCCTCCTGAGTTAACAGTATTCACCCTGGTCAAACACCCCGGCCACCCATCAACAACTCAGACCCCAACCGTCTCTCAAAACGCTCCATCCCCGGCCCAGCCTGTTGCGTGAATGGACCTTTTTCTGGGAATGCTAAGGATGATGTAGCTCACTGATGTCTCATGAACTGCCCCGTGACACGACTTGGCAAGTTTCACGAAAAAATAGGAGTTTGGGGCGCGCGAAGAGCGCGCCAAACCCCTATTTTTTCGTTGTGAATTTGAGAGCTTTGCCAAATCATGTACACAACTGGATTTTCTTTTGCAGTGGCTAAAGCACTTGAGTTAGTGTAGGGTGATCATTGCCTACTCTGCATGTAGATGGTCTGCGTCAGTCCTCCATCCTTCTCCCTCGATGTAGCCCCATCAAAAAGACGAAACCGAATAACCCGGCGATCGCCCCTGGCTCTGGAATGCGACTGGATGGCTCATCGGGTACAGCAACAATGCGACCAAAGAGCGATGCAGTTGTACGGGCATCTTCGAGGACGCGAAGTTCTTTCGTTGTTGTCAGTCCCCCATCCTGGCTAAATCCGACGAGACTCAGCGTATAGTCGCTACCGTAGGCAGAAAGCGATTGTTCACCCATCAGTGCCACTGGCAAGACTGCATCGGCATTTTCATCAGCCGTTCCCACATTCTGGGTAGTGAGGATTTCAAAATCAATGCTAAACACCTGGCTCACCATGATGGGGGCTGAGAATGTTAGCTCAAAGTTGAGAGGCACCGACGCAATGCCTGTCTCTGCAAGAATTGTGCCGTTGAAGTATGTCAAATCGCCGACCTTGAAACTCTCATTTTCCAGGGCCGTAAATGGACTGCCCTGAAATGAAAGCTGATTAGGGGAGGCACCCGCTACGCTAGCGACGCCCCAGGTGAAATCAGAGGTTCCAACGCCTGTCACCTGGGGGTTGTTTTCATTGGACAGGGGAGTGCCCCAGGTGCCGGCACCCATTCCGGTAAAGGTGAGGGCCGTGGCAGGATGTGCCAGAAAAAGAGTTGACAAGATCACCCCTCCTGATGAAAGGAGGACGCAGGCTAGGGTTCGCATGGGTTTCTGAGAGTAAAGGAACAGCCACCAAGCCTAGGTGTTCGATTTTGATGGGGATTGCAACCGTGATCTTGGGCGATCGCCCCTGCCCATCGAACATTCAAAATCGAACATTCAAAATCGGCTTGGCTCCTTGATGGTGTCTTTACAAAACCTCTGCCTGCATCCGTATTTTCAGCGAACCGATCATCACGTTTTATGGCGTTCTTGACACGACTTGGCAACGTTATCAAATTCACAACGCAACAATAGGGGGCTGGGGCGCGCTCAGCGCGCCCCAGCCCCCTATTGTTGCAGCAATTCTCATTATGAAAATGTAAGGTATAAGTGAGCGTCTATAGGGCGCGAAGTTTCCCAAAATGAGAATTGCTGCTATTTTTACGTGAAACTTGCCAAGTCGTGTTCTTTATCCAGCGAGGATTAAGGATTAAACCACATCCAACTTTGATGGAGTGGCGCAGCATCGCCGCGTCACTCCACCAAAGTTGGGTTCAAATTGCTTATAGCGGTATGCAAGTGAGGGAGTCATGCCTCGAGAAGTCCCTTGCTCATCTATCCGCCGCGACCCAGCGCCTGCATCATGGCTTGTTGCCCGACCGCTTGATAGATAGTGTCAAGGTGCTGCCGAATCGTTTGTGCCTCATTGGGAGCGAGGGGAAATTTGCCTAATACCTCCAAAATGTTTTGCCCACTGCCAGGAGTGATGACCACTAATGATGAGTCGAGGGGGGCGTCATACTGCCAGAATTGGTCTGGAGATAGGGGCAACGTTGTTTCCTGAGCGGAGGGTGCGGGGGCAGGGGCATCCGTGGATTGTTTCGCAGATTTCTTCGTTGATTGCTTTTCGGTTTTTTTGGCGATCGCCCTCTGTTCTCCGGTGGCAGATTCAGGAAAAGCGGTGCCGCTTCGTTTCTGGCGGAGGGCTTCGAGAATTTCGGTTCTGGTGCGTCCCCGCAGTTGAAACAAAACGAAGGGGTCTTCCCGAAAGAAATCTCCAAGTTGGTAATACACGGCTGCAATGTGCTTACAGGGGTTTTTCGGGTCAGGGCAGTTGCAGCGCGATCGCACGTCTGACAGAGTAAAAGGAAACAGGCTCAGACCATTGCTGGTAAACACCGATTCAATGTCATCGGGCATCTCACCCGCTAGCAGCTTGGCAGAATAAATCGCCCTTTGCGCCATCGTGTCAATCACAAAGTCCCAGTCTTCATCGCTAAAGGAATCAATCCAGATGGTGAGGGTATACGGATCTGGAGCGGTTCCTTGAACCTTGGCGTGAACCTTAGAGTTTCGGAATTGCAGGCTGAGGATATTCCCTTCCCTCGCATAGATGCGTCCCCGCTCCAGGCGCTTCTTGAAGCGATAGGAGTTGAGCAAATCAACCCAGCGCTGTACCCACCATTCCTGGGTGACGGATTCCGTTGGAGGGGCGTAATTGGTCATAGGGCAAAAAGCAGACGGCAATAGGGATTAAGGCAGACGGCAAAGAGGACAGAGCTATTAGTATCCCTGGATGTATTGTAGGATGCCACGGGCGATCGCCTGCGCTAGCCGCTGCTGGTATGCCGGATCTCGAAGCAGCGGTGCATCCCGCGCCCCAGTCACAAATCCAGTTTCCACGAGAACCGCAGGCATAGACGTACGGCGAATGACGTAAAACCGGGCTTGCCGAACTCCCCGGTCAGGGCCACCAACCGCTTGCAATAGGCTGTTTTGGATGGCGCGGGCAAGAGGCAATCCCTGGTCAGAGGCGTAGTACGTTTCAATGCCGTTTACATCGGGGCGGCTCATGCTGATGGCATTTGCGTGGATGCTAACAAAAATGTCGGCATTCGCCCGCTCGGCAATTTGAACCCGACTTTCGAGTTCCACCGTTTGCTCAGATGTCCGCGTCATTACCACAGTAACACCCTGCTGCTGAAGCAGGGTTGCTACCTGCAGGGAAACGGGCAGCGCGACGTTGGTCTCTCGCAACCCACCGATGCCGATGGCTCCTGGATCTCGGCCTCCATGTCCTGGATCGATGACGACAACTCGCTGCCCTGCGACATTGGGCAAGGCTATGGGGTCCGTCGGTATCACTCCGGGTGTTGCAAGGGGGGTTCCCTCCATTCCCAGAACGAGAAACCCTTGACTCAGCTGATTGACTTGCCCAAGCTGCACTCCAGCCGTAGGAGCGAGAGACACGATGACGGTGTTGTTTTCTTCCCGCAGGCGAATTCTGCGGAGGGGGCCATTTTCAGGTATTCGAGGATCGGCGATCGCCTCTGCCAGTTGCGCATTGGGAATCACGATCTGGTAATCGGTCGTTGCCCGATCCCACCCTGAGGTGTATGACTGGATGGGTTCCTGGCTGCGAATTACAAGCTGGGTGCCGTTGTTGGCCACCTCGACGCTCTGGATGGTGGCAATAGTAGGCGTTGCTGTCGAGGTCGTGGGCTGCGGCTGGGCAGGAGCAGTTTGGGATTGCTGAGGTGTATTCACCCCTGAGCTGATCACTCCGCCAACGGGAACCAGGGCGATGCCCCCCAAGCGGGATGCCGTGGCTTGCCAGTTGGTTTCATCATTGTCGAGTTCTAGGGTGACTTCCACCGTGGGCGGATCGTCATCTTCTTGCTCAAAGCGAATCTCTTCGACGCCAAACTGATTGATGTCAACAACCTCGTCAACTCCCCGAGCCAGGGAAGTGTTTTCAATTTCTATGGTGATGCGGCGACGTTCGCGACGGCGATCGCGGTCAACGTCAACATCAATGTTAGGTACGTCACCTGCTGTTTGCAAAAACAGGCCGCTTTGGGTTACCCGAACTCCATCCAGGCGAGTCGCCGCCCCTTCGACAAGCGGTTCGGGGGCTTCTGCTGTGAGAGCTGTTGGTGAACCGCTAGTATCGCCGTTTGCGGGCTGAGGAGTGGGCAACTGGACAATCCACTGGGTCGGCGTTGACCCCTGAACAACCACCTGCTGGGGGTCGAGGGTGTAGCCAGGATTCAGCTCAATGACTAGGCGCGCTGTTTGGGCATCAAACTGGCCGATGCGAATTTCTCGGATTGCCCCCCCGGGCGACTGGTTTCGGGGCACGCTCCCAATATTGATGCCAGGAAGATCGATGACAATTCGAGTGGGGTTTTGAATAAGCTGTGCTCGGGGTTGCACACTCTCGTCCGTTGTAAACACAAGACGATTTTCTGCTGCATTAAACCGCCAAAACTGAAGCTGCGCGGCCTCCCCTGGCAATGCCAAGAGTAACACAGCGAGAGGGCCCAAAATAGCGGGAATCAAACCACGAACATTCACAGGCTTGACCACTCCAATCGTGGATGTGAGGAACAATCGACCATGATACGTGCCAACCCTAGAAAGTAACAAGCTTTACATCAAATCTGACGATCAACCTGTGAATTGGCACAAAGCCGATATCAAGCTCAGATGATTGTATCCGAGGAGGGAAAGATTCAGCCAATGCTGCTATATTTTCTGAGGATTTCTAGGATTTACGCAGTCCACCTATAGCAGTCCACCTATATGCGCTTATGTGTAAGGTGGGCACTGCCCTACGCTAGTCAGAGTGTTTTAGAGTGTTTAGGAATACGGCTTGGCAAGTTTCACGCAAGAATAAGGGTTTGGGGCGCGCTCAGCGCGCCCCAAACCCTTATTCTTGCGTTGTGAATTGGACTTTGCCAAGTCGTGTAGGACCATAGGAACAAGGATGGCACAAAATCAAACGTTGCTGGGGCGGCATCGCCGCGCCAACAACGTTGGGTTCAATTATTGAATTCTCATCCGTCCCTTATGGCACAACCCTACAGCCATCCCCGCAGGCGATAGACAACCATGCCAATGTATTCTTTGAGTGCGCGGGTGGAATATTCTAGGCGCTCGACATCAGGCAGGGTGTTGAGAACGCGAGACTCGACGGATTGTTCCTGGGGGGCTGTCATAACGATGATGCGAAAATCCGTCGGGGCGGCGATCGCCTCAATGCCTAGCTTCTCAAAAATTCTGATTGACCGGGGCATGTGAATGGCGGAGGTGACAAGAAGAATGCGCTCCAGCCCTTCTTCCTCGAGAATCTGCTTTACATTCACCGCATTTTGATAGGTGTTGAGGGAGCTGGGGTCTTCCAGAATATCCGCCGGGGGGACGCCCAGGGCTTGGGCGATCGCCGCCATATCTGACGATTCCGGGGGGCCACTTTCCTTCCAATCAATGCGTCCACCACTCATGATGAGCTTCGGAGCCTTGCCAGCTAAATACAACTGCGCACCGTGAATTGGGCGATCGCCCGATTCCATCACATCGATCCACGGACGGGGAGCATCTGGCGGGCGGGTTGCTCCTCCAAGGACAACGATGGCATCTGCGGTTGGCAAGTCATCTGGCGGAAGATACTGCCACTCGAGCGATCGCCCCAGCCAACCACTCACCGCTGAATTACTGAACACCAATACGAGTGACAGAGACAGCACTAGACATAGGGTCGCAACACGAGGACGCTTCCACAGGGTTACCAGCGCAACTGCCATCAATAGGCAAGACAGCCCCAGGGGATATATAAAAATAGGCAATAATTTTGAGAGGAATAGAAACATCTTTGATAAGTTAAAAGCTTGAGACAACTTAAGGGCGAGTGGGTGCATCCCATTTTTGTTGGGTGGGCGGGCGCAGCCCGCCCACCCAACAAAACAAAATTAATCAATTTGCAAAAGTGGGATACTCCCAGGCGAGAATTGAGGGTCGAGAATTGAGGGGCGAGAATTAAATCATTTGAACCAATTTTTGTGAGGGCGGCGCGGCACCGCCACACCCTCGACAAAACTGGATTTATCTAATCCTCGACCCTCACGGTAAAAGTACCAACGACTCAGAGTCTCTGCCATCGTATTAAGTGACGAACCATTGATGACGAGGAGTGAAAATTGATGAGTGATTTCCAAGACTGTTTGAAGCGAGAGTGTGTTCACGTCGCCGTTGGTGAATTTAAGCCCGGCAAATTTGATCAAGCTCAACACCTCTACGAACAAGCTGTTGCTACCTATGCCGATGGGTTTAAGGGAGCCTATCTTTTGCGTGACCCCGACAGCGATCGCGGGGTCTCCGTCATTTTCTGGGATAGCGTCGAACACATGGAAGAAGCAACCCAAGCTGAAACGCACAGCCAGATCCTCAAGCAGATGACTCCCCTGTTTACGCAACTGCCCGATGCTCGTGTGTACGAGATTGTCTGCCAGATTGATAACTCATCGCCGGCTGTAGCGCAGCGGAATTAGGGACTTGCAAGAAAATAAAGTACCCGGAAAAGAGCAGCGGGCGCAGCCCG
>CAYXJG010000055.1:0-18847 GCA_964465285.1 uncultured bacterium
ACGACTTGGCAAGGTTCTCAAATCCACAAGGCAAAAATAGGGGTTTGGGGCGCGCTCCGCGCGCCCCAAACCCCTATTTTTGCGTGAAACTTGCCAAGTCGTGTTTTTAGGGATCTGCGACTAAATTAAAGATGCCGGAGGAGAGGGGCGGTGGGCTGCGCCCGCCGCCCCTCTTTTGGTACTTTATTTTCTTACAAGTTTCTTAGAGCAATCACCTGTGCGGACGCATTGAATTTGATAGGGTTAAGATAATTGTTGTGCTTTGAAGGTGGGGGATTCCGTAAGGCTTGATCTGTAGGGTGTCCTCCTGCGCAGAATGCTAATCGTGATTATTGACAATGCCGTTTGAAGTGCCATGAGCCAGTCTTCCAGCCAACCCGTTCTTGACAAAAGCCGACACGCATATTCATCGGCACCGGCTGAATCGTTTTCTTCAGCATTCCTTGATCAAGGGGCATCAGTGCGTGAAGCATCGGCTAACGATTTAGCAGAGCTACTTGTGTCCGATCCGTCCCATCACCCTCTGCCCACGGGGTTTATTTTCACTAGTCCTGGTCGGCATTTCACCTATCGAGTCATTGGCCCCTGCTGCCAACTATTTGACCGCGAAGAGCTACCTTGGCCCTGCTGCCGCATTCAATGGCACAGCAAAGAGCCAAGCTGGCGCCGCATTGGACGGCGGTTTGTTGCAGATATTGCTGCCAAGCGATGCCCCTCCTACGCGGTTGAAATTCTTAATCAGGAATATTCGCAAGAACCTTTTGTGTTAACTCTCTACTGGCTCAGATTCCCTTCAGATATTCGAGACTGGTGGTACTCAAAAATTCGATAGAGAATCTGACAGCTTGTATAAGCACGAAGCCTTTGTGAAAGCTTTACACACCGTATCAAGAGATTTACGGTCAAACGGTATGAACAGCATCTGTGACGCGGTAGCATAAGGGTCATAATACATCTAATTTTTGATGTCCATACCAGGA
Source organism: uncultured bacterium (assembly GCA_964465285.1). Taxonomy (GTDB): domain Bacteria; phylum Cyanobacteriota; class Cyanobacteriia; order CAKZMO01; family CAKZMO01; genus JBCCWF01. Next base: position 981 of record CAYXJG010000055.1, read on the forward strand.
AAAAATCATAGGTACTGAAGATTTAAGCACAAGGATTTAAGTCAAGTACCCTTTTATCGGGATAGCACAGCGATGCTGCACCACCCTTAGAACCTCTAGCTTCTGGTCTGTAATTTTGTTTGAGCGTAGTTTGGTTCAGGGCCTTTGGCAGGTCATTGCATTTTTAGTACTTCCTGATCCATGTTGTGCTTGAGCGTAAAGGTGACAACCTCAAGGTGGCGGAGTATCTGCTCTGACGCTGTCATTGCTGCGGAATCATCAGCTCTATGTGCTCTTAATCAACTCCCGTGGCTCAACGCCTGTGATTAGACGCCTATAGACTCATGGCTGTAATTTAATGCTTTAAAGTCTGTAATTTAGCGTCTGCAATTTAACGCTTACGGCTTAATATCTTTAAACCTTTTTGTTCCCTGTGCCTGATATCAGAGAGTCTATTCTAATGCACCCAGCGATCGACAATGCTACGCAGCACTACTCCCAATTTGCCGGAGTGCCCTATCCTGACTTATCTTCTTCTGATGAGCGGATTATGGCTGCCATTGATGTCGGGACAAACTCCATCCATCTCGTCGTCGTTCAAATTGACCCGTCTCTGCCAGCCTTCAATATTATTGCGCGGGAAAAAGATACTGTTCGCCTCGGCGAGCGAGATCCGGATACAGGTGAGTTGACCCCGAATGCTATGAAACGAGCCATTGATGCTTTGCAACGGGGGCGCGATCTAGCTGAGAGTCTTGATGTGGAGGCCATTATTGCAGTTGCTACCAGTGCAGTGCGCGAGGCTCCGAATGGCCATACTTTTCTTCAACGGGTAAAAGACGAGGTTGGCCTGTCGATTGACTTGATTTCAGGAGAAGAAGAAGCTCGCCGCATTTATCTGGGCGTGCTGTCGGGGATGGAATTTGGTGAGCACCCCCACGTCATTATCGATATCGGTGGCGGCTCCACAGAACTGATTTTGGGGGATGGGAATGAACCTCGGACATTAAGTTCTACAAAAGTTGGTGCAGTGAGACTCACCAGTGAATTTGTGACGACGGATCCTATTAACGAGCTGGAGTTTACCAAACTCCAAGCCTATATTCAGGGCAAACTGGAGCGATCCGTTGATGAATTAGTTGCCCATCTCAACCCTGGAGAGCGTCCCCGACTAGTTGGGACATCGGGAACCATTGAAACCCTGGCGACAATCTATGCCTACGACACATTTGGCAATGTACCAATGACGCTCAACGGTGTCAGCCTGAGCTTGAGCGAGCTGAACCGAATTGTCGAACGGCTGAGGAAGTCGAGCAGGGCAGAACGTTTGGAAATTCCCGGTATGTCTGATCGGAGGGCAGAAATTATTCTTGCCGGGGCGCTGATTCTTCAGGAGGCAATGACTATTCTCAATGCCGAATCGATTACAGTATGTGAGCGGGCGCTGCGAGAGGGTGTCGTTGTGGATTGGATGCTCACCCGTGGGCTAATTTCAGATAGCTTGCGGTATCAAAGCTCTGTGCGGCAGCGTAGCGTGCTTAACTTGGCGCAAAAGTACCAGGTGAATATCGAGCATAGTGAGCGGGTCGGGCAATTTGCGTTGCGGATATTCGACCAAACTCAGGGAATACTGCATCACTGGGGAAACAGGGAACGGGGGCTGTTGTGGGCAGGGGCGATGTTACACAACTGCGGTCATTTTGTGAATCATGCGGCACACCACAAGCATTCCTATTACCTTGTTCGTCATGGGGGGCTGCTGGGCTACACGGAAGCGGAGATCGAAGTGATTGCCAACATTGCTCGTTATCACCGCAAGAGCCAGCCCAAGAAAAAGCATGAAAACTATCGGATGCTGCCTAGTAAGGAATATCGGCAGATGGTCGATCAGCTAAGCGCTATACTGCGCCTTGGGGTTGCTCTAGATCGGCGACAACTTGGGGCGATCGCCCAAATTGACTGTGAGTATAACGCTGACGCTAAAGAGCTCCGGTTACACCTTTACCCCAACGAAGCTGCCCCGAATTGTGACATGGAACTTTGGAGCCTAGCCTATAAAAAGGTCTGCTTTGAGTCCCAGTTCAACCTAACTGTTGTTCCCATACTGAAAACAGTAGATAAGCCCTGTATGGCAGCCTATTGAAAATTAGAGTTGAAAAGCTTCTCTCACACGACTTGGCAAAGTTCTCAAATTCACAACACAAAGATAGGGGTTTGGCGCGCGCTCAGCGCGCGCCAAACCCCTATCTTTGTGTGAAACTTGCCAAGTCGTGTCTCTCAGGAAACTAACCAGGTTCTCGGAAGTATTTGCCGCTACTTCACAAACACTGCTGCAACATCTGGGAACCTCTCTGCCAAACTAGCTTTGTTCAGTGGATCTCCCGCCATAGCTGAAGGCAGGGTGATCCCCTCAGTTGGCATCTCATCGCCGACGACATCATCATAGACATGGGTGCTGACATGGAGCAGCGCTTCACAGCCTAGTAGTTCTTCATCCTCCTCAACGATGGAAAGAATCTGTTGGGGGTTCCCCAGGATACGGTAGAACGTTTCGCGTCCTTGACCGATGAGCCATGCACAGAAGTTCTGAAGTTCCTGAGCCGAACATTCGCCCTGGATGAGATATACGACGCCCCACAAATCCCATTGATAAGACTCTGCTAATTTCTCATGGAAGATGCGGTTAAACGCGAGAATGTCGTCCGCAGAACAGTCGAATAAAAGAGCATGGAGCGATCGCGCCTGGAATTCACAATCCTTAGATTTTTCTCGGCTAGCATCAATAAACGCCCAAAACTGGTCCTCGGTCATCCGGGTGGCCTCCTTGTCCTCGGTAGCGCATCCTCAAAATAGTCGAATTCGCGTTATTCTAGTGCCTGGTTAAGCATTCAGTATCGCTATCCTTTGAAGAACACAATATTTTGATCTGTTCACAAATGCCCTTGATACACTGTCTTCATGCTTAGGAGCCAGGATTAAATAAAATCAGGTTTAGATTGTTTAATTTTCGTTCCTTAGGAGCGAGAATTAAATAACTTGAACCAACTTTTGGTGAAGCGGTGCGGCGATGCCGCACCGCTTCACCAAAGTTGGATTTTATTCAATCTTTGCTCCTTAGCTGTCCTCAATGAAATCGGCTGGTTTTACTAGCATATCGGATCTTAATAAGGCTGCTGGATGATGAAGTCTCTTAGAATGTCCAGGTGAGAGGATTGCCCATGTCAGAATCTAATTTATCAGGCAACCTTAGTTCGTTTGGGGCACAAAGCTCCAAGCCATTGGATGACCAAGCCGATGATTTTCCAACTGTTCCTGGGGGCAATTCCTCCGTTTCGCCGGCCGAGGCGATCGCCCCCTGGGATGGGAATACAGGTGACCTACCCTTGAACATGGCGGCGGGCAGCAGGGCTGGGGGTGAGGTCAACCCTGCTGCCGACCCGACTCTCTGCCACTCTGATGCTCCTCCATCAGACGGCTATACTCAACTGCTCGATGAGTTGGCGAGGACCCAATCCCTGGAGTGCCAGCATATTCGCCGCATTTATCAGCTCGAAAAAGCCCTTGACCAGGCGCTCATCTATCTAGAGGAATTAAAACTCAAAGTTCGCGACCATGAAGATTTGCAAGATCAACTCTCCATGACGGAGGATTTTGCCTATGTGCAGCAACATGCGATCGCCCATCTTAAAAGCCAGTTGAACCAGCAGCGGCAAATTCTCATCAGTCAGAGCAGTGAGGCTCGGGATTATGATGAGGCTGTGCAGGGAGTTCTGGGAGAAACTGAGCAACTGGTTGAATATCAGCAGGTAGAACTGGAACACCTCAAAGTAAGACTAGCCCAGGATTTAGCCGAGGAATATAAGCGCCATAGCCAGCTTAAAAAGAAACTAGAGCTTTTGCAGTCCTCTCTGAAAGATCAGCAGAGCAGAGCGCAGCGGGTAGAAGCAGATGCTCTTGCGGCACGTACCCTTTCTGCCAGCCTGGAAATTCAGCTGACGGCTTCTCAACAGCAGGTCAAAAATCTGAGTATTCGCCTGGCGGAGAGCCAGACTCGGCTGGTGACGAGCCAACATGAGCTGAAACAAGCGCAACACGCTGCTGATGAAAATCGAGACCTCAGTAATGCGCTTAAGAAGATGGAAAATGTTGTTGCTGAGCAAACTCACACCATTGCAAGATTAAAGCGGGACTTGGCGATCGCCGAAACCACAGTTGCCCGGCTGGATGAGGAGCGAACCCGAGGGCTGCGGGAGCAGGTGGAATGGCAGAAGCGCTGTCGAGAACTAGAGGCAGAGTGCGATCGCCATCAAACCGTCCTTGCTGACTTGGACCAGCACAACGCCGAAATACAGGAGGAGATAGTTCAGCAGACTCGGCAGGTAGGCGAATACGAAGCCGCTATTCAATTTTGGAAAGAGCGCTATCTCTCTAGTCAGCGACAGCTCAGCCAGTTGAAGCAGCTTTTGGAACGGGAAGCCCCCCATCTGTCAGAAAATGCTGCCGAGGATCTCATTCAGGCGGTGAAGCTGGCCATGCAGCCAGAGGAAGAATCGCCCGCCACCCTTGCCGCTGTGCCCTCTCCTCAGTTCAATACGGTAGACATGCCTGAATTTCTCATTCGGCGGTACGCCCTTCGGAACCGTTCCCTCCTGAATCGTGGCATGGAGCCAGGAGGGGCAGGATAACTCAGCCAGCCCAATGGATGCGGTCAGCCCGATGGATATATGCTGCCACAGGCTACAGTTTTAATTTTTGAACTGGGAAACCCTGCATGCAGCACAAGATTTCCCCAATTCAAAAACTCAGTTTATACCCTAGCAGGGTATCAATGCTTCTCCTTTCGTTTGCGGATTCTTCAACCTGATCCAATAGACAACCTAAAATTTATTGAATCGTTTAAACACGCTGATACAGTAGACATTCATGAACTAGGAAGGGTTACTCCTATGGACGATAAACAAATACTGATGATTCCTGGACCAACCCCCGTTCCAGAGCGGGTGCTCCAGGCTCTTGCAAAGCATCCCATTGGCCACCGAAGCGGTGAATTTAGCTCGGTGATGGCAGAGGTCACTGAAGCGCTGAAATGGCTGCATCAAACTCAGAATGATGTACTGGTGGTGACGGCCAGCGGTACCGGAGCCATGGAGGCAGGGATGATTAATTTCCTGAGTCCGGGCGATCGCGTCTTAGCAGGGTGCAACGGAAAATTTGGCGATCGCTGGGCCGAAATTTGTGAAGCATATGGGGTCAATGTCGAGCGCATCACCGCCGAATGGGGCAAACCTTTAGATCCTGAAATCTTCCGAGAAAAGCTGGAAGCGGACGCCAGCAAGGAGATTAAGGCTGTCATCATCACCCACAGCGAAACCTCCACCGCCGTACTCAACGATCTCGAAACCATCAACCGCCACGTGAAGGCTCATGGCGAGGCTCTGATTATGGTGGATGCAGTGACAAGCTTGGGTGCCACTCATCTCCCCATTGACGAGTGGGGACTCGATGTGGTGGGTTCGGGGTCCCAAAAGGGCTATATGATTCCGCCAGGACTGGGCTTTGTATGCGTTGGCCCCAAAGCCTGGGAAGCCTACAAGACAGCAACCCTGCCCCGCTACTATCTAGACTTGGGCAAATATAAAAAAGCCGCCGCAAAGAATAGCAATCCCTTTACGCCACCCGTTAACCTAGTGATGGCCTTGCAAGCTGCTCTCCAGATGATGAAAAAGGAAGGGCTTGACGCCATCTTTGCCCGCCATGACCGTCATCGTAAAGCGACCCGTGCAGCCATCCGCGCCATGAATTTACCGTTGCTAGCAGCCGATGGCTGTGCCAGCCCAGCGGTGACAGCCGTTGCCCCCGTCGGCGTTGAGGCGGAAGCCATCCGCAGCATTTTGAAAAAGCGGTTTGACATCTCTGTTGCCGGGGGGCAGGAACACCTCAAAGGAAAAATCTTCCGCATTGGACATCTTGGCTTTGTGGGCGATCGAGACATTTTGAGTGTCATTGCTGCGATTGAATCAGCTCTCCAGGAACTGGGCTACGATGGCCTGATTCCAGGGGCAGGCATTCAGGCTGCAAGCCCGATTCTCCAACAGTAGGCTTTGCATTCACTGCGTTCGCACCGAGCCGTATTTGATTCCTGAAAATACAGCGCTGCGCAAGCGCGTTCAGTACAGTCTGTATTTCTGATTTTTGGGATGTTGCAATAGTATTTCCGCGCTGTTCATGATTAGATGAGGACTACAGAATGTACCGTAAGGATGTTGCATACGACGATGGGGCACCATTGCTTAGTTACAGGCGGATCGGGATTTATTGGGCAGCACTTGGTGAACCTGCTGCGAGAGCAGGGACATCAAGTTCGCATTTTTGATTTAGCGACGCCCAGCCAGCAACGGGAGGGGGTTGACTATATTGCTGGAAATATTGTCGATCGCCCTGCTGTGGAGAAAGCGATGCAAGGAGTTGATTGGGTGTTTCATCTTGCTGCTAATGCAGGGCTGTGGTCGCCCCGCAAGCAAGACTTTGTCGCCATTAACCAAACAGGTACCCGCAATGTCATGGAATCTGCCTTGCAGCAGGGAGTTGAGCGAGTAGTTCACTGCTCCACAGAATCAATTCTTAAAAGCATCCGACGGCCCTCAGGACGTGGGGATTCTGCTGGGAAAACCGATGAATCTGTTCAACTCACCCTAGAAGACATGGCAGGAGCCTATTGCCGAGGTAAGTTCGTGGCAGAACAGGAAGCCTTTGCCGCTGCGAGGAAGGAACTGCCCGTGGTGGTTGTGAATCCAACGGTGCCCATTGGGCCGGGCGATCGCCGCATTACCCCACCGACCCGCATGATGCTGGGGTTCCTGAATGGCATCTATCCGGCTTACCTCAACAGTACCCTAAATCTGATTGATGCCCGTGATGTTGCCCTTGGCCACGTGCGGGCAGCCGAGCAGGGCATCCCCGGAGAGCGCTATATTCTTGGCAATGTGAATCTTCAGCTTGGCGAATTACTGGCAATTCTAGAAGAGTTAACCGGACTGCCCATGCCTAGGTGGCACATTCCCTACTGGCTCGCGTTGGCGATCAGTACAATTCAGGAGTTTGTTGCTGATACCATCACGAAGAAACCGCCCCAGGCTCCCTTAACCGGGGTCAGGTTGGCGCGATCGCCCATGATGTTTGACAACACCAAAGCTCAGGCTCAACTCGGCATGACCTTCCGCCCCCTGCGGGAGTCCCTGACGGATGCGATCGCCGACTATCGGCAACGGGGCTTATTGCTGCGCTAGGGGCTGCTAATTTTTCTGCCAATTTTTCAAAGATTGGGGGCATCCTACAGAGGTTGAGCCCAATCGTTAACCTCGACGCTGCGCGAGGCCAGAGCGCCGAGGGTTGAGGCGAGTGATGATGTCATCTGGTTGCCCTGTCACGTGGGCAGCATACCGCTTTGCCAAGGGTGGCAGGATGGCAAAGGGATTGCTAAAGCCGGAAAAGATATGGAGTCCCGCTATATCAGGCAGGGGGCCGATGAGGGGGAGGCGATCGCCACAAAACGCGATCCGACAGTGATGCCAGGTTCCAGGCACGGCCTTCAGTGCAGGAATTATGGTGCCAATGGCTTGCCGCAGGTCGCGTTCACTTTGGGCGGCGGCGATGGGTGCATCCAAATCTGTGAGGGCGCGGGTAATCTGACCGATACGGACCCGCCCGTCCTGAAACTGAGTGGCCCCGGCATCCAGAATGGGGGGCACAACTTCGTGGCCGGGTTCATCCCACAGAGCATCCATCTCGGGGCTCCCTGCCTCTGCTTCGAGGGCAAATCGCTGGGTGTTCATTGGCATCACCAGGGTTCTCAGGATGAGATGAGCAGGGTCAAGGGGGAGCGTTTCGATAAGCTCTGCATGGCTGAAGCATTGGGGAATATGAATGCCTGCTGCCTGGAGGAGCGATCGCGCCCAGGCCCCATTGCTGATCAGGACATTGGCTCCTGAAAACAATTCCTGGTCAGTGATGACCCCTGTAATACGATCGCCCTGACGCTGGAACCCCAAGACATCCGCTGGGGCGATCGCCCCTCCTAACTGGGTTAGGGCAGAGTTATATCCTGCGACCATTGCTTCTGGATTGACATGGCCGTGTCTCACAGTAAACGCCCCTGAAAGAGCTGACGGATTGAGTAGCGGTTCGATCTCACACGCCTCATCGACAGATATCAGTCGGGGAGCAGTTAAAAACGACGTGGTTTGCGCCTCATAGGCGGCAGGGTTATCATCTGCCTGCACTGTTAACACCAGATCCAGTTCTCGAAACTCAATGTCTTGTCCCAGGCGCTCGGATAATTGAGGGTAGTGAGCGTGCCCTTCCTGACAAAGTTGCTTGAGGAGAGGCGTTGACCCCGACCAGTAGGCGACACCTCCGTAGCTGTATCGCGTCGCCCCCTGAATAGGGAGTTGACGATCGAGGAGTAGGACACTGCATCCCGCTGCCGCCAATTCGTAGCTCACGGCTGCACCAGTGATGCCGTTGCCCACAATAATCCAGTCATAAGATGATGTCATAAACTCGGTTACTCCTCCTCATCAGGTAGTGCATTATCGGATAGCGCATTATCAGATAGCGCATTATTGGTATTAGGGACTTGCAAGACAATAAAGTACCCGGAAAAGAGCAGCGGGCTGCGCCCGCTGCTCTTTATCTTCAGGTATCTTTTTTAGCCGCAGATCCCTTAGGACTTGAGATAATGGCGTCAACCGCAATTTCAATGAGCATTTCTGGCGTTGCTAATCGGCTCACTTCAACAAGGGTATTTGCTGGACGCACCGGATCAAAAAACTCCTTATGGGCTTTTGCTGCCTGGGCAAACTGATCCATGTCTGTCAGATAGACCGTCGTTCGTACCACGTCGGCAAGGTTCGCCCCCACAGACTGGAGAGCCTTCTCAATTTTCCGAAGAATGTACGCCGCTTGCCCATACATATTCCCCAGATGTTGAATAGTACCCGATTCATCAGCCGCCGTTGTACCCGAAACGTAGACCCACTGCCCCACTTTTACGACACGGGAATAGGCATTGATCTCTTCCCAGGGGGTACCACTGGACACATTCTGACGTTGCATATCAAAGTCTCTCCATTTGGACTGTAAGTAGCTTGGCATAATTAAAAACCAGATGTAAAACTTTGCACCGCCCACGGGCAAAGGGGATAGCTGTACCAGCAGCTCGACAAACTGACTGAGCAAACGGTTAGATCCGCGACAGTAACGATGATGGCATGACCTTAAAAGTGTTAAATAATAATAAAATTCTGCATTGACAGCATGATTTCTATAACTATCTGGAGCTTTCTATAGCAATCCTAAATGAAATGTGAGAGCACGACTTGGCAAAGTTCTCAAATTCACAACACAAAGATAGGGGTTTGGCGCGCGTGCCGCGCGCGCTAAACCCCTATCTTTGTGTGAAACTTGCCAAGTCATGTGAGAGTTGGGGCGGGCTGCGCCCGCCCCAAACCCTTATTCTTGCGTGAAACTTGCCAAGTCGTAATACGACGTTTTCCATTGTGGCTTGGGAGCCAACGACGGGGATGACGGGGGTGGCAGTTGCCACGAAACATTTGGCAGTAGGAGCTCTCGTTCCCCAGGCAAAGGCTGGTATTGGGGCGATCGCCACGCAGGCACAAACGAATCCCATGCTCGGCATTCGCGGGTTGAATATTCTGGAACGGCGTGCCGCAGCAGCAAGCATCTACGACGAAACTCCGGCAGATGCTGTTGTCAAACTGTTGCTGCGAGATCACCCCCAGCGAAATGAACGTCAGGTTCATTTCGGTGACCATAATGGCCAAGCAGCAGCCTGGACAAGGGAAAACGACTTGGCAAGTTTCACGAAAAACTAGGGGGTTGGGGCGCGCTGAGCGCGCCCCAACCCCCTAGTTTTTCGTGTGAATTTGAGAACTTTACCAAGTCGTAACAGGGGAAAACTGTATCGGCTGGGCAAGTCACTTTACCCATTCTAATTTTTCCGTGGCAGGCAATATGCTGGTCGGTGAAGAAACCCTGACTGATTTATTTAATCCTTGCCCTTGAGTAGTTTGGGAAACGTTTATTGCTATGCTTTATACGGGTTGAAATATAGGTCAAGCAATTACTCTGACGATTTCTAGGTTTCAACTGTGTTACTTACGCTACCGTATCTATGACTTTTTCCCCTCTCAAATATGGCGATCGGGCAATTCAAGAAGCCGCGGTTCACCCCCTAGAAAAATGGCCAAATCCCTCTGAGAATCAATACTCTATCCATCTAGAGCATCCTGAGTTTACGGCTTTGTGTCCCCGGTCGGGATATCCCGACTTTGGCACTATTGTTGTCGACTATCAGCCCCGTGAATGGATTGTGGAGTTGAAGGAATTTAAGCTATATATCAACTCTTTTCGTGACCAGCGGATCAGCCATGAAGGGGTCACAAATCAGGTGTGCGATCGCCTCTGGACAGAGCTGCAGCCCATAGGCATCCGGGTGATTGGCGACTTTACCCGCAGAGGGGGCGTAAAAACAGTTATCACCGTCTGCAAGGGAGATTGCAACTTGTTTGAAGCTTACACGCCGAACATTCTCTGATGATTTTGCTTCTCGTTCCTGACAAAGCGATGTACAACTAAATCGATTCTTCCTTTCAGACGGCCAGGAAATTCTCAAATTGAAGCCAAGAGCTGCCGTAGGCGTAATTGAGACAACCCAACACCGTATGCGCTAAAACTTTGCGTGCTAAGCGACGGGTCAAATGCCAGTGGTCACGTGCCAAGATATGTTCAATATCAAACCAGTGGTTGAAATGACCGATGACAGTCTCGACCAGTTGTCGATGAAGACTAACCCGCGCAGTTGAAATCCGGGTCATACTCTCTCATATTACTGTGCCCTAGTGTGAGCAACGGTACACCTTGTTCCACTAAGGTTTCGTTCAAACAATGGCGAATATAGCCGTTGCTTCTGAGTAAAGGATCCGTCAGATTAAATGCCGTTTTTCAGCATCGTCGTTGCAACCGTTCGCCCATGCAAAACCTAGTACTCGACGGCGTAAATAGCCCCACTGTTTTTGATAGGCAGAACTCCTGGCACATAAAGAATCTCCATTCTGCCTTCATCCTTCTGACTTCTGCCTTCCGATACTAGACATCATTCCTAGTAGATTTCAAGTTCAACAGCCTTAAAATTCTTTGGAGAGTCCTCAGTCACACTATCATGATGCAATCATTGCCATCAAATCGCGCCCCTTAAGCCTCAACTATCCAGTCCAAGAGCGAATATCCCACGTCTGCTGATGGGTGAGCTACGCCCGCCCATCCCAGACAACAAAATCAATTCAGTTGCAAAAGTGCGATATTTCCATCCGAGGCTCTAAATGCTATAGGCTTTTCTAATGTCACTTAAGGAGAATACATAACAATGGAAGGATGCCTCCGAGTTGGTCAAACAGCACCCGACTTCATTGCAACCGCTGTCTATGACCAAGAGTTTAAGACCGTTAAGCTGTCTGACTATCGCGGAAAATATGTTGTGTTGTTTTTCTATCCTTTAGATTTCACTTTTGTCTGTCCCACCGAAGTTATCGCATTTAGCGATCGCTATGAAGAGTTCAGTTCCTTAGGCACTGAGATTTTGGGAGTGTCTGTAGATAGCGAATTCTCTCACCTAGCCTGGATTCAAACTGAACGAAAGTTAGGGGGGGTTGGCGACTTGAACTATCCTTTAGTTGCCGACATTAAAAAAGAAATTAGTACCGCCTACAATGTTCTCGAACCAGATGCTGGCATCGCACTGCGAGGGCTATTCATTATTGATAAAGAAGGAGTAATTCAACACTCCACCGTCAATAACTTGTCCTTTGGCAGAAGCGTTGATGAGACACTACGAACACTTCAAGCTATCCAGCATGTCCAATCTCACCCCGATGAAGTGTGCCCCGCAGGTTGGCAGCCAGGAGATAAAACGATGACCCCCGATCCAGTCAAGTCTAAAGACTTTTTTGCGACTGTCTAGGGCAGCACTGAGCATCAAGAATTAAGTGCAATCTATTTATACCGCCACGGGCGGCAACCTAAACATTTGAATTTAGGGATAAATAAGCTCGCAAGGATTGATATTCACTCTTTGCAAGCTCTGCTTACTCACTCTCAAACACTGTCTAATAGAGTCCTCACACGACTTGGCAACGTTCTCAAATTCACAACGCAAGAATAAGGGTTTGGGGCGCGCGGAGCGCGCCCCAAACCCTTATTCTTGCGTGAAACTTGCCAAGTCGTCATCGCTCACGATTAAGAGGCAAGTACAAACTTCTAAAGAACGGAGATGGCATGATCTAATCTGAGTTCGGGTTAAGCAGTTTTTATAGCGCTTTGCAAGCGCATTAAGCACAGCACAGGTGAGGGGCGGCGCTCTGCGCCGCCCCTCACCTGTGCTTAATCAACTTGCACACCGCTACAGCTTATCTTGAATTGACGTTAATCTAAATCCAAGATGGGTGAAGCGACGTGGCATTGCTGCACCGTTCTACAGAGTTTGGGCTCTACAAATTCTCGATCAAAAAAAGGGTGCAGGCTTTGCCCGCACCCCTGCCTATAGTTTTTGCCTAATTGCCTAGCCTCTAACTCATGGCAGCACCACTACGTTCGTAGTTTGTGCGGAACGTAGGATGGATCTTACCTTGAATTTTGCTCCAGTCATGCTCTACCTCATCGGTAGGAACGCCAACTTCAATCGCAAGACGGCTCAGCATATCTTGCTGACGACGCTTGATACTTCGAGACTGGTCTAACATTAGGGAGCGGGCAAGGTTATCAACCGTATCAACCACAGTATTCGCAGTTTCTACGACTACCGTAGCCAGCGTAGAAGGCTGGGGAGCGATCGCTCCGTCAACTTTTGACACGCTGTTGGATGACCCAGAATTTACTCCGCGATACTGCAAATCAAGCGTTGCAGTGTACACAGGGACTTTCTTAGCGTTGCGGAACCGGATATCTAGACCACGATATTTCCCGGATGCAAGGGCATCGCCGTATTCAACAGCAGGTGCGTCGTAATCGTATTCAATGCCGCGATATGTCAATTTCATGGATTCGCCTCCAAAAGTTCTGAAGAGTGACAGTTAACTTGAGGCGCGTTCCTTCAGGAATTTTCCCTACTTCCGTCCTTCTTTCGACCTTTCAGAAGCACTCTTCATAGCAATCTCTGAATAGCTTCCGTAAGAATTGAAGGATGAACGATTTACTTTCTGTATTCATTGTTACCGTTTTTTCTGGAAGTGTCAAGTTCATGACAGATAATTAAGTCCTTTCACGACTTGGCAAAGTTCTCAAATTCACAACGCAAAAATAGGAGGCTAGGGCGCGCTGAGCGCGCCCTAGCCTCCTATTTTTGCGTGAAACTTGCCAAGTCGAGTCCTTTGATAGAGATCTGAAACTGAACAGGTTTTCTGGCTGATACCGCCACTTCTTTTCTGAGCAGTCACATATTGTTATGACGCAATTGTTATGACGCAATTGTTATGACGCTTTGCTACAGCACAGCCCGCAAGTCTGATATGGATAGAATAATAAAGAACTGTTCAGCAAATCGCGCTTTGCAAGATTCTTATGGTCTTGCCTCGCAGATAAACCTTAGGAGCGATAATTAAATAACTTGAACCAAATTTTGTTGAGGCAGCGTGGCACCGCCGCGCCGCCCCAACAAAATTGGATTTTATTTAATCTTCGTTCCTTAGCGAGTTCGGTCGATCCATTTACCCAGTTGGGTTTAGGATCAGGGATTAAACTAGGACGCCAGGAAGGAGAGAACTTTGGTTACAACCCCTATTAAAACAACCAATTCAGAAGAAATTTTTTCCGCTGCTCAACACTTGATGCCCGGCGGAGTCAGTTCACCCGTTCGTGCCTTTAAATCGGTGGGGGGGCAGCCCATCGTATTTGACCACGTGAAAGGGGCATACGTCTGGGACGTAGATGGAAATAAGTACATTGACTACGTAGGTACCTGGGGACCAGCAATCTGCGGCCATGCCCATGCCGATGTTATCGATGCGCTCCATCAAGCTCTTGACAAGGGCACTAGTTTCGGTGCGCCCTGCCAGTTGGAAAATGTACTGGCGGAAATGGTAATTGATGCTGTGCCCAGCATTGAAATGGTGCGATTTGTAAACTCAGGCACCGAAGCATGTATGGCAATTCTTCGTCTGATGAGGGCATTTACCGGACGAGAAAAGGTTATTAAGTTTGAAGGCTGTTACCATGGCCATGCCGATATGTTTCTGGTGAAAGCAGGGTCGGGGGTAGCGACGCTGGGCTTGCCTGATTCTCCCGGCGTTCCTAAAGCCGCTACAAGCAATACCTTAACGGCACCTTACAATGACCTGGAAGCCGTGAAAAAGCTGTTTGATGAAAATCCTGGTGAGATTGCGGGGGTGATTCTTGAACCTGTGGTCGGCAACTCCGGCTTTATTCCACCTCAGCCTGGATTTTTAGAGGGGTTACGGAAGCTGACCGCGGATAACGGTGCGCTGCTGGTCTTTGACGAAGTGATGACTGGGTTCCGCATTGCGTATGGGGGTGCCCAGGAAAAATTTGGCGTGACACCCGACCTCACTACTCTTGGTAAAATTATTGGTGGCGGGCTGCCTGTGGGGGCTTATGGTGGCCGTAGAGACATTATGGAAATGGTTGCTCCTGCCGGCCCAATGTACCAAGCAGGTACCCTGTCCGGCAATCCTCTAGCCATGACAGCTGGAATTAAAACTTTGGAGTTGCTAAAGCATCCGGGCACTTACGAGCAGCTTAACCGTATCACCAAAAAACTAGCTGACGGGATGCTGGCCGTCGCCAAAGAAACTGGTCATGATGCTTATGGCGGACAGATTAGTGGCATGTTTGGGTTTTTCTTCAATCCTGGCCCTGTTCATAACTACGACCATGCTAAGCAGTCGGATTTGCAAAAGTTTGGGCGATTTCATCGGAGAATGCTGGAGCAGGGAGTATATCTTGCTCCATCGCAGTTTGAGGCAGGCTTTACATCTTTAGCTCACACGGATGAAGATATCGACCGCACTCTCGAAGCGGCTCGCGCAGTGATGCAAGGATTGAAGTAGGATTCTTTCGTAAACTCTGCCAAGTCTTACCATTCTTGAGTAAAGGAAGTTGAGCGGAGGAAGCCTACGCGCAGAGCGGGCTTCCTCCGCTCAATAGTTAAAGTCTCAACCTGTGAACCTGTGTTGAGAGTTGCGAGAGGTTTACAACACAAGAGCCATGCAGAATACCAGTGACCCCTCAAGTGATCGACTCAGCAGTCAATCATTGGAATAAATCCGCTAGGAGGAGGCTGGTTGACTGACAAAAGTTGTTGCCCCTCACCTCCAACCCCTCTCCCAGAGAGCGAGGGGCTTCCGGAGGATCTGTGCATAAGTTTTGTCAGTCAATGAGGTTCACGACTTGGCAAGTTTCACGCAAAAATAGGGGTTTGGATAGATCTCAAATTTTTTGGTCTCACAACAAATTTTGAAAATAGCCGTAGAAATATCCAAAAGCGCTGAAGATATCTCGTACCCTGTGAAAAGTGTCTAAGCTGAATCTAGATTGTGCGAGTGCTGCATTTCACCATAGTCCAGTCTGTGCTGACGGGTATCGTTGCCTCCTGGTTTATCGCAGGGACGGCTGTATCTCCTATGCAGGCTCAAACAGGCACCCCACCACCCGAATCAGATTCGTCAACTCCGACCGATACAACACCCCCTGAGCCAATTTCCCTTCGCGATCGCCCCCTCCAACTCTGGCACGACCACCAGGTTTCCATCATTCTGGCAGGCGTTCTGGTCGTCAGCTATCTGGGAGTCTTGTGGATCAAACCGTTGTGGTTGCTGAAGCTACCCTCGACGGATATCACCGTACCCTGGACAAGTTGGAAGATTCCACTGGGGATGGTGCGATCGCTCAAATACCGCAACCGCGTCCTTGATGTCTGGGTCAATCAACACTGGCAAACGGCCCAGACTGAATTTCTGAACCTTCCAACCGTCGAATATCGGGCGATTCATATTCCCCTCGTGGTGCGCTTGGATAAATCACCTATCAATGATTTAAGTGGGCACCACCTGATGCCGACCCTCAAAAAGAAACCAGCGGTGTTACTCATTACAGGTGAAGGAGGAGCTGGGAAAACCAGCCTGGCTTGTCAGATTGCTCGATGGGGGATGGAAAAGCAATTGAGTTCCCATCGCATGATTCCTGTACTGATCGAAAACGAGTTGGATGACCAGACCACTCTCTTTGAGGCGATTCGGGGGCAGTTGGGTGCTCTGACAAATCAACTAGAGCCAATTGCCCTAGAACTGCTGGAAAAATTGCTCCAGCGGCAGCGGGTACTGGTGATTGTGGATCACCTCTCAGAGATGAGTGAGCATACCCGCAGCCAGATTAAACCACTGCTACCAGATTTTCCGGCCAGGGCCATCATTGTCACCTCCCGCTTGGAAGAGCCATTGGGTGGAGTACCTAAAACCGTACTCCGACCCTTACAAATTGAAGCCAATCGCCTCTGGCCGTTTATGTCTGCTTACCTGGAAGCAAAAGGTAAAGAAAACCTGTTTGAAGACGACGAATACTCTGATGCCTGCGATCGCCTCCGCCGCATGGCTGGAGAACGCAGCATTACGGTATTACTGGCTCGACTCTACATTGATTTTTGGGTGAAGGAACGAGAGGGAGAAGGCGGTATTCTTCCCGACTCCGTGCCCAAGCTCATGCTCCGGTACCTGAATCAGCTCAATCAAAACATTGATCCAGAAAATAAACGAGACGATCTGGATGTCCATCGGGATGCCAGAATCGTTGCCTGGGAATGCCTGAAGCAAACCTATCGACCGAAATACATTAAGAAGAAGGAGGCGATCGCCGCCCTTGCCAACGACGGCGACAAAGCCACTGCCAAAGACCGTTTGGATTATCTAGAAAACCGTCTCTGTTTCTTGCTGACCACCGAATCAGGCGACGAAACCCGCATCATTCTTGACCCACTCGCTGAGTATTTAGCCGCAGCTCATCTTGTAGAACAGAAGTGTCTGCATCACAATCCAGAGATAGCCTGGGATGAGTTCTTCACCGCTGTTGATCACGTTTTGGATCAGGAACATGAGACTACAGAAATTATTCGAGGCTTTTTGCTAGCAGTGCGCGACTGCTGTTTAGACAATGTGAACGAGGATGGCATCCCCGATGGGTTGCCCGATCGACTGGCCCGCAAGGCAGACATCGATCCAGACAAGCTAAGGCAAGCCCAGGAAAACCGTCGCATCCGTCGATTAATGTCTGAGCTTTCTGCCCCTGAGCTGAAGTACCGCCTTGATGCGGCTAAGGACTTGGGGAATTGGGGGCCTGCTGCCCGCATTGCCGAACCCAACTTATTAGGGATGCTGGAAAACCGAAGTCAAACGCCTGTGGCTCGACAGGCCGCTGCCCAAGCGTTAGGGAAGCTGGGCATTGGCAGTGAGTCCTTGTTGAGGGTATTGACCAACCCTGAAGAAGATGTGGCAGTCCGTCGCACGGTTGCTGAAGCCCTGGGAGTGATGAAATCAGGCAAGCCAGAACTACTGAACATTCTGGAAAACGAGGCTCAACCCCTCCCCCTGCGCCAAGGAGCCGCCCGTGCCCTCAGCCTGATTGGTGCCCCCAGTGGGCAACCTGTGCCCATGCTGATCGTGGAACTAAAAGAACGACAAGCGACAGCTCAGGTAAAGCAAATTCCCGTCTGGAAGCAAGAGTTAGCCCCAGGCCTCACCCTGGATTTGGTAGCCATTCCCGCTGGGGAGTTTCTCATGGGGTCGCCACCGGATGAAGTGGGGCGAGAT
>CAYXJG010000056.1:0-18715 GCA_964465285.1 uncultured bacterium
GGAGTGGCGCGCGCCGCGCGCTACTCTATAGCGCTGTGCAAGCGCACTAAATACAGTTTGTTAAATGGCGGCGCTCTGCGCCGCCATTTAACAAATTTGGGTGTACTTAACCCATTTGCACACCGCTATAAGTCAGATGCCAAACGATGGTTGCCCGGCGAGCTGCCAATAAAGAATCATAAAAAGAAGGACGGCAGGCTCAGCCTGCCGCCCCTCTTTTCAGGAAATTTCTCCTACTGATCCCTTGATGAACTAAATCACCAGGGCTTTTTACAAATATTTCTCAAGGGTATTGGCAAGCGTTGTCTTGGGAACTGCGCCTACTACCATATCAACCCGTTGACCACCCTTGAAGATCATCAACGTAGGAATACTGCGAATGCCGTACTGGCTAGCAACGCTGGGGTTCTCATCTGTATTCACTTTGACAACTTTGATTTTACCGTCGTACTGCTCAGCGATCTCCTCAACCACGGGAGCTACCATACGACATGGGCCACACCAGGGTGCCCAGAAATCCACTAGAACAGGAACATCGCTTTCGAGAACTTCCTGCTTGAAGCTTGAATCTGTAACTGCTGAGGCTGCTGACATGCCTGAAAGTCCTTACCTTATTTATCTAAAGCATATGTTACCACAGCATATGAACCTGCGAAGGTGATACGTCAATCTCTGTTAGGACTTGTGCAAATTTCAGGCTGAGAGTGGGTTTAGCTTGCCATTATCTAACGAATCTGCGAACTGCGGAGGACTTGCGCAAGCCCTGTCTGTATGGCGCTTCAGAAGGTTTAGCAGCATCTGAGATAGAGAAGCATTGAGTTGTATTATCAGAGCTCGCAAAAAATTAGAACCCCTAAAATTGGGTTCAAATTATTAATATTCAAATTATTTATAGCGGTGTGCAAATTGAGGGGTGTAATTTAAGCTGTGAAATCCTGACTAGGCCAGGAGCTAGGAGTCAGGGGCCAGAATCCAGTCCCTCCTTGTATTCTAGCTTCTGACTCCTGAATTTTATTGCAGGCATAACGTTCCGCCTTAAGGAATACGCCCAAATTGATTCAGCACATGTGCTGTACTTAAAGCACTTGCAGAGCGCTATAGCTCTTGTTCCTTAGCCGACAATCTTTACGTTTTTGGTACGTTACTGGCGAACACGACTTGGCAAGTTTCACGCAAAAATAGGGGTTTGGCGCGCGGAGCGCGCGCCAAACCCCTATTTTTGCGTTGTGAATTTGAAAACTTTGCCAAGTCGTGTGGCGAAAACAGCGAAAGGGAGAGTGGATATAAGAAACGCCTGGGCAATTGCCCAGGCGGTGTGTGGTGTGAGGAGTGAACGGAAACTTGTGTTTCCGCCATATCTTTATTGTATGCGACGGTTAAGTTTTTTCCAGTGTTTGTATGCGCCCTGCAGCAGAGTTATCCGAACCTCAGTAATTCTCATTTTAGAAAGCTTCGTGCCCTACAGGCGCTCACTGGTACAAATTTAGGGAGCAAAAAGGTCGCCTGAGGCGACCTTTTTGCTCCCTAAATTTCCATAATGAGAATTGCTGTCCGAACCTGACAAGAGAGGCTAAATCTAGCGTTTAAACTTAGCATTTCGTAAGGAAGCGATAGGCATTGAGGGGTTGAGGGTATGGCTCTCTATCCATAGACTAAGATTCAGGCTGAACCCTAAAAATTTTCCCTTAGGGATCTGCGGCTCAAAAAGATACTGGAAAAGAGCAGCGGGCTGCGCCCGCTGCTCTTTTCCGAGCACTTTATTTTCTTGCAAGTCCCTTAGGGCCTTCCTTAGGCTTAACCTAAGCAAAGCCTGAGGGTTTCTGGAGTGTAGAGAACCGAAATTATTTCGGACAATTTCTAACTGTTGATGGTACAGTACAGGGCGATCGCCCTCTTCGGGGTGAGCACAGTGGCTGGAGTTGTCTTGAATAAAGTCGGGAACATATATGAGATGGCAGCATAGAACCTGGCAGCGTGACGGTTGGCGGACGATCCTCATCTGGTTTATTGTCGGCATTGTGCTGAGTTTGGCGATCGCCTGTTCCCAGGAATCTCCTCCCTTCCTATCATCTTCAGATCCTTCCCCAGAAAAACCCTCGCCGCAACTCTCTGAAGCGAGCGATTCCCAGGCATCCTTATCAGAGGCAAAGCCCTCCAGCGACAGTTCTATGACCGAATCGACGCCGCTGCCTCAAGAGACTCAGGGTATTCTTAACGCCATTGGCAGCGATGGGCTATACAATCCTCCCCATGCCGATATCCGGCTCATGGTCATTAGCGATTTAAACGGCCCGTATGGTTCCATCTCCTACGACCCTGAAGTAGAAAAGGCGATAAACCTCATTCCTTTCTGGCAGCCCGATATGGTGGTGTGCAGCGGCGACATGGTGGCTGGGCAGGACTTGACCCTAACAGAACAAAAAATGCGAGCCATGTGGGCAGGATTTGACCAGTACGTTGCAGCCCCCCTCCGAGCAATGAAAATGCCCTACGGATTTACGGTAGGAAATCATGATGCGTCTAGCGCCCAGGGGGTTGGTGGCTCATTCCTGTTCCAGAAGGAGCGGGATATTACCAAGGAATATTGGGGCACTCCAGACCATGACCCTGGTGTGCAGTTTGTGGATCGGTTTGAATTCCCCTTCTACTACACGTTCAAATATGACGATATTTTCTTTATCGCCTGGGATGGCTCCTCTCACTTGATTCCCGAGGAAAAGCTGGCATGGGTAGAGTCCGCTCTAGCAAGCCCAGGAGCCCAGCAGGCAAAGATGCGAATTCTTCTCGGTCATTTGCCTCTGTATTCTGTCGCCCTCGGACGCAACCAACCCGGCGAAGTGATGAATAGCCCCGGCAGACTCCAGGCGCTGCTTGAGCAGTACAATGTTCACACCTATATCAGTGGCCATCACCACGCTTACTATCCTGCCCACAAGGGCGATTTACACTTGCTCCATGCGGGCATTCTCGGCTCCGGCCCTCGGCCTCTCATTGACAGCGACCTGCCACCCTGGAAAGCCCTCACCCTAGTAGATGTAGACTTTGACTCCCCTGATTTAACAACCTACACCACTTACAATATGGAAACGATGGAACTGATTGAAATGGAGCAGTTGCCTCGTTTTCTGATAGGGCATAATGGGCTTGTCCTGCGGCGAGATGTGGAATGGGAAAGCCTGGAGACATCCGAAAAAGCCCTGTGTGAACAACGTTTAGGCGTCGATCAGTGTTCAGCATCATGACAAAAGCCTCACGATGCTGAATGATTGCAACAATTCTCTCCGACTTCTTCTGAACAGCATGAATTCGACTGAACAGCATGAATTCGACAGCGTGATGTCAGCCGCGCGATGTGCGCCAGCTAGCATCCGCTGAAAATGCGTCAGTCCTCCTCGAATCTTGTGGAGGTATTCCGGCGATGCTGCTGTCCCTTGGCGAATCAAGTTGTAAATTCGTTAATTCTTGCTCTTAGACCTACGAATCCGAAGAACCTGTGAATTTGAATCTGTGATTTTTTTGAACCTGTGAATCTAAAGATGATGCCGTGATGAATGAGCCGCTTGAACCGAAAGAGGTACAGCTTGCTGTGATTGAGGCGAACGCCGAACAGATTGGGGCGATCGCCCGAGGTGGATATCAAACTCTAGGGGAGAAGGGAACCGTTATCGTGTTTCGCCAGCTTGAAAATGAGGGTACTGATTTAGAAGATTGGCAGCTTAAGTTTCGCCCCATGAGCCAGATTGAGGCGACCTTAAGTGATTGGAAGCAGTCCGGACTGCAGGACATGCTGATTCGCTACAATCCCGATGTGTCAGTGGTCTGCACGTTTCTATACCCCAATGGGGCACATACCAGCTACCATTTTTCAGTCTAGTGGAGTATCCGGCGAGTCCTCTGCCTCTGGATCCAGCTAGAACTTTGGTAGAGAGCCCGGCAGAGATCTCTGGGCTTTTTCTGCGGGGAGTCCCTTGACTTCCGTTAATTCAAGACCCCAGGGATCTGGATAGTCTCGACCGACGTTTTATACCAATTCTTGAAAGTAGAACTACACACCACTTGGCAAGTTTCACACAAAGATAGGGATTTGGCGCGCGCGCCGCGTGCGCCAAATCCCTATCTTTGTGTTGTGAATTTGAGAACTTTGCCAAGTTGTGCTTCCAATCGCTCGCAGGGAAGGACAAGAGACATTATGAAAGAGTGGCCTGAAGCTGGTCGAGGAGGTCTTCGACGTAGTGCAAAGCTTGCTCAATGGTGGTGGGGTTTGCTAAATCGACGCCGACGCAGTCTCGCAATGCTGTGAGCTGATTTTGACTGCTGCCTAACCCCAGAAGTTCCAGATAGCCAGGAATAAAAGACTCCCCCTCTTCACGATAGCGCTGGTAGCAGGCAAGGCTGACGATGGTAGACGCCGTGTACTGGTAACAGTAGAAGGGTTTGAAAAAGATGTGCCCGATGGCAGCCCAGTCGTACTGGTGTCCAGGCAAAATTTCAACAGCATCACCACAGAGTTCGTGATAGAGCCGTAGCCACTCTGTATTGACAAATTGGTGGTCAAAACTGCCCGTTGTCGCCTTGTCGTGCAGGAGCAGTTCTAGGCGGCTGATAGTGCTCTGGCGGAATAGCAAGTTGAGCTGGTTTTCCAACTGTTGGGCGAGGAGCATTTGGCGCAGAGCAGGATCGTCCCCAGCGTTGCTCAGTAAGTGATCCAACAGCAGCAGTTCGTTGAAGGTGGAGGCCACTTCTGCCAAAACGAGGGGTGGATTGGCGTTGAAGTAGGACTGGCGATCGCCCGTCCAGGCATAGTGCAGCCCGTGGCCCATTTCATGGGCGAGGGTAAAGAGAGAATTGTAGTCATTGGTGTAAGACAGCATCAGGTAGCTATGCTTGCCCGGAGTGTAGCAACAGAATGCCCCGCCCCGCTTGCCGGGTTTCACCTTAGCGTCTACCCAGTGTCGCACAAAGAATTCCTGGGCACGGTGAGCATAATACTCATCAAAGGATTTCAGGGCGGTGAGCAAAGTCTCAACGCCAGTCCCATAGGGAATGGCGTGGGTTGTGGTTGTCCATGGCGCGTAGAGATCGCAGATGCGGATGGGGTGGCCTAGCGCCTCTGCCTTGAAGCGGTAGTAGCGCTGGAAGAGGTCGTAGCGGGCATGGGTTCCGTCCATGATGGTGCGAAAGACCGGTTCTTCAACTTCGTCGGTTAATAACTGCTTGTGCAGGGTGGAATCAAACTGCCGCACTTGGCTTTCAACCCGGTGGTCTTGACATAGGGTATTGAGAATAAAGCCATGGAGGGAGTTGTGCTGCTGGAGCACCTGGCGAATGGACGCATAACCCGCTAGACGAATATCAGCAACGGGATGATACATGAGAGAACGAAGGTCTGCCTCGGTGGATGCGGTGGTGCCGTCGGGAAGGGCAACTGGGGCATAGTCCTGCTCGCCTCGGTGAAGGGTGTGGAGTTGAACAAAGGCGTCTCGCCCGGTGAGTTTTCGCTGGTTCAGGAGCTGTTCGGCATCTTCTGACAGGCGATGATCCCGGAGTTGAGCCATGCGATCCAGGTAGTGCCAGTAGGGCTCCAAGGCAGGAGCAACTTGAAGGTCGGTGAAGGCGTCTTCATCCAACGCCTGTAGCTCTAGGTCGAAGAAAAGAATCTGGTTAGACACGTTGCTCAAGGCAGCTCTCACGTTGTCGAGCATTTGCCTGGCTTCCCCATCGCGGGTGTTGGCCGAAAAGACGAGCAGGGGAAAATTGCAGATGCAGCCCGATCGGGTGGCGATCGCCTCTATCTGCTTTAGCCCCTCAGCAACCTCATCAGGAGTTAGGATTGCCACCTTGCCGTGGTAGCGGTCTCGCGTCTCAGCCGCCGTTACCCGAAGATATTCAAGGTCTTGGGCGAGGCGAGGATCATCAAATCCATCATAAAGATCCGAGAGATCCCAGCTTTGTGGTTCGCTAGGAAATGCATCGGAGTGCTGGGATGAAGAAAGGAGTTGAAGGTCAGGGGCGATCGCAGTCATGGCGGACACCGAAACGATAAGTAGGTGGTCACAATTAAACATAAAACTCATAAACCCTGCGCTGCCCGCTGCGCGGGCAGCGCAGGGTTTTGTAGTTGGTTTTTAATTATGCCGAGGTAGTGAGTAGGTCATGTTCAGTATTCCCGTCCGACCGCTGGGGATCGACGCGATCGCCCGCTTTGTTGCAATAAGTAGAGTTTTTCGATGCCATAAAACAATTCATATCGAAAAACCCCTATACCCTTTAGATTTGCTTTACGTTTTGCGATAGGCTAATACAAAGCCGACATAGGCTTTTATTGATGACTTTCGTGATCATCATAGATATAAGCGCTGGT
Source organism: uncultured bacterium (assembly GCA_964465285.1). Classification (GTDB taxonomy): domain Bacteria; phylum Cyanobacteriota; class Cyanobacteriia; order CAKZMO01; family CAKZMO01; genus JBCCWF01. The sequence continues at coordinate 6,362 of CAYXJG010000056.1, forward strand.
TAAGCGTGACAAAATTGAGCTTTAACGTTTAATTCACAGTTTTGATTCGTAGTTTAAGAGAATTCGTCAACAGAGATTGTATTGGCAGAGATTGTGAAGTAGACGTTTTAGCAAGCAGCGCAGTTAGTTGGCTTCTCGAGTAATATCCTATGGCTGAAATTCTCGTCCAAAGTGTTTGGCTTATTCCCTGCTATCCCCTGTTTGGGATGGTGCTATCCACTCTATGGTTTCCGTCCATCACCAAGCTAACAGGGCCTCGTCCCGCAGGGTACGTAAACTTGATGATGACGACGTTTGCTTTTTTGCACGGGCTTCTTGCATTTCCGGCAGTCTGGCAGCAGTCCGGCTACTATTTTCAATTTCCCTGGCTTAATGTAGCAGGGCTAGAATTGACCCTTCCCATGGAGGTTACTTCTCTTACGCTAGGAGCAGTTCTCGTCATCACAGGTATCAATTTTGCATCCCAACTGTACACTGTGGGGTACCTGGAAATAGACTGGGGATGGGCGCGATTTTATGCCCTCCTGGCTCTATTTGAAGCGGGTCTGTGTGCTCTGGTGCTGTGCGATTCCCTGTTCTTCTCTTACATGATTTTAGAGATTCTTACCCTGGGAACGTACTTGCTCATCGGTATATGGTTTAACCAATCTCTGGTCGTGACTGGAGCGCGCGATGCGTTCCTCACCAAACGGATCGGCGATCTTTTTTTGCTAATGGGTGTCCTGGCTGTCTACCCCCTATCAGGCACTTGGAACTTTAGCGAGTTGGCTGCATGGGCGCAGACTGCCGACATTAACCCCGCAGCCATTACCCTGGTAGGATTGGCACTGATTGCGGGGCCGATGGGCAAATGTGCTCAGTTTCCCCTGCACCTGTGGTTAGATGAAGCCATGGAGGGGCCGTTTCCTAGTACTGTTCTTCGAAACACTGTTGTTGTAGCGACAGGAGCCTGGGTGCTGATTAGACTGCAGCCTGTTCTCGCTCTGTCACCTACGGTGATAACTGCTGTTATCGCCATCGGTTCGGTGACAGCCCTTGGAGGCAGCCTGATTGCGATCGCCCAAGTTGATATCAAGCGCACCCTGTCCTATCTCGCCAGTGCCTACATGGGCATCATCTTCATGGCAGTGGGGTCAGGTCAGACTGAAGCGGCGTATCTATTGCTGCTGATCCATGCAATTGCCGCCGCGTCCGTCATCATGAGCTGCGGATCGGTGGTTCTCAACAGCATTACCCAAGACGTGACTCAGCTGGGTGGGCTGTGGAGCCGCCGCCCGATGTCGGGACTTGCCTATCTCATGGGCGGTATTGGGCTGATTGCTGTCCCTCCTTTCGGTGGGTTCTGGGCCATGCTGGAGCTAATGGATGGTCTCTGGGCAGAGCGCCCCGGCGTCGTGATTGTACTTCTGGCTGTCAATATCCTGATTGCCTTTGGCCTTACCCGTGTCTTCTGCCTGGTCTTCGGCAATGTCGCGAAGCAGATGGCACAGCGATCGCCCGAAAACCTCTGGCCCATCACCTTCCCGATGGTGGTTATGGCATCCTTCACGTTCCATCTGCCGCTGGTGCTCCAAACCCTAGGTCTGCTGCCCAACTGGGCCGTGCTTGACAAGAATGCGGCGCTGTTGCTCATCTGGTCAAGCTTGGCGGGCTTAGCATTGGGAGCGATCGTGTACTTAGGGCCGACGGAGAAGCCTGTTCGCCTGCCCTGGAAGCCTGTGCAAGACCTGTTTACTTACGATTTTTACACCCCTCGCCTTTATCGGTCGAGTGTGGTTGGCAGTGTGGATGTCGTGTCCCGGATCATCGATTTTGGCGATCGCTACATTGTCGATGGCTTGGTTAACCTGGTAGGCGTTGCATCTATCTTTGGCGGTGAAACCCTGAAGTACGGCAATACTGGAAAGACCCAGTTTTACGTCCTCACCATTGCCGTTGGCCTTACCCTGATTACCATCCTCACGACGTGGTCCCTGCTGGTCAACCTCCGACTTGTTCCCTTGGGCTGATGAAGCGTATCTGCGGTAAACATCGGGATACGGGCGCGGCAAAGTATTTCGTTAGAGATGCTTAGAGATGCTATTCTCTCCTCCCAAATCCGTTTGAAATCCTTTGCCCCCAGCTACCCACCCACCCACCTACCTCTTCTACCCACTTACCTCACCAAGACGACCATGCTTAGCATTCTCATCTGGTTTCCCATCCTCGGCGCACTCATCCTTAGTTTGCTGCCCCAATATATCTCTGGCTCCAAAGTACGGGCGATCGCCCTTTGGGGATCGGCTGGCATTCTGGGGTGGACCCTGTTTCTCGCCAGTCAGTTTGATATTACGAATCCCGCCATGCAGATGCAGGAGTATCTGCCCTGGATTGATACGCTGGGCTTAGACTACAGCCTGGGGATTGATGGTCTTGGGCTGGTGCTTTTGGTACTCAATAGCCTCCTAACCTGGATTGCGATTTTCAGCAGCTCGCAGAAAACGGAACGCCCCCGGCTGTTCTACGCTCTAGTGCTGCTAGTGAGCGGCGGTGTTGCTGGGGCGTTCATGGCGCAAAACCTGCTGCTGTTCTTCTTGTTTTATGAATTGGAACTGGTGCCTTTTTACCTGATGATTTCCATCTGGGGCGGCGACCGACGGGGCTATGCTGCAGTTAAATTCTTAATCTACACAGCTTTGTCAGGTGCATTCATTCTGGCAGGATTTCTGGGGCTGGTCTGGCTCACCGGCTCTTCCACTTTCGACTACGTTGCCCTGATGGGAGAGACGCTCCCCCTTGGTTTGCAGATTCTGCTATTGGGCTCCTTGCTGGTAGGCTTCGGCATTAAGATGCCCCTAGTTCCCTTTCACACCTGGCTCCCCGACACTTACGTGTCTGCTTCAACTCCGGTTGCGATTCTGCTGGGTGGCACTCTGGCCAAGCTTGGAGCCTACGGTATTCTTCGCTTTGGGATGCAGCTTTTCCCCGATGCCTGGACGACCCTGGCACCCTGGCTTGCTACTTGGGGGGCCGCTAGTATCATTTATGGGGCAACGGCGGCGATCGCTCAGAAGGATATCAAGCGCATGGTTGCCTACAGCTCTATTGGCCACATGGGCTACATCCTTCTGGCAGGTGCTGCCCTCACTGCCCTCAGTCTAGTGGGAGCCATCTCCCAAATGTTTGCTCACGGCATCATCCTTGCGCTGTTGTTTTACCTAGTTGGGGTAATAGAAGCAAAAGTAGGAACTCGGGAGTTAGATGTGTTGAACGGGTTGCTAAACCCCATCCGTGGTCTTCCTGCCATCAGTGCTCTATTGGTGTTAGGCGGCATGGCCAGTGCAGGGATTCCCGGACTCGTTGGCTTTGTGGCAGAATTCATTATCTTCCAGGGCAGCTATGCGGTCTTCCCGGTACAAACTCTCATTGCTGTAGCGGGAACGGGACTTACTGCTGTGTACTTTGTGATTCTGCTGAACCGCACCTGCTTTGGGAAGCTGGACAATGCGACCGCCTATTTTCCCAAGGTGGAATGGGCTGAGCGTGTTCCTGCTCTGGTATTAGCGTTGATTGTTTTCTTTCTGGGCGTTCAACCTACTTGGCTCGTCCGCTGGAGCGAAACTACCAGCACTGTCCTTGTTGCCGCCATCAATACCTCTGTCGATGAGCGCTTAGCAGAGGTTCAGGCACCCATGCCAGATCCCCTGCTGCCCATTACAAACCTTGGACTAGCTCCGGTTCTGGATGCTCAGGATATTTAACATTCCAAGACCTGTGTGGGCGATGTTCAAACCTGTTGCCCACACACCCTCACATCCACACACCCTCACATCTACACACCCTTACATCCACACACCATGAATACAACCCTCGAAAAGCCAAAGACTCTCATTCCCCCCTCCAATCATCCCTATGCGGACATTATCCACCGCCTGGAGGCGGGTGGATCCATGCTCCCCGACACGCCCGAAAATCTGATGCAGATTATCGGCATCTACAAAGCCTATGCCGTGCCGATGGACTTTTACTGGCGGGATTTGCTCTACATTGGTGAGCAAGTGTTCCTCGATCCCTTCCCCTTCTTCAAATACTTCATTTCCCAGGAATACCTCGATCTTCCTAACCACTATGCGGGAGACACCGCCGACCTTCGCATCTGGCGTGGCGAAGCCGCCGCCCACCCCGAACTTCTGGACTTCATGGCAACCGGGGAAGTCAAGAAGAAGATTCCCAGGCTTCTCCACCATCTGTGGCACGATCGGGTCAATATGGAGTTTGCTGAAGAGTGTATGCGAGCCATGTTCTGGCACCGCCAAATGTATGCTCCTGTCAACCAGTTTGATGCCTACCTTGACTCTGACGAGTACAAAGCCAATGCTGATCGTGCGATCCGTGCTTACTTCAAGAAGAATCCGGTGATGCTGGGGCTATACAAGCTGTTCCCCGATATGTTTATCGAAAAGGTGCGGGAATTGTCCTACTACGCTAACTTGGGAGAGTTTTGGGAAGTGATGGCTGCCGTATTCTTCGAGATGTCTGATGTCTATGATGAAGGGGGCTTCAAGGGGGTTCCCGATGCGATGAACTTCCTGGTGAACGGCATTTTTGCGGTCGCTGGACGTCCCATCTACCACCATGCTTATATCGATGGGGAATGCTACGAAATCATTCCCAAGTCCAAGGGCTTTACCTGGCTCTATGAGGCTGCTTTACCCTATGTGGAGTCTGTCTTCTACCGCACGGCCCCCTTCCGAGGCACTAAATCCTACAACGCTCAAGCAAATCAGGTACCCGACGATCAGAAAGACTTCCACTACGGCATTTTGTATGCCGATGTCTTCCCCGTTGGCACCGCAGGCATTCCGCCTACACTACTCATGCAGGACATGCTTCACTTCCTGCCCCCTTACCTGTTGGAGTATTACGAAAAGCACTGCCGTGGGAAAGACGATATGCTAGTTCAGCTAGGCATCACCTTCCAGCGATCCATGTACAACGTCACCTCTGCTGTGTTCCAAGCTCTCCGCGCTGCCCTGCTCTATCCCCTCGACGACCCCAACCCCAAGCATCTGATGGCAAACCGCAAGTTTTTTGAAGCCCAGATGGATCGGTTTCTCCGCCCCGAAGCCCGGCTGCGGAATATCCAGTCTTCGGATTATCGTTAACTTGAGTGATGGTCTGATGGAGCCATGATTCCACCAGACCATTGCTTATTTAGGAACAAGGATTGAGCAGAATCAAATTTTGTTTGAGCGGCGCGACGATGCCGCGTCACTCCAGCAAAATTTGATCTAAGTTATTTAATTTTCATTGCTGACTCACTTACCTACTCACCTCTTACCCGTCATGCCTACCATCGTCGATATCGCTGTTCAAACCGAAGGATTTTCTACTCTCGTTGCTGCCGTGCAGGCAGCGGGTCTTGTGGAAGTCTTGCAGAGCCCTGGGCCGTTCACTGTCTTTGCTCCCCTTGATGACGCTTTTGCCAAGCTACCGCCCGGCACCATTCAAACTCTGGTGCAAAACCCGCCCCAGCTCGGTCGAATTCTCAAGTATCATGTAGTTGCAGGGAAACATACCCAGGATGATCTGAAAGGTGTAGACTCGCTGACCTCCGTGGAAGGGTCAGTTATCTCTCTAGATTTATCTGACGCTTTTGAGGTAAAAAATGCCACGGTGGTGATGCCCAATGTAGAAGCAGACAATGGTATAATTCACGTGATTGATAACGTCATTCTGATGGGATAAGATATGCAATTCTGATGGGATAAGATACGCAATTTGCAGTAATGTAGGCAATGCTCGGATTGCTATAGGTGCTGTCTATATGACTTGAATATCGTGGACACAGTGGGCGATCGCCTCTGCTTCTTGCAACTGCTGGGAATCGGCTCCGCCCCAGGTAACAGCAATACATCCAGCGGTCTGTCCATTGTGGGCAAGCTGGATGTCCAGCAGAGAATCACCAATGACGAGGAGGCGATCGCCCGCAACGCCTAGCTTTTCAGAGGCTCGTCGAATCCAGGAAGGGTCAGGCTTGCCAGGTAGTTCATCGATGCCCATTGCGCACCGAAAGTAAGGTGTCAGGTCATAGGCCTGGACAAACTCATCAACATTCTTAGAAGAGTCTGCAGAGAGCAATCCCAATAGGATGCCTTGGTTCTGTAAGGTGTTGAGCAATTCTCGGATCCCTTCAAATAGGGGGGTGTAGGCTGCTTTCGAGGGGGTTGCAGCATCAGCGTTGCGGAAGGCGGTTTGAGCGATCGCTAAAGCCTCCATCCAGCTAAAGCCCTGGGTAACCATGTGGGCTGCGACAGCAATTTCATTCTCGTAGCGGGTGCCAACGGCCAGTAAGCCAGCAACATCTAATCCCCTGTGATCCAGTCCAAAGACGCCCAAAACCGTTTCAGACATACCAGGAACCTGCGCTTCGATTAATTGGGCACGCTTCTGGCCCAGCATGGTGAGAAAAGGGACAGAATCAGCTAAGGTGCCATCCTTATCAAACAACACAGCGTCAATGGCTTGAAAGAGTGATTGACGACAACGAATATTCGCCATGATGATAAAGCGGTGATTTTCTGAACGTTTGGCTAATCCAATTGCAATACCGTTCGGTTAAGCTCACTATTGAGAAAAATCGCAACAGCCGAGACAGGAAATTAGGCTTTCAGAGCTTTAAAGCTGCCTGATTTCATTTATCCGAACAGTATCGGATCCGATTGGAGGATGCGAAAAGCAGAACCTCTACTCACAATAGATGTATTGAGGCGAGGGGAAAACTGTATCCCCTCTGATTTGATTATCTATTTTGACATCTGCTTTGGGCGTCATGTCTGGGAAAACGATCCGAAAAAATTCGGCTAAGGGGGTGGCGATCGCCGGAGGTGCCCTCGCCGTTGGTCTATTGGGATTTGGTGCTCTCCGTCTACTCCAGATCCAGTCTAATCAGCAAGATGCGGTGGAAGAAGTGGCAACCCCCCAGCGGGTAGCGGTTGCAGCTTTGGGACGCATCGAACCTGACGGGGAAGTTTTCCGGATCAGTGGCCCCACCGGAGAGCGCGTGGGACGGTTGACCGTTCAGGAAGGCAATAGGGTCACGGCTGGGCAGCCCCTCGCCTATCTGGAAAGTTATGAAGAGCGGCGTGCTGAACGCAACTACGCGGCAGCCCAGCTAGAGGAAGCCCAGCGCCGACTCCGGGCAGAAACTCAGTATGGACAAGCCCAGGTGAGTGAAGCCCAGGCACGGATTCAGCAGGCGGATCGCCCAGCGTCCTTTCAAATTGAGGCGCAGCAAGCGACCATTCGGCGGCTGCTGGCAGAGCTAGAGCTCGCCCAGACAGATTTGCAACGGTTTGAAGGTCTATACGAAGAGGGGGCGATCGCCCGCCAGCAGCTTGATGAGCAGCGCACCGAAACCCGCAGGGTTCAGGAAGATATTGAAAATGCCGAGGCTACTCTGGTGCAGCTTGAGGAAGAGCGAGACACCAGCATCAGCTTTGCAGAACAGGAACTCCAGTCTGCCGAGGCAAATCTGACGCTATCCCAAGTGCAGGTCGCTGTGAACTCTGCCCAGCAAAATTTAGACCTGGCAGAAGCACGGCTAGAACGTACCATCATTCGCGCTCCACGGGATGGACGGGTGTTGCGAGTCATGACAAAGCAGGGAGAAGCCATTACCAATGATGGCATCCTCGACTTTGGCGACACGAGCCAGATGTATGTGGTCGCGGAGGTATATGAAACTGATGTGGGGTTAGTGGAATTGGGTCAACCTGTCACCATCGTCAGCCGCAACGGAGCCTTTGACGAACCCTTAACGGGGGAGGTGTCAGACATTGGCTGGCAAATTTTTAAGAATGATGTGCTGGATGACGACCCTGCCGCTAATGCCGATGCGCGGATAGTGGAGGTTAAAGTTCGCCTGGATGACAGTGATCCCGTGCAGGGCTTGACCAACCTCCAGGTGGATGTGCGAATTGATGTAGATGCAAGCGATACATAATGGTGGCGTGGTTGTTGACGTCGCTTTGCCATGCCAACAGTCAATGAAGGATAAACGATCATGCGGACTCCTCTCGCCTGGCTCAATTTGATACATGAGCGGACACGGTTGCTGGTGGCGATCGCCGGAGTTGCCTTTGCAGTCATCATTATCTTTATGAACCTGGGATTTCTGGGTGCCTTATCCCTAACGGCAAGCCAGACCTACAGCAACATGAACGCCGATATCTTTCTCTCATCCCCCCTGACATTGGAACTCAGCACGCCCGACCCCTTTCCCATTGAGCGCATCTACCAAGCGGCAGGTATCAAGGGCGTGACGCGAGTGATGCCCTTGTACTCAGGGTATGTGCAGTGGCGAAATCCTGAAACCCGCATCAACCGAGCGATGTTTGTGTATGGCATCAATCCCAGCGATCAGGTCTTCAAACTCCTAGAGTTGCAAGATGCTGAGACCCTGCGACAGCTACGCCGCCCTAATACAGTGCTATTTGACCGGCGATCGCGCCCGGAATTTGGCCCCTCTGATCCCAGCACCGAAACGGAGATGGAGCGTCGAGATGTCACCATTGTGGGGAACTACGAACTCGGAGGTGGATTTGCCGCCGATGGCACCCTCATCACTAGTGACCTGAACTTCGCTCGATACCTGGCTCCCCGTCCCTTAAACCTAATTGATTTGGGGCTGATTCAGGTAGACAAGCCCTACCGAGATGATGAGGATGCCCTGGCAGTTATTAAAGAGCGCATTCAAAATACGCTACCTGAAGATGTGGAAATTTTTACTCAAGCAGAAATCGCTGAACGGGATCGCTCTTACTGGATTGGGACTACCGCAGCTGGATTCATCTTCAGCATGGGCGTCACTGTGGCGATGATCGTGGGTACGGTGATTGTGTATCAGATTCTCTATACCGATATTGCTAACCACATGGCGGAGTTTGCTACTCTCAAAGCGATGGGTTACCGCAGCAGTTTTCTATTCAAGGTAGTGCTGCAAGAATCAATCATTCTTGCTTGCCTGGGCTACATTCCAGGGCTGCTGGCAGCATTTGCCCTCTATACCCTAGCCCGCAACGCTACGGGAGGAACCTTACCTGTTTACATGGATCTGGAACGTGCCGTTTGGGTCTTTATCCTGACGTTGGTAATGTGCGCTCTGTCAGGGTTGGTGTCTGTGCAAAAAGCCGTACAGGCCGATCCGGCGGAGGTGTTCTCATGAAGCTTTTTTCCAACCGCTTCTTCAACGGCACCCTGCACCATCTCTTTATGCTGCCTCCCCGCCATACTCTCCTGGCATGGTATAACCTGGTGCATGAACGTCGGAGGTTACTGACAGCTCTGGCAGGGGTTTCCTTTGCAGTACTGCTCATGTTCGTGTTTCTGGGCTTCCAAAATGCTCTGTATGACAGCCAGATCCAGCTTTTAGAGTTGCTCAACGGCGACATTGTGATTATCAATCGCATCAAGGAGAATATGTTTGTGCCTGAACAGTTTGCCCGTCAGCGGCTCTACCAGGCGCAAGCTTTCGAGGGGATCGAAGACAGCTATGCCCTTTACACTGCAACAGCAGATTGGAAAAATCCTGTCACCCGTTCCATTCGTCCTCTGCGTGTATTGGCCTTTAATCCATCTGAACCGGTGCTCCCCCTCCCCGGCATTCTCGAAAATCAAGATAGGTTATATTTTCCCTGGACGGCTCTGATCGACGATCGCTCCCGCCCTGAGGTGGGGCCAACGGAGACAGGTATCGAAACCGAGCTAATGGAGCAGCAAATTCATGTGGTTGGCACCTTTAGCATGGGTACCGATTTTGCCGCAGGCAACGGCAATGTGGTGATGAGCGACCAGAACTTTATCCGTTACTTTGCCCGATTAGGGCCAGAGGAAGACAGTCGTACCCTCAACACTGTTGATGTTGGGCTACTCACCGTTGCCCCTGGTTACGACGTAGATATGTTGGTGCAGACCTTGGGCGATCGCCTTCCCCGTGATGTCCTTGTCCTTTCCAAAGCTGCCTTTGCCCAGCGCGAACGGCAATATTGGGAAGAAAACACCAACATCGGTTTCGTTTTTAGCTTGCTGACTTTTATGAGCTTCATCGTCGGCATTATCCTCGTCTACCAGATTCTCTACACCGACATTGCCGACCACTGGGCAGAATATGCCACCATGAAAGCCATGGGCTACACCAACCTCAACCTGCTCGCCATCGTCTTACAAGAAGCCCTGATCCTGGCAATGATAGGCTTCATCCCTGGACTGCTGATCAGCCTAATCCTCTACGATATGGCGATGAACGCCACTGGGCTGCTGATGGTGCTCACCGTCCAGCGGGCAATTAACCTGTTTATTGCCACCTTCGTCATGTGTCTTGCGTCAGGAGCGATCGCCGTCCGCAAAGTCCAGTCTACGGACCCTGCTGAAGTCTTTGGCTGAGGCGATTTTGGATTTTAGATTTTAGATTACTCACCACCCTATTCATCTACTCACTATGGCCCATTCCACCCTCGCTGCTCCTCAAATCAAAGCCGTTGTCGCAATCCGTAAGCTGAACTACTCCTTCGGCCAGGGTGAGTTGCGGAAGCAGGTGCTGTATGATGTCAACCTTACTCTTACCAAAGGCCAGATCGCCATCATGACTGGGCCATCTGGGTCAGGAAAGACGACTCTGATTAGCCTCATCGGTGGGCTGCGATCCTGTCATGAGGGGAGCCTCAATGTGTTGGGTCGAGAACTGGTGGGGCTGAGCGATCGCCAATTGGTAGACGTACGCCGCAACATTGGGTTTATCTTCCAGATGCACAACCTGTTTGGATCCCTCACTGCTGCTCAAAATGTGGAGATGGCGGTGGAACTCACCCAAAACTGGCGAGAAAAGCGAGATCGCGCCGTGGATATACTGAGTCAGTTAGGGTTGGCCGATCGCACTGACTATAAGCCCCACTCCCTTTCTGGAGGGCAGAAGCAGCGCGTGGCGATCGCCCGTGCCTTAGTCAATCAGCCAGATCTGATCCTCGCTGACGAGCCCACTGCCGCCCTAGATAAGAAATCAGGCCGAGAAGTGGTGACTCTGATGCAAAAACTCGCCAAAGAAGAAAACCGAACCATCCTCATGGTCACCCACGACAACCGCATCCTAGACGTGGCCGATCGCATTATCAACCTGGTCGATGGACGCCTGGAATCTGACGAAAACCTTGAAACCTTTGGCAAAACCCACGACCCCAAAACCCACGATCGCCCCATGTTCATGATGTAAGATCACACGACTTGGCCAAGTTCTCAAATTCACAACGTAAAGATAGGGGTTTGGCGCGGAGCGCGCGCCAAACCCCTATCTTTGCCTGAAACTTGCTAAGTCGTGTCAGATCAACACGACTTGCAAGAAAATAAAGTACCAGAAGAGGGGCGGCGGGCAGCCCGCCACCCCTCTCCTCCGGTGTTTTTCTTAGCTGCAGCTCCCTTTGTGTTTTAGGGATCTATTTTAGGAATCTGTATGAACCGCAGGTTCCCTTCGTGCCCCTCTACATACTGATGGCAGCACACTGCGATTGGACCAAGTGGACGAAGTTCGCCAATATTTTGAGTCCTGCATTGGAGGATTTTTCAGGGTGAAACTGCACCGCCATCAGGTTGTCACGGGCGATCGCCGCTGTCACTGTCTGGCTACCGTGACTGACTGTCGCCGCCAAGACAGCTTTATCAGTGGGGTCTGCATAGTAGGAGTGAACAAAGTACACCCAGGGACTCGCAGGCAAGGTAGACCATAGGGGCAGCTCAGGCTGTGCCAGATCGAGCTGGTTCCAACCCATTTGGGGGATCGTAATGCTGGGTTCAGGCCGAAACCGCCGCACCATGCCGCTGATGATGCCCAACCCTAACTCTTTGCCTTCTTCGCTGCCGTCCAGCAAAATTTGCAGGCCCAGGCAAATACCTAAAAATGGCTTGCCGCTGGCAACCACATCCTTGATAGGCTGGATCAAGTCGCGCGATCGCAAATGCTGAACCGCTGGATCAAACGCCCCCACCCCCGGCAAAATAACAGCATCGGCCTTTTCCAAGTCACGAGCGGCGTCTGTTACGTGAGGCGTTGCTCCCGCCTTCTCAATGCCCTTGCAGGCCGAGTGCAGGTTACCCATGTCGTAATCCACTACTGCAATCAAAACCACGAGCTGCCTCCAGCGTTGATACGCATACTATATCTCAGAGCATACCGCAGTTCTGGTTACACGTCCGAGAGTTGAATCGATGATGATAAACACCCCCCAATCAGGTTCCTCGCTTTTTTGTTTCCCTGATGTTGCCCAACGAGGTTGAAGCCTATGCAAACCAGGTCATCCTACATCCGTGTTATCTAACTCCTAATCA
>CAYXJG010000057.1:0-18119 GCA_964465285.1 uncultured bacterium
GCACACCCCGTCGGGGTGTGCCCCTAGGAAACTGTGTAAATAATTTTGCTCAACTCCTTATTTACGACTTGGCAAAGTTCTCAAATTCACAACGCAAAATAGGGGTTTGGGGCGCGCAGAGCGCGCCCCAAACCCAGCAATTCTCAGTATGGAATTCAATAGGGCAGAAAGGTCGCCTGAGGCGACCTTTCTGCCCCTTAAACTTTGCCCCTTAAACATAGACAAGTGAGCGCCTATAGGGCGCGAAGTTTCCCAAAATGAGAATTGCTGCCCCAAACCCCTACTTTGCATGAAACTTGCCAAGTCGTGTATGTTGCCCCAAACTGCAAGCGTAACTTTTGAGTTCGGAGAACTTTTGACGGTGCGAAGAATTTCCCGAACTCAAAAGCTATGGTTATGACCTTTAGAAATCAAATAGGATCGCTATTGGCAACGTATCATTCATCAACTTATTCCACTGACCCCCTCATCCACCTCCCCCTCACTTCTCCCCCTCAGGTTGCCGAAATGCCGTAATCAAAATGCAGATTATTCCTACGTTGATAAACACATCTGCCATGTTGAAAATAGGGAAATTAATCAGCGTAAAGTCTAAAAAATCAACTACTTCGCCCGTCGCAAAACGGTCGATGCCATTTCCCAATGCACCGCCTAGAATAAATCCAAATCCTGCCTGTTCCCAGGCATTCATTACAGGCCCTAAGAGGGCGAGTGCAATTAATCCTAAACTAACAATGAGAGAGAGCCACTTCAGCCATCCTCCACTGTCGCTGAATAAGCTGAAGGCTGCTCCTGTGTTGGTTACAAAGGTGAAATGGAAGACATCCTGCCAGATTGCCACTGATTCGCCTAGCCCAAAGCTCTCAACAACCCAATACTTTGTTACCTGATCAACCATGATGCCAATGAAGGCTGTAATCCAAAAAAGGCGGTTTTTGATGTTCATAGGTTCATCTTTATTCTGGCAAACGCACTCATCACCATACGCTAGTAAAGCATGAGCGATCGCAACACATAGGCAATGACGGAGACCGCACAGACCAGGACGAGCTGTCCGGGAATTGGAAAAATTGAGTGGTCTAGTACATCTGCCATCAGTACTGAAAACCTGCGCGTATTCTCATTCTCCATGAAATGGCTCACGACGAGATAGGCTACACCAGTTAAATGGATAGCAGCAAGGCCACATAAACAGCTAAAGGCAAGAGATTCCAGCCGTCGAGGCAATTTTAGAGCTAATGCACCACAAATCCATGCTCCAGGCACAAATCCCAGGAGATAGCCAAAGGTCGGCTCAAAGAGATAGCGAATGCCCCCCCCATAGGTGAAGATGTGAAACCAGGTTAACCCTAGAAAAATATATGCCACCTGAGACATGGCGGCGGCATTGCGTCCTCCCATGCACCCCACAAAGAGCACGGCTCCGATTTGCCAGTTCACCCCGAGCGAGATGGGGTCAGCCCAATCTAAGGGAACACCGGCAACGGATGCCTCAACGAATGTTCCACCGATGGTCAGCATTAAGCCGATAAATGCCCACAACAAATCAAGGGGTGTCAACACGCTGGATCGCAACTAAACAATCTGGATATCCTAACTCAGCTATCAGGATTCTCCATCAATTATATTGGGTACATTAGACTCATCCGACAATCAAGGGGGAACGCCCGCTTAGCTTGCGCTTCCCCTTAGAGTTAAGGATTAAATAAAATTTAGTTTTGGTGGAGCGATAGAATTGCGCGATACCATTAGTATCCCGCTATAAAATTGAAATCTGTTCTGATTTGCCAGATGCCATGCCTTTCGACTACCTTGAGCGCATTTTAACGGCGCGAGTCTATGACGTTGCAAACGAAACGCCCCTGGAGGTGGCGCTCAACCTCTCTACCCGGCTGAATAATCGGCTGCTGCTCAAGCGCGAAGACATGCAATCGGTGTTCTCGTTCAAGCTGCGGGGTGCCTATAACAAAATGGCGCAGTTGCCCTTGGATCAATTGTCCCAAGGAGTCGTTGCATCGTCAGCAGGTAACCACGCTCAGGGGGTGGCGTTGGGTGCTCGACAGTTGGGCACCCGCGCCATCATCGTCATGCCCGTGACCACCCCTCAGTTGAAGGTTGACGCTGTGAAAGCCCGGGGCGGCGATGTGGTGCTTCACGGTGAAACCTATGACGAAGCCTATACCTATGCCTGTCAGCTATGCGACGAAAAAGGCATGGCGTTTATCCATCCCTTCGATGACCCCGACGTTATTGCGGGTCAGGGGACGATTGGTATGGAAATTTTGCGACAGTTTCAGCAGCCCATTCATGCTGTTTTTGTGGCGATCGGCGGTGGTGGACTGATTTCTGGCATTGCCGCCTACGTCAAACGATTGCGCCCTGAAATCAAAATCATTGGCGTGGAACCCGCGGACGCCGATGCCATGTCGCAGTCTCTCCGGGTCGGCCACCGGGTCACCCTGGATCAGGTGGGGTTGTTTGCCGATGGCGTTGCCGTGAAGCGGGTAGGAGAAGAAACCTTTCGCTTGTGTCAGCAGTACGTGGATGAGATCATCCTGGTCAGCACCGATGATACTTGCGCAGCTATCAAAGACGTGTTTGAGGATACCCGGTCGATTGTCGAGCCTGCAGGGGCGTTGGCGATCGCCGGGGCCAAAGCCTACGTGGAGCGAGAGGGCATTCGGGGACAAACCCTGGTGGCGGTTGCCTGCGGGGCCAACATGAACTTTGATCGCTTGCGGTTTGTGGCGGAACGAGCAGAACTGGGGGAACGGCGGGAGGCTATCTTTGCAGTCACCATTCCTGAAGAACCGGGAAGCTTGCGAAAATTCTGCGATATCATCGGCAAACGCAACCTCACCGAGTTTAACTATCGGATTGCGGATGACGCCATCGCCCATATCTTCGTTGGTCTTCAGATCAAAGACCGTGATGATGCGCATCAGATGATGCAGCAGTTTGAAGCCCAGGGATTTACCACCCTAGACTTGACCGATAACGAACTAGCAAAACTGCATCTGCGCCACATGGTCGGCGGGCGATCGCCCCTCGCCTGTAACGAACTGCTTTATCGGTTTGAGTTCCCTGAGCGTCCTGGCGCGTTGATGAAATTCGTCTCCTCCATGAGTCCCAACTGGAACATCAGCCTATTTCACTATCGGAACAATGGAGCCGACTACGGCAAAATTCTGGTGGGAATGCAGGTTCCCCCGTTCGAAATGGATGAGTGGCAGGAGTTTCTGGATAACTTGGGCTATCGCTACTGGGATGAGAATCAAAATCCGGCATACAAGCTATTTTTGTGATTTGTTAGTCAGGGTGTCTGAATTACTTCTGAATGAGTATGGTTGTTCAACTCCAACAGGTGGTGCCATTCGGGCGATCGCTCGATGAATACGTCAAACTATTCAACCTGGAGGCAGCCGATCTCCAGAAGCGCATCCTGGGCGTTGCCGATGGGCCTGCCAGCTTCAACGCCGAAGCAACCCAGCAGGGATGCACCGTAACATCCGTCGATCCCCTCTATCAATTCAGTGGTGTAGACATTCTGAGCCGCTTTAACGCAGTCGTGGATGACATCATTGAGCAGGTGAGAAATACACCCGATGACTGGGTCTGGAGCTACCACGCTTCCCCTGATGCCCTCAGAGACAGCCGCGTGCAGACCCTCCAGCGGTTTCTCAGGGATTACGACCGGGGCAAGCGTGAGGGACGCTACTGCGTCGGAGAACTGCCCCATCTGGACATACCCGACAACGAGTTTGACCTGGCACTCTGCTCCCATTTTCTGTTCCTCTACTCCGACCACCGGGATGCAGCCTTTCACCGTGATGCCATTGATGAACTGCTGCGAGTGAGTGCCGAAGTTCGCATTTTCCCCCTGGTGACCCTGATGCTGCGGCGATCGCCCTACATTGACCCCATTATGGCGGATTTGACACAGCGGGGTTACACCGTATCCATTGAGAAAACCCAGTACGAGTTCCAAAAAGGGGGGAATGAGGTCATGATCATCCGTCTATAGACCTATAGCGCTCAACAAGCGCATTAAATACAGCACAGGTGAGGGGCAGCGCTCCACGTCGTCCCTCACCTATGCTGATTGACTTGCACACCGCCATAGTTCATGGGACTTGGCAAAGTGCTCAAATTCACACGACAAAAATAGGAATTTGGGGCGCGCACTGCGGGCCTCAGACCCCTATTTTCCATGAAACTTGCCAAGCCGTGTAGTTCAGTAATGGGGGCATACAGTCGTTCTGCCAGAACTCCCCTCCTTAAGCAGGTTGAGTGTTCCTTTGCGTTAAGAAAATTGGTTAAAGGCTCGACCCTGAACCTGTAAATACTTCTCGATGGAATTTGCGCTCATCAATGCCATGTCTCGGTTTCGCTTCCAGACATAGCCCACCTTTCCCAGATAGACCTTGTAAGAATCAACGGCTTCCCGATGGGTTTGATAGCTGCGGTGCAGTCCGTCGGATTCTTCGGTGAAGCAGCGGCGCATGATGGTTTTTGCCTCGGCGTCATCCATGCCAAAGAGGGGCGATCGCAATACTCGATACACGGTCGAATACAATGCTGGCTCGTACCAAAATATTCCGTTAATCGCCACAGAGAAATGATAGTGGTCTTTCTGGCATCCCCAGATTCCAAGGTTCGCCACGGTGGACTCGAAGGCTGTGGGCGGTTTGAGGCAGTTCACCACCTCATGGGAGAGTAAGGTAGAGCTGTTGAAATGGAAGCTCTCATCCATGAAGTGATAGTAAGAAATCTTAGATGGGATGGGGGCGTTGTCAGGGTCGTGATGGCGTTGGTAGTAGCTGCTGAGCTTGTGCTGTACCAGTTTGCCGTTGAGGGTGCGGATGCCGCGCACGGTAAAGTATTGGCAGGCGAGGAAGGTATTGCCCGCTGAGAGTAGCCCAAATGCCTCGAGCTGAAGCTGTTTCCAGCGATGCTTGAGGGCACTGGTGTCAGCAAAAATCATGGTTTCGGTGAAGGGCGATCGCATGGGGTAGCTAAAGAGGCGATCGCCAAACAGTGCTGCTTCCACCTGGTTTGAGATAGTCTTGAAGGCGTTGATGTGAGCGCGTTCCTGGGCAGATTCCAGATCAAGCATGTCGCAGACTTGGCGAAAGTCTTCCTGGGCATAAAGTCCGGCGGCGCTGGTTTGGTTGAAGTAGATGGTGGCGATCTCAGCAGAAATGATTTGCGAATAATAGGCGACCCAGTAGAGATGGTTCAGCACAATGCGCTGGGTGGAACTGGCTTCGTCCCACAGGGGGGTGCCGTAGAGCAGGGAGAACTCTTCCGGGTTCCAGTATTCGTCCTTGCAGGCAGCATAGTCGAACGCCTGAGCTGCCTCATCCAGCAGGGTCGTGTGATCCTGTTTCTTATTTCGCTGGAGGTTGATCTGGATTTTGCGGCAAAGGGCGGGGTTATCTAGCAGGGTGTTGCCTTTGGGTTCATTGAATACGCTATTCATGGCAACCCTACCTTACACACACTGATGAGCAGCAAACGGACGAAACGCCCCCCGTTCCTCCAAATCCTGTACGATCGCCCCTGCCCCTTCACCCCGCATGAGCGATCGCAACACCTGGAGCCGACTACCACTATGCTGTTCGGTGTCCAGTTCTTCGAGGATCTGAAGTTTTTGAGGGCGGGAGAGGTCGCCTTTCACCTGGGCGATCGCCCTTAACACTCCCTGCGGCCCCACCTGTACCATGCGGAGAAACTGCGCCAGAATTTCCACAATGGCGGCATGGCTCGCAGGAGATAAGATTGCTTGGTTAAACAGGGTTACTCCGGTAGCGTGGTGGCGGGATTCATCCGCTAAGAATCCCTGGAGAGTGCGCCCTAAGCCCTCATGAATACAGCCTTTTGCGAGAGATCGGTAGTGGGTTAGTCCCCACCCTTCCAGCACCACCTGAATCACAAAGAGTAAAACTGTCTTATCTTCCCCTTCCACTAATTCAGACAGCATTTTTAAAAACGGATTACCTGCAATAGTCGGTTCTACAACCAGGTAAGGATGGATCTGCACAAAATGGCTCGTTTCATCGGCGGCAAAGAGGGTGTAAATCATGCGCTCCTGAATGGAGTCTGCCAGCAAGACCATGCGCGACATATAGCCCATGCCTGCCTTTTCGATGCAGTAGGCTTCTTGGAGCAGACTAAGATTTGCCAGGGAAAGAATCACTCGCTGTTCTTCAGAGGACGCATCTCGAAAGATGGTGACGTGATCGAGACCGAAGTATGCCGCATCCCAATAGGTGGCTCTCTGGAGAATGCTGCCCCGATTCTCAATAGCCTGGCTGTCTCCGCAGGTGTCATCACGCGGGATCGTGGGTAAGCACCGCACAGAGGCGATGAGATCATTGAAGGGAAAGACATCCTCATGGACGGAATTCTCGGATTGAGGCTGTCCACTCAAGGGACAGTAGGGGACTACAGGCGATCGCTCCAATTGCTGTTGCATAGCTGAAGATAAAATCCGATAAAGTTTGCTCGTTTCGTCAGCGTGGGGCAAATCCAGCCCTGCTACGTTATACCTCTGACTCATAACTTCTCCTGGCGCAAAAACATCTTTTGATACAGTCGGCTGAATAAAACATGGCGCAATCCTTCGGGGATCAACCAGGTGATGGTGTGGGCGATCGCCCCATCTCGCCCAACTTGGATACGGAAGCGGCGATCGCGTCCCTCCGCTACATCCGCCACCTGCCTCGCCACCACTGGGGCCAAGTTTCTAGCATTCGCCTTCAGATTGGCTCGAATCCGGTAGTAATTCTCTCTCTGAACGGCATACACCTCCGGATTCCAACCCTCCACACCCAATTTATCCTTCTGCCTTTCGCCTTCCGCCGTCTCTCCCCCTGCTCCCTCTTCCCCAATCCCTGCTCCCTCTTCCCCATTCCCTGCTCCCTTCTCCCCCCACTGGACGTTGACGCCAAAATTACTGCGGCTGGCTCCCGGTTCGATGAGCGCAACCCTGACCTGATAGGGCTGTAGTTCGTAGTAAAGGCTTTCGGCGAGTCCCTCTAGGGCAAACTTGCTGGCGCAGTAGGCCGATGTAAGAGGAAAACCGAGATAGCCAAAGGTGGATGAAATGAAGGTGACAGAGCCGTGAGATTGACGGAGATAGGGGAGAAGCGATCGCGTTAATAGTGCCGCCCCAAAGCAATTGACCTCCATCTGGTGACGCAATTGGTCTTCGCTCAGGTCTTCCAGTGCCCCGAACAATCCGTATCCGGCGTTATTGACCAGAGCATCCAACCGCCCATGCTGATGAACCCACTGAGTGACCTGCTCTCGTTCCTCAGGATTTGTCACATCCAGCGATAGGATCACCAATGGGTTGGGTTCCCCTGTGAGCAGTGAAAAATAGTCGGCAAAGATGTCTTTACGAGTCTCGGCATTGCGAAGGGTTGCGATGACGCGCCAACCCCGCTTCAGAAACTCATCTACCATGCTGCGCCCAAATCCTGAGGAACAACCTGTGATCAGGACAGTTTTGGGTGGTGGCAGTGGCTGTAGGGGGGAGGTCATGGTGAGTGTGAGGGTGGGTGAGTGCGAGTGCCGAGATCCCAGGGTTCTATTTTGAATGTTTCGCCTGGGCTATGAACTGACATGAGAACCCTGGGATCTTTAACTAGGTCTTCCTTTTCTGCCTTTTGCACTCGACTTGGCAACGTTCTCAAATGCACAATGAAAAAATAGGGGTTTGGGGTGCGCTTTGCGCGCCCCAAACCCCTATTTTTTCGTGAAACTTGCCCAGTCGTATTTTGTACTGCGATCGCCTTCTGCCTTTTGCTCATAGGGCATCCACGTTTCCCAGGTGAGGGCGGGTTGCTGCTCAACGTGGTGGGCGAATTGCAAAATGGACTGATCGGCGCGGGTGGGAGTTTTCAGGTTGAACCGGATGGTCTCAAATATCTGGGTATCGCCTTTGGCAAAGTAATGACTGACCTGCTCCGTCAGCCAGAGAACCGCTTGGTTGAACAGCACCCCATGCAGCTTTGCCCGCTTGGGCGTAATCAATAGGGTTTGCCCTTCGGTTCTCCCTCCAGCCAGCATTCGCAGGGCAAACATGATGTGGAAATGGAAGGCATCGGGGCCAATGGTAACGGTTCCGGTGCTGCCATACCAGTAGCACATCGCGTAGGTGACTTCGTTTTGGTAAAAGCGGCGAATCAGCTTGAGGAACTGGGAGTCGTCGCCGCCCCGTGTGGTGTTCCTGAAGGTGATGGCGGTGCCTTTGAATTCCCCTTTGTCGAACACAATCTGGAGGGGCAGGTTGTGGACAGTATTGAAATGGTTCGCGTCGATGGCGTTGATCATGATCACATTGGGGTGGCAGTTTCGCACGAAATATCGCCCCAGGCTGGCATGACATGCCTGCCCATCCAGTTCTGGTACGACGGGAAGCGGCAGTTTCGGCGTCTCCCCCGTCCAGACCCAGACCATGCCGTACTGTTCTGCGGTGGGGAAGGTTTTCTGGCAGAGGCGAGGGGGCGCGTCCAGACAGGGCGCGTCGGTACAGGTGCCATCGGCGTCAAATTTCCAGTTGTGGAAAAAACACCGCAGGCCATCCCCCTCCACGTGTCCCTCTGCTAGGTGTGCCCCCATGTGGGGACAGTAGGCGTCGATCGCCACCACCTGTCCATTTTGAGTTCGGTAGATGGCAAGGTCACGCCCCTGAATGGTGACGGCTTTTACCTGCCCTGCCTTTAACCGATGGGAGGCGATCGCCCAATACCACCCTTCCACAAAACAATCGGGATTATTAAAAATGCGCAATTCACGCGATGAATTCATAAGTAGGTAGGTGGTCGCAATTAAATATAAAACCCATAGACCCTGCGCTACCTGCGCAGCGGGCAGTGCAGGGTTTTGAAATTGGTTTTTAATTTTGCCGAGGTACTTAGGATATTCAATGGATATCATTAAACGGCTATCATTGCCGACCCCATGCGGCGGCCTGCGCGGGTCAGATTGTCTTCGCAAATTTCGGTGATGCACACCAATTCATCCCCGATGCTGTGCCCTGGATTCTTCTCGCTAAAAAAGCGAATATGGGGGTCAGACAGACGTTCTTCAGGAATCCCAGCCAATGGGTCGCGTAAGCTTTGGGGATGATCGAGGCGCACTACACCCGATTCGGGGTCATAGCGATCGCCAAATTTCTCCATTGCCAGTTGATGCATCAACCGCTGCATGGGTAAGGGTGTCGGCTCATCATAACAGGGGTAGAACGCTTTCCAGAAGGTGGGCATAAACCGATAGGTGCGGTAGCCCGACGAAATTAAAAACCAGTAGAGCCGATCCGCAGCGGCGATCGCCTTCAGGGTCGTGATCGCCTCAATCCAGCTCTTAGCAAGGGCCATACTTGACCAGGCACTCGGATCCATAATCGTGTCGCCGGAATAGACGGTGCTGATCGACTCTCCCTCAAACTGAGTGGCGTAAAACAAAATGGTAGAAAATCCCTTGAGCACCCTATCGCTATCTCGGAGCAACAGTACCCAATTTTTCTCCAGCAAATCCGCTTGAAAAATATCGATCCGGACGCCCGTAAAATGTTGCTGTAGGAGGTGAAACATCGCGGCGCGATCGCCTGCTGAAAGTTCCTCAACGGGAACAAGTTGACTATTCATAAATCTATAGTATGTGAGACTTGGTTGATGAAAAGCTACTTCAAAGCGTTTAGACTACGAAGCGTTTAGGCTGCACCCCGCTGAGCATAATTGAACCTTACCGAATGCTAGTCGAGGATGCTTCCGATTAAGATCCACAATGCAAAATTGTCTTTCAACGCCTGCTGGCCGAATCATCAAAGGCTCTACAGATAGGGTGTCGGTGCCAAAAACATCCCAAATGTAGGAATTTCGTCAAATTTTCACCTCCATGATCTGTTCGGTATAAAAATTGTCTATACCTTGCCTCGGTTGAGAACTGGATTTGGTCTACCTCTGAGCGCAGACAACTGTATGAAACAGTTTTTCTGTAATCTCCTCCCTAAGGAACGAAGATTAAATAAAATTCCTTTTTATTAGGGCGGCGCGGCATCGCCGCGCCGCCCTAATAAAAATTTGGTTCACGTTATTTAATCCTCCGTCCTAAGCCAACTCCTGCCTAAGCCAAAGATTGAGACGTGCTGCACGTGGCTTGAACGCTGATTCTGCTGAGACATGTGCCGAGTTATGTCACTCAGATAACTGAGGTACTTTTCACAAGTGGGATATTCCGCACTGGCAATTGCTGCGAGTCATCGTATATTTTGGTTGGAAGCAGTCTTTGATTGTGTGTAGCATTGGAGATAGTTGAGAGAACGAATCTGCTGACTCCAAAAGGAGTGTTGCGAAAATATGGTGAACCAAGACGATCGTGTAGAGGATATGCATGTGGATGAAAATCAGGACAACATCTCAAACCCTGATGACATGACTGCAAACAGTGAAGAAGCGAGTCCGGTCAACGATGAAGCGACTCAGGCAGAAGCAACGCGGGCATCGGAATCGGTATCTAGCGAGTCCAACGAATCTGACCAGTCTGTAGACGCTCCGACCTGGGCTGAAGCAGAAATTGAGAGTGATGACGATTCTATGGATATCGTTGATGCTCCAGACGACCAATCGGCGGGCGAACAAGTCGTTGAGGAGCGGAGAACTGAAGCGGCTCCGTCGGGTGAGCTACAAGCATTGGTCGATGCGCTGAACAAAGAAATCGCGCTACTGAAGGCGACTCTTGAAGATCGCAACGGTCAGTACGTTCGTATTGCAGCAGACTTCGAGAACTTCCGGAAGCGAACTCAAAAGGAGCGGAGTGACCTAGAGCAACAAGTTAAATGTTCGGCGATTTCAGATCTGCTGCCTGTTGTTGATAACTTTGAGCGGGCACGTTCTCAAATCAAGCCGCAAACCGATGCAGAGATGAACATTCACAAAAGTTATCAAAGCGTCTATAAGCAACTTGTGGATTGCTTGAAGCGTATTGGTGTTTCGCCCATGCGAGCGGAAGGCATGCAGTTTGACCCTAATCTGCATGAGGCGGTAATGAGAGAACCGACCGACCAACACCCTGAAGGAACAGTGTTGGAAGAGCTGATGCGCGGATATATGCTAGGTGAGCGTGTTATTAGACACGCGATGGTCAAAGTCGCTGCTGAGCCTGAAGATGCACCCCCTTCCAGTTCGAGTGAAGAGAGTCAGGGCAATTCATGAGTGTTCGGACAGGTTTGGGTAGCCGGGCACCAGGCGGAGCATCATTGGCAAGCAGACACCTGTGGCTAACGGACGCCTGTTTGCCAGTTAGCCTGGCCTCACGATCAAAAAGGTGAGTATCTTGCTCTTCTGCTGAATTAGGTATTGTCTACACTTCAGCCTCTTTTGCACAGTGGAAAATGTAATGAAGCGTTATCGGTTTGATAGATTCTTTGAAAATTGAGGAATACTTTGTTTAATGGTGATCTGTGAAAGTGCGCATACGCTTGCTGACTTTCATGCATCTCTTCTGAAACCCGTAATCATGTCTACAACCAGTAATCATGGGAAAAGTCATCGGCATTGATCTTGGCACAACTAATAGCTGCGTAGCTGTCCTAGAGGGTGGTCAGCCAATTGTTATTACCAACTCCGAGGGAGGACGCACAACCCCAAGCATTGTTGGTTTTGGCAAAGCTGGCGAGCGCCTTGTTGGTCAACTGGCAAAGCGACAGGCAGTTACAAACGCTGAGAATACTGTATTTAGCATCAAGCGGTTCATTGGCCGACGGTGGGATGATACTGGAGCAGAGAGGGAGAGGGTTTCTTATCAATGTATTAAGGGAAAAGACAACACCGTTGACGTGGAGATTCGAGGCCAGGTGTATACTCCCCAGCAAGTGTCATCCATGATTCTTCAGAAGCTGAAACAAGATGCTGAGAATTATTTAAATGACACGGTAGATGAAGCAGTCATCACTGTTCCTGCCTACTTTACAGATGCTCAGCGGCAGGCAACGAAAGATGCTGGAACCATTGCAGGGCTGAAAGTTTCCCGGATCATCAATGAGCCAACAGCCGCAGCATTGTCCTACGGTCTTGATAAGCAAGATCAAGATCAGATCATTCTGGTGTTTGACTTAGGGGGCGGCACCTTTGACGTTTCCGTATTGCAGCTCGGCGATGGGGTTTTTGAGGTCAAGGCCACGTCAGGTAATAATCACCTTGGCGGTGATGATTTTGACAATGCCCTGGTTCAATGGATGATTGAAAGTTTTCGGAGCCAGGAAAGCATCGACCTTGCCATTGACAAAATGGCGCTCCAACGGCTTCGAGAGGCGGCAGAGAAAGCAAAGATCGAATTGTCTAGTATGCTGACCACGTCTATTAATCTGCCATTCATCACTGCAGATGAGACTGGGCCGAAGCATTTAGAAATGGAATTGACCCGTGCCAAGTTTGAAGAACTGGTTGGGCCTCTGGTTCGGTCTACAATTGAACCCGTCGAGCAGGCTCTAAAAGACTGTGGCTTGAGTGCTGATAACATCGACCGCATTATTCTTGTTGGCGGTTCGACACGCATCCCAGCTGTGCAAGACGCGATCTCTCAGTTTTTCGGTGGCAAAACTCCTGACAAGTCTGTGAACCCTGATGAAGCTGTTGCTTTGGGAGCCGCCATCCAGGCTGGCGTGCTGGGTGGCGAGGTGAAGGATGTGCTTCTCCTTGATGTCACTCCCCTTTCACTAGGAATTGAAACATTGGGTGAAGTCTTTACGAAAATTATTGAACGCAACACAACGATTCCTACTAGCAAGACCCAGACATTCTCAACGGCAACGGATGGGCAAACCTCTGTAGAAATTCACGTTCTTCAAGGAGAGCGTGCAATGGCAAAGGATAACAAGAGCCTGGGTAAATTTCAGTTGACAGGCATTCCTCCGGCTCCACGAGGCGTGCCACAAATTGAGGTTGCTTTTGAAATTGATGCCAATGGCATTCTCCAGGTTGCCGCCCGAGATAAAGGAACGGGTCGGGAGCAAAGCATTAGCATTCACAATACAGGTGGCTTGAGTGAGGCAGAGCTAGAGCGGATGCGGCAGGAGGCTGAAGTCTATCGTGAGGAAGACATGCGCCGCCGGCAACTGGTTCAGCTCCAGAATCAAGCGGATACGCTGTATGCTAACTATGAGTCAGCAATGCGGGACAACATTGAGCATATCCCTGCACATTTGAAGGCTCAGGCTGGAGAGAGTGTTGCTGAGTTGAAAGCGGCGATCGCCGACAAGGATGTTGACCTGGTTCAAGGAAAACTAGCAAATTTAGAGCAAGTCCTCTTGTCCATCGGATCAACGGTTTATCAGCAGGCGGCAGGCGCTAACCAGGAGCATGTTTCGGCTGCGCCATCATCTCTGAATAGCGAGGGTACGGCAGATCTCAACGGCTATACAGAAGCTCTATATGGGAACAAGGATGATGATGAGTTTGACTTTGAAGACGATGCAACGATTACAGCAGATTATGAGGCTGTTGACTAGTTTGGTTTAGGATATAAAGTGAGTGGCTGGCAAAAGTGCAAACGCTGTTGAAATTTCAGAGCATTGCTAAGCTAGAAGCTCATCGTACATGATGGCGATATGACATCATCGTTTATTGTCTACCCCTGTCAACTGATCGAAGCAGCGCTCTATGGCTCGTGATTATTACGAAATTCTAGGTATCTCGCGTAGTGCCGATAAAGACGAGATCAAGCGTGCCTATCGCCGCTTAGCCCGCAAGTATCACCCAGACGTTAACAAAGAAGACGGCGCAGAAGAGCGCTTCAAAGAAATTAATCAGGCCTACGAGGTTCTCTCTGAGCCTGAGATACGCGCCCGTTATGATCGCTTTGGCGAAGCGGGTGTCGGATCTGCTGCGGGTCAAGGATTCCAGGATTTTAGTGACTTCGGTGGATTTGCTGATATCTTCGAGAGCTTTTTCAGCGGTTTCTCCGGAGGCATGGGGCAGCAGGCTCGCCGTCGGGGTGGACCGGTGCGGGGTGATGATTTGCGCCTTGACCTGAAGCTTGACTTCCGAGAGGCTGTCTTTGGCGGTGATAAGGAAATTCGCATTAGCCATTTGGAAACCTGCTCTAACTGTGGCGGAACGGGAGCCAAGCCAGGGACCAGTCCGGTAGTCTGTTCGACCTGTGGCGGAAGTGGACAGGTGCGGCGTGCAACACGGACACCCTTTGGTAGCTTTACCCAGGTTTCTGTCTGCCCTACCTGTAGCGGGACAGGGCAAATGATTGAGCAAAAATGCGACGTCTGCGGGGGCAGCGGTCAGAAGCAGGAAACGAAGAAGCTAAAAATTTCTATTCCTGCGGGAGTCGATAATGGAACCCGCCTACGGGTTTCGAGCGAGGGGGATGCAGGCAAACGGGGTGGACCACCGGGGGATCTTTACGTCTACCTGTTTGTGACTGAGGATTCTGAGTTTAAGCGGGATGGGATCAATATCCTTTCAGAGATTGAGATTAGTTACCTGCAAGCGATTTTGGGCTGTCGCCTGGATGTAAATACCGTTGATGGCCCTCAGGAAGTGACGATTGCAGCAGGGACTCAGCCGGATACGGTCATTACCCTAGACAACCGAGGCGTCCCTCGATTAGGCAATCCTGTCAGCCGGGGCGATCACCTGATTACAGTCAAAGTTCAGATTCCTACTAAAATTAGCTCTGACGAAAGGGAACTATTGGAGAAGCTGGTCGAAATCAACGGCGCTCGAACTGGAAAAGGAGGAGGCATTGAAGGGTTTCTGGGGGGGTTATTTCGCGGATGAGTACGGCCCAACCAGCGACCCAACCAACGCCCCACGCTCATTTGGACTTGAGGGGAACTCCTTGCCCCATTAATTTTGTGCGTACTAAGCTGCGTCTGGAGAAGATGTCGTCAGGTCAGCTCTTGGAAGTGCTGCTTGATGCAGGAGAACCGATTGAACAAGTTCCCGACAGCTTGACCATGGAAGGTTATCAAGTTGAGCAGATTAAGCAGCGGGATGACTTTTTTGCTGTGCATGTGCGCTGTCCAGAGTAGTGCCTATGGGTGGTGATGGTCGTCTATCCTCTGCAGGTGCTCAGCCCTCGGATACGGCAGCAGAATTGCTGGGTACGGTGCTGTCAGGGCAAGCTAATTATTACTGGGTGAAGCTTGACATGCTTGGTAAGCATGGCTTGTCTAAGGGTCTTGATGTAGCGCTTCCAGATGCAATTTCTCCAGGAGTAGGCACTTTGATAGGGAGTCCAGCAGGAACTCAGCAAACGTTGCTTTGTACCCGGCGATCGCGCCTAAAAAAAATTGGGCAGTCTGTTTGGGTGGGCGATCGCGTTCGGGTCGAGGAGCCAGACTGGATCGATGGCCGAGGTGCTATTGCAGAGGTGTTTGAGCGCCGTACTGCACTCGATCGCCCGCCCGTTGCCAATGTTGATCAGATTTTGCTGCTGTTTGCACTGGCAGAACCTGACCTTGACCCCATGCAACTCAGCCGATTTTTAGTGAAAGCAGAATCCACAGGACTCAACATATGCCTGGGGTTGAATAAGCAGGATCTGGTATCTCCTGATATGCTGCAGACCTGGGGCGATCGCCTGGCAACCTGGGGATATGTGCCCGTTATCTTTAGCTTGCTGCGGCGAGAAGGCGTGAATGCGATCTATCCTCATCTCGAGGGGCAGATCACCGTCGTATCTGGTTCATCGGGAGTGGGAAAGTCGAGCCTGATTAATGCGCTCATCCCGTCCGTTGACCTACGGGTGGGTCGAGTGTCGGGTAAGTTGGGACGGGGCCGCCACACCACACGCCATGTAGAACTCTTTGAGCTGCCGAATGGCGGACTTTTGGCAGATACTCCCGGCTTTAATCAGCCTGATATTGACGTAGACCCAGCAGCATTGGGTCAATGTTTTCCCGAGATTCGGGAACGGCTGGCCCATGAATCCTGCCAATTTAGTAACTGTTTGCATCGGGATGAGCCTAACTGCCATGTCCGAGGCAACTGGGAGCGATATGACCATTACTTGACCTTTCTGGAGGAGGCGATCGCCCACCAGGAATATGCAAAGCGGCGGCGAGATGAGGAAGCCACACAGAAAGTAAAAACGGGGGAATCGGGCGAACATCGGCTAGAACCGAAGCTGGAAACTAAACGGTATCGGAAGCCCTCTCGTCGTGCCCAGCGACAGAACTTGCAGCAGCTTTGCACTGATCTAGAGACCCTGCAAGACGAATACGAAGACGAGCAATGATCAGCTATGACAACGCGACCTATATATTTGGACTGCCACTCTACAACTCCCGTTGATGAGCGAGTGATGGAGGCAATGGTGCCCTATTTCACGCAGCACTTTGGCAACTCGGGTAGCACGACTCATTTGTATGGATGGGAAGCTGAAGCAGCGGTCAAGCGATCGCGCGCCATCCTGGCGGAAGCCATCCACGCCACCTCTGAGGAAATTATCTTCACCAGCGGTGCTACGGAAGCCAATAACTTGGCGATTAAAGGCGTGGCAGAAGCGTATTTTAACCAGGGACGCCACATCATCACGGTTCAAACCGAGCACAGTGCCGTGCTAGAACCCTGTGAATACCTGCAGTCGTTAGGTTTCGAGGTGACGTTCTTGCCTGTACAGCCTGATGGTTTGATTGCCATTCGCGATTTAGAGCATGCCATGCGCGAAGATACGATTTTGGTGTCGGTGATGGCGGCGAATAATGAGATTGGCGTTTTGCAACCCATGCAAGCCATTGGAGCCTGCTGTCGGGAACATGGAGTTCTTTTTCATACTGATGCAGCCCAGGCCATCGGGAAGATTCCCCTCGATGTAGAGGCGATGAATATCGATCTCCTGTCAATGACGGCCCATAAGGTCTACGGGCCAAAGGGGATCGGGGCGCTGTATGTGCGGCGACGGAATCCGAGGGTGCAACTTGCCCCTCAGTTCCAGGGCGGTGGTCAGGAGCGAGGCTTTCGGGCTGGAACCCTTTATACACCTCAGATTGTTGGTTTTGCTGAAGCGGTGGCGATCGCTCTCTCCAGCATGGAGCAGGAAGCAACACGGCTCCGGCAGTTGCGAGATCAGCTCTGGGAATCTCTGCAATCCCTGGAGGGTGCTGTTCTGAACGGTCATCCTACCCAGCGCCTTCCGGGGAATTTGAACGTCAGCATCAGGGGGGTGGACTCAGAGGCCCTGCTCCTGGGCGTACAGGGGGCGATCGCCATCTCCACCGGGTCGGCCTGTGCCTCTACGCAGATGAAGCCATCCCATGTGCTAAAAGCCCTGGGGTGTTCTGACTCACTTGCAAAAGCATCCCTTCGGTTTGGGATTGGGCGCTTTAATGCTCCTGAGGATATCCGTACTGCGGCGAGGGTGGTACAAGAAACCGTCCAAGCACTGCGGGAAGCTGCATCCTGCGCTCACTATTCTTCCGGATAAGGAGCAAGGATGCCTGACTTGGACCCAATGGAGTAGAGCAGTGCTGCAGTGCTGCGTCGCTCTACCTACACGACTTGGCACGCTTGAAAACCAAATTTAAGTAGTTGAGCAAAATTATTTACACAGTTTCCTAGGGGCACACCCCGTCGGGGTGTGCCCCTAGGAAACTTGTTTGTAATTAATTCTGCATAGGTACTTAAAACCCTTCTTCCGGTATCTTTTTGAGCCGCAGATCCCTTATCTGTATACCCCCGAAATCAAAGCCGACACGACTTGGCAAAGTTCTCAAATTCACAACGCAAGAATAAGGGGTTGAGGCGTGCTCAGCGCGCCCCAAACCCCGATTTGTTCGTGAAACTTGCCAAGTTGTGTTTGGTATTAGAGGGAGATTTGGTGTAAGTGCAACACAATTCTATTGCTATATGGTAATTTAATAATTAAGGGAATCGTTTTCAATCCTCAGGCTCTTCTCCCCTAGGATTAAAGATTACAAAAATCCAATTTTGGTGGCGCGGCACTGCCGCGCCACTCCACCAAAATTTGGCTCAAGTTATTTAAATCTCGCTCCTTAGTTGCTTTATTGGATGCATTGTTAAGGCCGACCACGAAACCTCCGTTAGAGAATGTTTGAAAAGTATTTGATAACACGCTGGAACAATACTGATCCCCCT
>CAYXJG010000058.1:0-5866 GCA_964465285.1 uncultured bacterium
TCCGAGCCCTTCTTAGGTTTGACTGAAAGGAAACCGTTTCAGTCCCGTAGAACGGGATTTGGGGTTTGCGACGGTTAATCGCCTGATCAATATCCCATTGAACAGGCTGTTTCAGTCCCGTAGAACGGGATTTGGGGTTTGCGACTCCACGCTTTGAAAAGCATGCTGCATAAGCATCCTGGGCATCATCTTGGCAAATCTCTTCTGAAATGTCAATTCTGAGCATACAACACTTCCATAAACGCCTTGACTCTAGCCAGATAAAATTTGAATGTATTGAATTTTCAAGGTTCTGCGGATTTTGGCGAAACCCCCAGGGAAAATGCCCTTGCTTTGGTCTGCCAAAAACTAAGATACCCAAGTTATAGAACAAAATTATAGAACGATCGCCCCTTCCTGTCTGGGCTGATCTGAACCATAAGTCATCGTTCGTTTAACGGCTCCTGCATCTAAAATATAAATTCTGATGGAATCTTCGCTGGGCTTAATGAGAACCTCCAATTGTGTTTGCAACTTGGCAAATTGCATGGGCGTCAAAAAGCACTCAAAGACACTGTATTGCGTCCACTTACCATAGCCCGATAAAAGCTTGTGCAACCTTGTGCGACGCTTATTGGCAGGTTTCGTATCGGGTAAATCATAAATAATGAGATAAAACAGAGTAGTCATAGTTCATTAACGCAAGATCAGCGGTTGATAGGGAATGCCTTCTTGTAGGTGCCGTGCCAAGAGTCGGGCTTGAAGCTCAACGGCTCTCCGATAGCTACAGCGATAGTTAAAGACGGGATGCTTAAATTCATCACTTAACTTGCGTTCAAATGCTTGGAGAAACGTCTTTCTGCCTGCATCGGATAGACGATAGGCACCTAAGCTTTCATTGAAGTCTTTGGGCTGAATTTCTCGCTTGTTAATCACCGACAGCACAAGATTGTCAGCGATGAGTGGGCGAAATTCTTCCATCAAATCAAGAACCATGGCGGGTTGCCCTCGGGTGGCTTCGTGCAAATAGCCAATATATGGATCAAGCCCTGCCAAATGAGCGGCTGCGGTGACTTGTACTCTCAACAGTCCATAGGCAAAACTGAGAAGGGCATTAACCGGATCAGTGGGCGGACGGCGGTTTCGCCCGTTGAATTGCCATGAGTCATTCAACATTGCTGGCCAACAGGCAAAATAGTCTTTAGCAGCAACGCCTTCGATGCCTCGAACCTGGTCAACGGTTGCTTGAGATTTGACCTGGCTTTTGCGGCGTTTGAGGGAATTGTCTGGCTGTTGATGGCGATACAGCACACTGTATTGGTTATGAATCTTTGCGGTGACGATCGCCTTCACTAACTCTAGCCGACGTTCTTTATCTGAATGCACCTGGTATTGGGCGAGGCGAAGTTGTCCGTTGCGAGATTCTCCGGGCAATGCCGACCCCAAGTATTTGCCAAAAATCGTCAGATAATGGACGGGCATTCCTAATTCCAGGGCATAGACCAAGGCATCTCCTGTGATCTGGGGATTGCCCATTAAGACCACTTGTTCGACGGTTTGGGCTGGAATGGTTTGCTTTTTCCAGGAGCCGTTGTCTTGCTTGAGCGCCACCTTAAACGCTTCGTAGGTTTTGCTCAAGACGGCATCAGGTTGGGTTACATAGAGAACTGACATGGTGGTGTATGTTTCAATTGATTGACTTCAACGGGTAAACAGATGGTTTGCAGGCTACAGGCTCGGCACTTTTTCTGATGGTCAATGGGAGCAGGCATGGGTTGACTGACGGCACGATGGGCAGCGGCGATCGCCCCTTCAGTGGCTTGCCTCAGTTCGGGAGTAAACTCTACCCGCTGCCGCCGACGGTTGGCGTAGTAGAAAATTTCGCCATAGGCAAGGGTGCGTCCGGTGCGCTCTTCCAGACAGAGCGCCGCCGCGCAGAGCTGGAAGTGGTCGCTCAGGTGTCGCGCCATCTTACCTTTTTTGTATTCCAGGGGAATTAGCTGGCCTTCTCGTTCCTCTACGGCATCAATGACACCGGAGATCAGGAGGCGATCGCTCCACACCCACTGCTGTTGGTGAATGCGCATCTCGTCTTCTTCAACGGTGCCTTCATCGTTGATGTTGCGGTGGAGGTGACGGCCCAGGATGATGTGTTCGTTGTCGGCCATCTCACCCAAGACGTATTCCAGGTAAAAGCGGCGTGGACAATATTCCCAGGCATTAAGGTAGGCTAGGGGGAGGTAGGTTTCGGTCATAAAAATTTTTCGTTCGTTAAGAAAATGAGTGTGGAGGTCATTTTGTTGTGGGCAGGGGTTTCCCAGTTATGGGAATGATGGCTCCATTACAGTATTCGTTGCGAATGTCAGATTCTAGAGCCAGATATTCTTCAGTGGTGTAGGGGTTAGGTTGTGTGGCGATCGCTATGATTCAATCCTCCAAATCCGTAGGGCGAATTCTGACCCGACCCGGTGAGGCTGTCACAATTGCACCCGCTTTTAACTCGTCTCCATAGCGATCGAGAATTTCTAGACAAACTGTGGCTTGCTGCCGTGCTCTCCAATTAACTAGGCGCACAATGCCACAATGCCGAATACCCTGAACGATTGCCAATTCACCGAAGTCTTTATCAATTGTCACTAATACACATCCGTTCTGGTAGGCGATCGCCAGAATTTCTTCATCACCTGGATCGACTTCCCACTCTCCTGCCCAAACGACATCATGACCAGCTTCAATCAAGGCAGGCTTGGCACCTCCCCAAACACAGCTCCAGAAGAAGATTCATGGTCATGTATCGATTAGCAGCGGTTCTACCCGTTCATGCCCGACTAAGCGACGGGCATAGACTAAACAAGCCTGAATGTCCTCTTGCTCTAGCCAGGGGTATGCTTCGAGTAATGTTTCAACGGAGTCACCTGCGGCTAACATGCCTAAAATGTGCTCCACGGCCAACCGTTGCCCTCGGATAATCGGTTTACCGCCGAAAATATTGGGGTTAATGGTAATACGCTCTAATAGTTGAGTTTCTTGAGTCTGAGTCATGGGTTGTTGCCTCCTGTGTTCGATTTTAAGGAAAGCGTTGGGGCTTTAGTGATAAGACAAGTCTGGCTGATCGCAAATGGGGTTGAAGCCGCTCAAATGGACAACGGGCGTTAGGGGGATGCCGGGGACATGGGTGCCTTTGACGCAATCATGGGCACCGTAGTAGTACGTGTCGTTAACGTTGAGTTGGATGGTCAGGGGCTTGATGACGCTAATGTTGTTGTAGCCGCCTTCATACCCGCTGATGACAACGGGAGTTTGGGGGTCAAATGCTGAAAGAGCATCTATGAGTTCTTGAATCGTCATGGTGGTCAGGGGCGATCGGTTATTGGGTCATGATACGCCGAACCATGCCCATGCCCATTGGGGTTTTGCGCCCGACTCCGGCATAGAGGGCATAGTTGGCTAAGGTGTTGATTTGTTTGATAACAGTCGGCTCAACATCGCCCAAGATTTGGAAGGTAAGGATGCCTAAACAACCAATGAACTTACTGCGGTTATCGATAGCGATCGCCGTTTCAATATCAAATCGGCTGGGATAAATAGGGTCAATACTCTCCTTTGGAAAAGGAATGCCGCTGTAGTGATTCCAGCGTCGTAGGAGGCTCTGAAAGACTAGCTCAGGGGTGGGTAATGCCGAGTCGTATTGCTTGCATCGGAAGGTGGTTGGGGTACAAAATTGCAGCTTAAGGGGGCGATCGCCCTGAGCATGATCCCCGGTGCCATCGCCAGCCTGCTCATACAGTTGAGCATAGGATTGAAAGTTGGCCCAAGGCTGATTGGGTTGTGGGGTGCCCAAGACGTGGGTGACTTGCAATTCGGCTGGCCCCAGATGCCACGGTCGCTCTGAATCCAGGCTGAGCCACAGACGAGCCAGGGAGCCAAACAGGGTTTCATCTAACAGGGCAATGCGCCACCAACAGGACGTTCCTGCGGGAATGGCGTGTTTGTGTTGCCACTGGAGTTGATGGGGCACTGGGCGATCGGGCTGACGGGTAACCTGGAGCGGACTCAGGGAAAAGGCTTTGTCGTTGGTTTGCTGGTGCAGGTGGGTGGCTAAATCGGAGTCGAGGGAGTTCACCAACTCTAGGAAGAGAGCATGGAGATGCAATCCCCTCAGGTGATTGGTGGGGATAGAAGTTTTGGGAAGTAAGTTAAGGACTAAACTGTGAGGCAATGGTTTATCCTCCAAAGCTGTATTGCATTCGAGCAGGGAGTTTTAGACCGGGGTAATCTTCAAAGGTGTAATAGTCTCCTATCATCCGGACATTGCGAATTAAACTGACAGGAGGCATATTCAGTGTGTCGTAGCTCAAAACCTGATTCGTGAACATTACGTCTAAGGGATTGAGTGGTACACGACAGACAAAATCCTTTGCCTGAAAGAGTTTAGGATTTGTAAGTGGTTTGAATTGGTAAAGCTCTGCTTTACTGGCCCATTTGCCTATTCGTAACCATCGATTGAACTGTAGAGGAGTCTGCGAAAAAACAAAGAACTCAAACCTGCTCTCTGGAGCTATTTCTTTTGTTCTCCCAAAGCCAGGAGTATTTGTTTCCATCTGTTTCATCTCGACATGGTAATGATTGTCTGCATATTTCCAGGTGTTGAGAACAGATGAATAGTTCAAGGCAATGGCAGGAGTAACATAGATTCCTTGCTTATTTAACGGTGTCAGATGCTCCTCATATCTGGGTACTTGCTCAGCACAAAAATAACGATATGAGTACTCTTCTTCAACAACTGTGTTGAATTGAGGACTATCTACAAGACCCAAAACGTAAGACAAAGCATAGTTATGCAACACTGGCTCTGTTTCGTACAGTCTCCCAATTTCTCGCGTTGCAAAGTATAAGCTGTCGTGCAGTTCTAAGATTGCATGGTAAATAATGGTCATAATCTCTACTCTGCTGCTGATGTAGCTTTAGTCTTCGTCTTTTTGCCTTTTGAAGCTGGCTTAAATATGTATTTCTGAGCATAGCTAGAAGATTCTGAGTTAGCCTGAATCAGCATTTCTTTCAATCGTTCTTCATTGCCTGTGATTGCCTTGATCTCAGTTAATAGAGGAGATAGTTCACTGCCTATTAAATCAGTGTGCGGTATATACTCTCCAGACATGAGTTGACTGATTGCCTCCGAAGCTGCACTAAAGACATGATCTTCATTCAAGGGATCAGGAGGATTAATTTGACAGGGATCTGCATCCATCATTAGGTCATAAATTTTCTGAGTCCAACGAAGATTACTGATAATTTCACCGTCAGTAAAAATAACACCAACCAATTCATTCCGAACCCGACCTGTTCGAGTGGTTTGAGCACCATAATGGCGAGTTCTCAGAATATTGTTAGAGACATAGAGAAAGCCTGCTTCTGTAGGGTCTTTGAGTGTCACAATGCTAGGAAAGAAGGTTTGCGGCAAGATGTGGTCTTGTCTATTGATTCGGCTCGTAACTTCACCATTTCGGCTCATCGTGCCATTCTCGAAGGGAGCATTTAAGGTGAAATTCAGGTGGGAATCATCAAAGGGAGTAATTGAGTAAGCCGTGTCAACAACAACTTTTGATTTTTCAGATCCAGAATCCCCAATGGCAAATCCGTATAGTATGCAGTCAGGTGTGGTTTTGCTGAAATCGACATTGTAGTCACATTTTTCCCAATCACCAATTTGGTAATTACGTAAGAGTTCACGACCTGTAAGCCTTTCAGGAGAAGACTGCTTCCGCTTAAACATTGCTAAACGACTAATAGGTTCTGAATATTCAGGTTTTGTCCCTGCTCTGACCCTAGCCTTATTCAACTCACTATCGGTCTGAAATAGAGGGTAGGATTCTGTAATACGGATAGT
>CAYXJG010000058.1:5966-18092 GCA_964465285.1 uncultured bacterium
AGATAGTCGCAAGTATCGCGAATTAAGTTGAGTTGAGTTCCGGTAAGACGAGCGCGATCGCTCTTAAACGTACCTTCAAATAAATCCTTAACAAAAAATTGAGCAAATTCATAAATCGCCTGTCGTTCTTCTTCAGAATTAAGGGCTGGTCTCCATTTACCATCAACATAAGCTAAAGTCGGCTTTCCTTCAGCCGTTCTGCGACGCACGTTAGTCATAAGTTTGGCTAACCTAGCTGCGACAACATCTGTTAAAGATTGGGTATCATTTGCTAGAGCCTTATCGACTTTCAAAATTACGTCGGCAGCTTCATCAATGGGTTTCAGTACAGCATTAGGTTTTGCATATGGGCTTTTCGCTCGATAGAAACGACGATAAAGCTTAGTCAGTTCACGAAGTTGGTTCATTTCAGTTCCCTCAGGAGAAAAGCAGTGATAAAAGCGTTGGTAAAGCTTGATTTTTTCAATCGGCGCAGTATCCCAGTCCAATTTACGAAGAAGCTTTGTTAAATAGTGGAATACATAAAGGGGACTGGTTTCTAAGTCACGAGCTAGGGCAGACAACTTACCCCAGTCTGGATTGCCATCTTTTTTCCGATTAACTTCTAGATGAATGCAGTAAGCCGCACTTAAAGCATTCAAGGGTGAGAATGCTTCATCTTTATTTCGTGGCAGAATAGAATCTAATCGAGTGCCATCTTTAGTTTGTTTAACTAACGTTGCGATCGCCTGGTGTTCACCATCCAAGACAGTTGTTCGCTCAAAATCTGCACCACTAATAAACGGTGGAACTGGAGATTCAGAAGCAACCACTTTTACATCAAGAACAAGCGGTAACGCAAAGGCTAGCCAAGCTGGCATAACCCAAGACTCTGTATCTGTAGCGTCACGCCCTGGAGGAAGTGCCATAAAGAAGAATGTCAGAGGTTGTTCATTGGGATAGTTGAGTTTGAAGGTTTGGTCTTTATCTGACTCTTCTTGTAACAGAAGCGAATCAACTTGCTGATAATTAGTAATGTCAAATTTAGCTTCTTGGTTGTCTGTGACTAGATGCCTACGAATATCAGCATCGAATCGAGTTCGACGAATCCAGGCATAGGCTTTTTGCAAGAACTTATTAGTTTCAGGGGTGAAGAAGTAAGCAGGATAAAGATATAAGTACCGATATTTCCGTCCTTCAAAATCGGCTCCTGTTGCATTTGTTTGATTCATCAAGATCTGCCGTAGCATAATCTCAATTGACCAAATTTTACAGATTCTTCGTTTTGCAGCCTGCGTATTAAAAAGAATTTGGCGATTACTGTAAACCTGTGGTGCAAAAAGAGAAGCAGATTCCATTTGCTCAGTCACAGTATATGAAGAACTGGACATCGCACAAACGTTTTCTCGACCTCGACCCAGAACTTTAGCTGCTTTGTATCGACTCAGTTCAAGTAAGAAGGGATCAGTTTTAGGTACATTGATGAAACCAGAAGGGAAGGAAACAACACGTTCAACATAGGTTCGCAAGTCTTCCCAGCCATCAGGCAAAGTATACTCTTTGATAATGGGCTGAATTAAACTGATGGCATAATGCACCATCGACTCCATTACTTCGCGGAGTGCTAAGTCATCAAGTTGCTGATTTTTCTGATTATGTTTGGTCGATAGATAATACCAATCTAATGGTACACCACCTGTGTTCTTGATCGCTTGGATAGATCGTAAGCTGCTTAACTCATCTGATAAGCCTAAATATTCAGCTAGCTTCTGTGTTAAATCTAATTCTGGTAATTGCTTTCGTTCTTTCTTGGGTTGCTGCTTTTGCCAATTGCTAAAGCGATCGCACCATTCTTGCCATATCCGCCGACATAGCACATCACCAAATTCTGCCAGTCGATCAATCCTATAGTCATCACCAAATGTGACATCTAGAGATGCAGGAATTTTACCATCAGTTTGAAAAGTAGCTAAGCTAGCACTCCGTTTTGAGCCAGAAGAAGCTTTGGTTGATGGAATGAGACGACATGCGGCATCAACCGACACTTCCATCAGGGAATCAATATCAAAAAACAGCCAATAATAGTCGGCAAATTTAAAGCCCTTCCCACCCCGGCTAAACCCAGTTTGTCGTTCTCTTAATCGATTTCCGCAAAGGCTTTTAATCTTGGCAACTACCTGATCAGCAATATTTTGGGTGTTAATCTCTGGCGCATTTGCTTTCTTCAGATAAACAACCCCATCAGGAAGGTATAGAAGCGGTATGTAGAAATCTTCTGGGTGAATATCTATGAGAGCGTTATTCAGAACATTCGTAAGTACTCCTCGATTGTCAGATAACGAATGATAGGTAAAAGATAGTTGATCATCACTAAGGTCGTTTAAAAGCTCCACTAAATTGTTAGAGAGGACATCGCTAGGATGTTTAATCACTGATGCAAATAGATCAGAAAACCTGACTAAGCGAATCAAGATTCCTTGAATTCTTGGATCGAGTTGACACCTATCTAATCCTCGTTTCTTTAATCCCAAATCAGCATCCCGCTTTTCCCCAGCATTATTGCTAATCCAGATAATGTCATCAATGTAGGAACGCCAATCTTCACCAATTAGGTGGTTCAATCCCAATTCTTGAATTTTTTGAATGACATATTCTCTACCCAAATTGGGCGCATCAGATTTGTGAGGTGGTTTCTTACGCCAGTTACGATCGCAAAATTTGTCCTCTGAGTCATTTTGAGATAGCCAAATGGAGTAGTCAGGGAACTTATCATAGTCGTGCAGAATGTATGCAGTTATGTAGATTGCTGCTGCCAAGTCATCGCACAAACGTTTGACCTGGTTATTTGCAAGCATCTGCAAAACCTTGAAGATTCGATAAGTTGGAAATAAACCATTCAGCAAATGAGCGGTAAATGATTGATCTTCTTTACTCCGTTCTACATTTTTGCCTTCAGCCCGCCGATCATCTGCAAATTGACCACCCTTCGCAGTTGCTCCTACAAGTTGCCGCATTAAGTTTGGTAATACATATGATGTGAATCTTTCGAGTAATTGATCGCCCTCATTACCCGCTGTTTCACGAATTGCTTGCCTGAATAGTTGAGTTGTTAGTAGTTCCTTTGACTCAGGTTGTTCATCCTCATCTTTACCAGTGTCTAAATCTAGAATTGGTAAATCGTCTTCAGAGCTATTTCCAAAAAGATTCAACTGTTCATCATTCATGATGCTTTCTCCAAATCTTGCGTAGTTCGTCTAGGGAAATCCAATTACCGTTCTTGTAGACTTCGATATATTCCCAACCATTCACACCCCTGCCGTTAACTTTCTTGGCAAGAGGACTAGGCTTATGAAATTCTTCGTCTTGATAAAAAATTGTTCCTGTCGGAGATACTTCAAGACTTGCTGTAGCGTAACGGTACCCTAGTTGCTTTTCTTTTGTCTTGAGCAGCCTGACGCGAACAGGCATTCTGGGTGCTGTAATGCCTGCATCAAATAGTTGTCTCAACCTTACGTGAGTAAATTTTTCGTTATTACTTTCACTCGATCCAACAGCAGAGCTAGAGATTTGCCTGAAATCCGAGTCCTTGATAGCTAGTGCCAGTTGCTTGGGTTTGCCCTTATCAGCAGGAATATCGATTAAGCTTCGTGCAGACTGCAAGCTGCTGCGTCCCAGCCAAACCAATAGCTCAGACTTTAGGGAGTATGGCATTTTCTGAATATCTTTATCACTCAACTGAATGTGCATCGGAAACCTCCTTGAGTATGATGCCAATCATCTTGGCACAGGCTCAAGAAAAATGCAAGGGTTACTGTTGCTCTTATATTTAAGTCAGGAATTCTGGAGTGGGATTAGGCTATGTCGGCCACCTGAGGTATCCTTTTGTTTGGGGAGAGATGAGGGGGACTCGCATGTGCTGCAAAATCTCCTTTGCTACTGAATCCCTTATAGGGACTGAAACACTGTTGCTCTTTTATTTGAAGCATCTCTCCTCTCCTCTGT
Source organism: uncultured bacterium (assembly GCA_964465285.1). Taxonomy (GTDB): domain Bacteria; phylum Cyanobacteriota; class Cyanobacteriia; order CAKZMO01; family CAKZMO01; genus JBCCWF01. The sequence goes on from CAYXJG010000058.1 coordinate 9,948, forward strand.
CATTCAAAGAATTATTGCTTCGCTGACCTTTGGTTTCCAGTGCCGAACTAGGGTTTCTAGCATTAGGGCAGATTGTCCAAAGGCGATGGTGTAAGGCGGGCTGCGATCATCAATGCGATCGCTCAACCCATAAGCTTGAAACTGCATCGGCAGGCCCAGCTTGGTTCGGAGATAGGCGCGATCGCGATCGGAGATGAAACAAACCATGCCCCGCGCTGATAACGCATCACTGATGGTGTTGGGTGGTAATGTGATTTGTAGATGCTTAAGAATCTGTACCCGCCTCAGCCCTTTAATTTCCTTAAAATCATCTCTGTCATAGTAGAAATGCCAGTTCTCCCGAACATCTCGGAAGTCTTGAAGCCGCAAATAGCAAAGTGCTTTTTCAAATCGCTTTCCTGACAGACCTGCATCTTCAGCTTGTTGCAAAAACTCTTTCTTATCCATTAGCTCAAAGACGAAATTACTGAGCAGTCCAGGCAAGTGGTAGACCTTAAAGCGTTCATGCTCAGGCTCATCTGAATTTGTCAGGTCATACACAGCACAATCGAGTTGGCTACTGCCTCGAAAGCTCCGAGCTTCGTCCACAATTTTCTGCTGCTTTTGTTTGAGTAGCTCAGAAACCTGTCCATACTTCTGCTTCAGGTTTACACATAATGCCTTCTCAACATCAGAGCGATAACCATGTTGAGCATCTGGATAGGTCTCAGACATATGCTTTTGGCGTAATTCCATATGCATACAGACTGACTGCACACTCCCCCATCGACTTGGATACTCCTCAAATTGATTGACAAAAGACCAGGAGTCCCGAATTTTGTCAGTAAATTGGATGCGATCATATTCTCCTTCATGCGTTAATGCTGGAGAACAACCATCTCCTTTTCCCTGAAAGAGTCTCGCTACCAAGAAATTAGGAACTAGGGCATATGCCTGATAGGCGGGGAATCCCTGATGCCGCCCTAAACGCCCAAAACGCTGAATGAAATTGCCTGCATCAGACGCTTCAAAAATCAGGAAATTAATTTTGAAGTCTACACCGATATCAATTGTTGAAGTACCAATGACTAAGTCAGCTTCCTGGATTGATCTGCGACGTTCACTCTCACCAGTCAAGCTAGTATTTGGCAATACATTTAAATTATGTTGAGAAAATAGAGGCTTTAACTTAGCTAAAAGCTTGTAAACAGAAGCAATTGAGTTGAGAATAATTACACCTTTACTATTTTGGTGTTCTAGGAAAAATTTCAAGATGATTAATTCTGAACTTTCAGTAATCCAATCATGGCTTGACTGTGAGTTTGGCTGCAAGTCATCAGGGAAGCTTAGCGTGATAGGTTGACTAATTGAACGCCATCCCGGTGCTTCATTAAGAGCGAAAGCATATGCCCCTTGCTTGATTGGGTTGATTTCCGTGTATGAAAAGCCAGAGCGTTCGAGAAATCCACGCAGCAAAGGGCTTGGAGTAGCTGAAAGGAATAGAAACTTTCGTTTTGTCGAAGTATGTTTAATTAGCAATAGCGCATTCAATATGCTAGCTATCTGAGGTGATGAGAAAATATGAAACTCGTCAAACACAAAGAGCTTATAAGCCTCATCTAGTTTACGGAATACTTTATCAGCATTGTCTCCCTTCCCAGGTTTTTGAGGATTTCGGCGAAGATACCGAAAATCATGGATGTAGTGGAATATATCTGGATTAGTCAACAAGATTTCTGAATTATTGACTCGATTAATAATTCCCTGTTGCTTAGAAGATAATTGATTGGACTCAACAAAATTTTCTAACGTTGCTCCTGTCAGGCGGTAAATCTGCGGATTATATTTAGGCTGAAACTTTTTCTTATAGTCCTGAACCTGTCTCTCTTGATCCCGTGCCAGTTCATTAGTGGGATACATCGCCAGTGTTGAGTTAAGACCAGTCATGGCCATGAGATAAGCTGCAAGACTTTTACCATCTCCTGTCATTGCAGTGTTGAAAATGATGTCTAAGTTGGGATCACTTAATGCCTTGAAAGTTTCCACTTGATGCCATGAGAGCGATGACCAGTCTTCTGGCAGCTTTATCCCCTTTGGCAACTCTGGAGCTGGACGCGAATAAACAGGTTTAAGTTTAATGCTATGGATTGGCATGGCTTTACTTCAGTAGTGTCAATTTACTGGGGCATTGATCAACAACCGATACTCAAACTGATTTTTATCAACTCTCCGCTTCTCAATGCGATGGCCTCGTTGCTTCGCCACATGCACCGTCGCCGAAAACCGATGGCTGACCTCCTGCACTAGCTCCTCCGTCGCGTGCCAGTTTCCATCACCTAAAACCTGCATTAACCGTTCAAAAGTTGTCATAATCGTTATTCCCTGACTGTGTTCAACATTCCCAAATCGGATCACTAGCGAGGAACAACTACGCATTCCTCCATAAGACTTCATCAGTCTCAAAACTTTTTTACCTTTCGCAAGACACCGAATCACACCAAACACTTCAGCCCCCGGTGGTACAGCAGCAAATCAATGAAATATTCCTTATCTTCAATTTCTAGACGGTACTGACTCCCCAAAAAACAAAACATACCGCCCATTTCTTGCAAAAATGGCTCCACCCGACTGAGAATGGCCTGCTCCAGTTGTCGCTCAGTATGGGCATCGGCCAGCTCTAGAAAATCAAAGGTATACTCATCCTTTACCGCCAGTTTTGCTTGACTCCGAATCGCATCTGGCAACGTTTCATCAAAGTTCGTTTGGCTTGATAGGGTTTTTCGATAAGTTTGATTCTCAATTTGATGAATCAGCACATTCTTTGTCCAGCCAAACTTCCGCGTCATGCGCAGATAAAACTCTCGCTCTAGGTCATCTTTACATTTCTCCAAAATCACCAAATTGTGAGTCCAACCAATTTCTCGCACCATTGGTGCGAGTTTTGCGTTATCTGCATAGGTCTGATAAAACAGGCGCATTCGCCACAGATTAGCTGCCGAAAAGCCCTTAATTCCTGGGAACTCTGTCTGCAGGTCTGTCGCCAACTGCTCTACTACCGACTTTCCCCAACCTGCCATCTGTTGACGAGTCACAATCAGATGGCCAATATCCCAATAAAGGACAATTAGCTCCCGGTTGACTGCCCTCAACGCCTCATACTGAGCCGATTGAATCCGTTGCTTGACGTCCAATAACAGATGCTGATAGTCCTCTGGATCTAGATTTGTCATCACCTAATGTGTACGTGACTGCTTGCAATACGTCCATACTGTCACGCATAATTAAAGTGGTCAAGTTCAAAGTGTACGTACAAATGGGTCGTCGTGGTCAGTCCGTTACCTTATCCATCTCCGCAGCAGACAAAGCCGAACTCGAAACCCTTGCCTTCGAATACGGCATGACCTGGGGCGATCGCCCTAACATCTCCAAACTGGTCGAGGCGATCGCCCGCAAACAGTTAAAGATTGCCCCCAATCACAACTGGTCTAAACAGCGCATCAACAGCCTGAGTCAAGCTCGAAATACGCTGATCGATGCAGGCCATATTGATGATGCATTGGCGATCGCCCATCTCTTGTTAGAACGCAGTGAACTTACAATTCCCCTGCGACAAGACCTCGAAAGTTTTATTGCCCAACCCGTTCCACCGTGGCGTTTAGACGTTGAACGCTACATCAAACGTCAGCAACCCTTCCAGTTAACCTATCAAGATGCCACCGAGCGAATTTTGAAATTCACCATTCGCTACGCCGAAATAGCCATTCATGGTCAACGCCAGTACCTCGACTGTTGGTGCGAAGAGACCACAGAAAATCAGGACTTACCAGAGTTGGCTCATAACTGGTGTCTTCGGCTGGATCGAATTACAGATGCAGCAGTCACATCCATCCCTGGAACGTGGCGCACTCACTTAGACACCGTGGATGTAGAAATTTATCTGTATGACAGGCTGGCGTTCGCCTATGAAAGCAAAACTACACAAGATATTGTGAATCAATGGCTGCCAGATGCTCCACAAACCCGGCAAGTTGTAAGGAGGGCTTCCAATACCTTTTGGCTTATCCGAGAACTTTTACCCTACGGGCAACAGTGCGAGGTTATTTCCCCCGAAGGAGTAAAAGAGAAAATCAAAGATGAAGTGCAGGCGTTAGCAAGCCGATATGGAGTGTAGCGATCGCCGTATCTAAATGCGGATGAAAGGACTTGAACCTTCACGTCACGAGGACACTAGAACCTAAATCTAGCGCGTCTACCAATTCCGCCACATCCGCTCATGCTCAGAGTTAACATCATAGCAAAGCGCATCGTAAACTTGTCATCTCTTTTCAGAACCGCTCAAAACTTTATGTCAGTGCAGTCATTCTGCCTGCACTGACATAAAGTTTTAAACAACCCCCTCTTTCATGACTAGCAATTTCACCTCTCTAAGGCTTGCTTCGCTTGCTCAGCGATCGCCATAAGGGCGTTTTGATTAACGTCTATAGGCGCATGGTCAGTGGGATGGGGGAGGGTGTCTGCGCTTTGGACTGAGAGCCAGATGAGATACTCTATATTGCCCGCAGGCCCAACCAGAGGTGACCAAGTGAGACCCAAGACATGCCAGCCCAGTTTTTGAGATGCTGTGATAACTTGGGCGATCGCCCCTACGTGATCGTTACTCTCTCGCACGACCCCTTTTTTACCGACCTTGTCTTTGCCAACCTCGAATTGGGGTTTGATCAGCGCAATCACATCGCGGGGCGGCACTAACAATCGCCATAGGGCAGGCAGCACCTTCGTTAGCGAAATGAATGAAACGTCCACAACCCCCAGATCTGCATCTGGGGGTTCAGTCCCATACAGCTCTTCTGGTGTAAGGTACCGGAGGTTCGTGCGTTCTTTCAAAATCACTCGCGGATCTTGGCGCAGACTCCAGGCGACTTGCCCGTATCCAACATCAACGCCATACACTTTATGGGCCCCATGCTGGAGCAGACAGTCCGTAAACCCCCCAGTTGAGATACCGCCATCCACGCAGATGCGCTTCTGGACTGATAGCGGAAATTCCTGGAGAGCTTTTGCTAATTTTTCGCCTCCACGAGACACGAAGGGCGATCGCGCCTTAACCTGAATGGTTGATTCTCTGCTAATCTCTGTACCGGGTTTATCAATGACACGCTGGTCAACTCTGACGTCACCTGCGCGAATGAGCCGCTGCGCTTGCTGGCGAGAGTCACAGAGGTTTCGTTCAACCATGAGGGTGTCAAGACGGTGTTTAGGCACTGATGTGTATTGTTCAGGAGCGCGAATTAAATAAACGCCATGTAGCGAATGCCGCCAGACGCTTTTTCGGCCTGCATCAATTTCAGCCGAGTCCAGGCAATGGCAGCAATCCGTTCATCGTCACTTTGTTGCGATCGCTGAATGGGTTGTTGCTCAGGCTCTGGTAAGTTTTGGAGGATAGATTGAGCGATCGCACGATAATCCATAACAATAATCCTGGTCCAGATGATAAACAATTGAAATAAATTAAATTGATTTATTATAGCGTCAGTTTTACATTTTTCATCCTGGGTACTATACCTTGCCAGGTCATAAACTTAGTCTTTGAATTGGGGAAAGCTTGCACGCAGCCCAGGATTTCCCCAATTCACACGACTTGGCAACGTGCTCAAATTCACAATGAAAAATAGGGGTTTGGCGCGCGCCCCAAACCCCTATTTTTTCGTGAAGCTTGCCAAGTCGTGTTCAATAGGGTTAGTTGAGTTGCAAAAGTTATCTGCGTCCGGTGAGCGCGACCGTTGTCAACCCGTACGCTCCTGCGCCACCAGCGCAATGGGCAGCGCAGGGGTGTACATCTGGTTTTTAATTGTGCCAAGCTACTTAACAGTTCAAATATACTTTTGATTATTGACACTATTCACAACGCTTAAAGCAAATGAGTATCCAGCGGATATGGACGATTGCAACTAATGTTTTTCGTGAGGTGATTCGCGATCGCGTTCTCTACTTAATTGGCTTTTTTGCGATCGCCCTCTTTGCAATTGGCTACTTGCTGCCACAGGTAGCCGCCAACACCCAGGACAAGATCTTGCTAGACGTAGGTCTTGCCGCCATTGGTCTAGCAGGTTTAGTGACAGCCGTGTTCATCGGTACAGGGCTAGTCAACAAAGAAATTGAGAAGCGCACCGTTTTTGTATTAATCGCGAAGCCCGTCAGCATCCCAGAGTTTATTGTAGGAAAACATTTAGGCTTATCGGCTGTGCTGGCAGTGCTGGTTGTTGCCATGACGATCATCTATTTCATCGTGCTTGCCATTAACGCGGTGTCTTACCCTATGGGCAGCATCTTGATCGCTGTGTTCTACCAGTTTTTAGAACTATCGCTGATCACGGCTGTCGCGCTGCTTTTTGGGGTATTTACTAGCTCAATTTTGGCAACAGTGCTAACCTTTGCTGTCTATCTAATGGGTCATTTTAGCCGCGATCTGGTAACGTTCGGGCGATTAGCCGAAGATGCAACTGTTGAACGTATGACTGAGATTGCGTATCTCGTGTTGCCTGACTTATCACGGCTGAACCTCAGAAATGAGGCGGTATACGGTGCGGAGTTGTTTCCCTCGCCCCTGGAAATGATGACTCATGCACTTTACGGCATTGCCTACACTGTTCTACTGCTGGCGATCGCCACGGTGATTTTCTCACGGCGCGAATTTTGAAGCAACGATGCGAAGCGATAAAAAATTTTCAAAAAAAAAAGCTAGCTGAATTCGGCTAGCTCAAAAAGTGATCAACGTTGCATTCTCAGTCTTGGAAGAAATTCGGCTGCGCGGTCTCAATGCGACAGCGCCTTTGTGCGACAGCGCCTTTGTACGCCATGCGGTCTACAAAACTTTTCTCCCTGTAAAAATCGTAGCAAGGAACACACTTTTTCGTTATAAAACTTCAAGAGTAATGATTAAATTTCCATAAACTTGGCTAATGATAGCGCAGTTAGCATGATGTACGGCAGCAAGTCAAGAAAAGCTACGTCATTTCTACAAGTGTCACGAGTGTAAGGCGATCGCCCTAGACACTAAAGTATATTTCTTGCGAAGAATGTGTTGTACCTTAAGTCGAATATAACAATCACAGACGTGACGATATAGGCATATGACTATAAAACGATTTTTTAACACCGACCGCGATTCCTATCATCATTCTCAGGCGCGTTGGTGCTCCATGATTCGATTATTAGCCATCGCTTGCGGCATCGGAGCACTGAGCACCGTCCGCATCGCTCAAGCGACTGTACCTGTTGACGCTCACATCTCGTCTTACACCCTGGCACAAACGCCAGATGATGCAGCTAGCACAGAGAGTGCCACAGGTGATGAAGCAGGTTCGGAAACAGCATCGGAAACAGCATCGGAGGCTTCGTCCACTGAAAATCTGACTCGCTTTACCTGCCAGTTGCAAAATGGCGAATATACCGTGATGTATTCACCAGAAAGCCAACCTGGTCAACTGTATCCGTGGGCAGCTCCGGGCGATATGGGGGGCGGCTGGTCAGCAGAGCGCCGCTGCGTCGAAATTAGCCGTCGCCTTGAGGAGTATCGCCCCGATGGTCTTCTGGAACTGAGAACGAGTGTGGAAAATGGCTACGATATTGTGTGTGCTACAACAGAGCAAGATCCGTTATGCCGAATTGTGTTCACCGTCCCTGAAGGCCAGAACCCCGTAATGACGCGCGATCGCGTATTCGAGAATTTGGCAGTGGCGAACAGTGGACAGAGCACCGAAGCAGTCAGCACCTTCACCAGCGATAGCCATGCCCAAGTATGGGATACGATAAGCCGTGACTTAGGCATCAACCTTCCATCCATCCCAGGAACGCGCACCTCAAGCCGAGCAGGTGCAATCAATCTACGGCCTTTTCTTGACCCGGCTGATGGCGGCACAGGAACACATCTTCAGTCCAGTTCACCAGTTCTCCTTAATCCGGAGGATTTTCGCTAACTCTGGTGCCATAAGGAGCATGAACTCTGCGATCCAAAAAGAATCTTAGCCATCGTCTAGTAGTTTGCCAGGGGAAGGAGCTTAGTTATCCAGCTAGTGTGGCGCGCATCACACTATACCTTGCCAGGTCACAAACTTATAGCGGTGTGCAAATTGGTTAAGCACGCCCAAATTTGTTAAATGGCGGCGC
>CAYXJG010000059.1:0-4239 GCA_964465285.1 uncultured bacterium
AAAATATTTCAAAGGGGGGGGGGGGGCGCAGCCCGCCCCCACCTTTAGAAATCAAATAGGATCGCTATATGACATTGGCCATTGCAGACGCCTCGACTTTTGTGCCCGAAGTAGTCGTGAGCGTGTTCGACCGACTCGACGATTCCAGGTAGGCAGTGATATCAGCACTGGCATTCCCGCTATTGACTCCTGTATACCCTGGCAGCTCATAGGTTGATGAAGTACCACCAGGTTGCTCAAATGTCACAGCAGCGCCATCTGTCGTTTCAATTATGTTTCCTGTGATCGTTGTTGTGAGACTTGAGGTGCCATTTGCTGTGAAAACAATACCCTTTGCTCCAGCCTCGGCGGCGTAAATTTCGCTGTCGGTTATGTTCAGAGTTGCAGCACCATCGGTGCCCTGCCATACAATTCCCGAAGCATTAGTAGGTAGGTCGTCAACGATCACAGAGTCGAAGGTAATGGTTCCTGTCGGATTAATCAGTTGAATCGGGTTCCCGACATAGCCAGCGCCACCGTCTTCAAAGGACACATTCAAAAGCATGACGTTGCCTGTTCCCCCTCGTATGTCAACACCATTTCCCTCAAAGTCCCGAATCGTACCGTTTCTCAACTCAAACACACCATCGTGTCCGTTCAAGAAAATCGCGTCTCCGTCTCCATCATTATCGGGGATACCATCACTGTCCGTATCAGTTTGGGGAACTGTTTCAGCCGCATCATCGATGCTGACATCCTCAAATATAACCGCAGCATCAGAATTGTCCACTCGGATACCGTATCCGCCGACGCTATTGGGATTTTCAATATCAGCGTTGCTAAAGGTAATGGTGCCGTCAGCGTTGGCGATAGAGATACCTGTTGTATTGCGATCTTCAACGCGAACATCTCCGAAATCGATGGTTGAGCCTGCCCCAGTTTGCTCAATGCGAATACTCTCTTGGGCGGCATTCGTGACATAGATCCCTTCGTTACTCGCTGGCATGTCTATCGAGAGATTGGCCCCAGAAGCAGCACTAATGAAAATGCCATTTGTGGTAGCATCGTCAATTCGAATGCCCTCGCCATTGGAGTTCAAAGTCGAACCACCTTGCAAATCTGCCAGGTAAATGCCTGCACCACCGCTGCTGTCTGTGCTGGCCATTTCGCCAAAGGTGGCGTTTAGGGTCCCGTTGGTGAGGTCGAGGATGCGTCCATCTCTTGGACTATGGAAGTCTCCGATATCGACATCATCAATGGTCAGGGTTCCAAAGTCAGTTCCTGAAATACCTGCGCCGCCGACGGTATCGCCAATAATGACACCGTACACAGCATTGTTGGCACCTACTGTGATGCCGTTTCCACTAGAGTTTGTAATCGTCGGTTCGTTAAATTCGCCAGTAGAGGGAAAAGTGTAGTTGTCTACGGGTGCTGTGATGCCCGCCAGGGCTGCAAAGTTGCCTGTCGCACCGCCGCCGATTAGGGTTTGCCCATCCTGGAGGGTGATGCCACCCGTGTAGTTCCCCAATTTGAGGTAAATAATGTCATTCGTCTTGGCGGCACCGCTTCCATCATTGATGGATGCAAAGTCTGCAAGGGTGGTGAACGGTGCGTCTTGTGATCCGTCGCTGGGCAAAACAGAATTATCGTAGTTTTCGTCGATAAACCAGACAATGTCGTCTACGGTGATGTCAACCTGTCCAGTGACGGTGCCAAATCCGTTTTCAATGGCATAGTAGAATGTATCTGACCCGGTGAAGCCTGTAACTGGCGTAAAGTCAAAACTGCCATCCTCTCTAAGCAGAACTGTGTTCCCCTCTGATGTCAGGATGGTGTTAGAACCGTTAGCTTCAGTGCCATCGGCATCTAGCAGAGTACTGCCAAATCCAACGAGTGATATTTGGTCACCTGCATCATTTGCGAGAACACCACTGTTAAATAGTCCGTCACTATCGGGGTCGGCGCTGCCATCGGCATCGACGGTGATGGTCATATTGCCGATGAATTCGTAGCTGTCGGTTGTGGCGACGGGGCGATCGCCCACTGCCAACGTCACGGTCGCTGTACTTGCAGGGGCGATGCTGTTGTCAATCTGGTAGACAAAAGTATCTTCACCTGTAAATGTTGCGCTGGGCGGAGTGTAATCAAAGCTTCCATCATTCCTGACGGTTAACTCGCCACCATTCTCTGTTGCCCCTAGAATGCCCACGGTTGTATCCGCTGTGCTTGCACCAAAGAGCGTTAGCGATGCTATGGGGAAGCCAATCGTGTCGTTTGCCAGGAGATCAGTTGTCCCATCGGGAACATTGAGAATGGTATCGAGATCTGTGTGGTAGGTGTCTCCGGGGCTACTCGTTGATGCAACGATGTCATCGACGGCAACTGGCGTTTGTCGCACCTGGATAGTAACGGTGCCTACATCACTGCCTTGAGAATTTTCGATTTGATAATCAAAGGTGTAATCGCCTATGACCGTTGGATTGGTCAGGCTAAAGCTGCCATCATCATTGACCTGAAGGGTTCCCCCTGCGAGATTAACGGAGTCTGTAGCAGCATTGTCAGTGACTGTTCCGCCTAAATCTCCTCCACCAAAGTTGGCGATCGCCCCTGCGTCAGGACTGCCCAAATCATCATTGTCGAGCAAGTCATCCAGGTCAGACGTATTGCGGATGAGATCTTCGTTGACTTCAACAAAGTAGCTATCTGCAGACGGCACAGGTGGTGCTTGAACAACTACATTGACGCTGATTGTGTCTGTCGCGTTGCTAAAGGGTGAAATACTACCTACTGTACTTGCATCAACGCCAACATCACCCGATGCAAGTTCACCCGTTGTTGCATCCCACATCGTATCCCAGGCATGGAAGGTCATTGTTAGAGTTTGGGCTGATTCAGTACCATCAGGTAAGAATCGAATCTGTGCATTCGTGTCTAGAACCACGGCATTATTGCTGGCGACGATTCCTACGGTACTGAAATCGGTCCAGGTTGTACCGCTGTCGGTAGAGAACTGCCAGGTGCCGTTGGTGTCGTCTACGCTAACAACTGCAATGCCTTCTGGGTCTCCATCAGCGTCAGTGATCGGGTCACCCACGCTGGAGGTCGCAATGATGTCGGCAACAGTCTTACTCGGTGGAGTAATGGTGTCGTCGTACTGCACGTCATCAAGGGCCATCGTTGCCGATGAGGTAAGAACTGGTGCATCATTGACTGGAACGACGGTGATGGTGCTGGTGGCGGTGTTGCTGTTAACGTCGCCATCATTGACGGTAAGTTCGATGGTGCGATCGCCCGCCACCGGGTTTTCAGAGGTGTTCTCAAAGCTAATGGATTCCAGCACCGTTTCATAGTCTGTCATGGCGGCACTGCCATTGAAGGTCAGCGTTGCGCCATCGGCAGAAACATCGAAGGTCAGTCCTGTCACTCCCGTAGCATTGGCGCTTGTATTGCTGGTGACAGCGGTGCCGTTGAAGAGGAAACGGTCATCAGTTTCAATATCCGTCAGGCTGACTGTTGCTGACTCTAGGTCGGTGTCATCGAAATCGAGGATGCCTGCATTGGTATCCAGAATTGCTACTGCGCTGCCATTTTCAGTAAAACTGGTGCTGAAATTGCGGTCAGTATCCACCGCACTCGCAACACTATTGAGGTCAAGAATCGACGCATCATTTACCGGAGTGACGGTGATGGTGCTGGTGGCAGTGTTGCTATCCAAGGCTCCATCATTGACGGTAAGTTCGATGGTGCGATCGCCCGCCACCGGATTTTCAGAGGTGTTCTCGAAGCTGATGGATTCTAGCACTGTTTCATAGTCTGCCATCGTGGCGCTGCCGCTGAAGGTCAGGACGGTGCCATCGGCAGAGACATCAAATGTGACGCCCGACACGCCCGTAGCATTGCCTGTTGTTCCACCCGTGACGACTGTGCCATCGACCCGTAGCTGGTCACTGACCTCAGCGTTGGTAAGGGTAATGGTTGCTGCCGCCATGTTGTTATCATCAACATCGCCGATGAGAGAATCGGTGTCAGCAATAGCAACTGCACTGCTGTTTTCTATGAAGATTGTGCTGAAGGCGTCCCCGGCTTCGCTGCCATCAAGGTCAAGGGTGGGGACATCATTCACGGCGTTTACGGTGATGGTGCTGGTGGCGGTGTTGCTGTCGATGTCGCCATCATTGACGGTGATTTCGATGGTGCGATCGCCTGCCACTGGATTCTGAGACGTGTTCTCAAAGGTAATCTGGTTTAGCACTGTTTCGT
>CAYXJG010000059.1:4339-11034 GCA_964465285.1 uncultured bacterium
CAGAAACATCGAAGGTGAGTCCGGTGATGCCTGTGGCATTGTTAGTTGTGTTGCTAGTAACGGCGGTGCCGTCGAAGAGGAAACGGTCAGCGGTTTCGATATTTGTCAGGCTGACCGTCGCTGAGGCGAGGTCGGTGTCATCCACATCGCTGATGCCTGCATCTGTATCCAGAATCGCTACCGCACTGCCGTCTTCGGTGAAGCTCGTGCTGTAGTTGCGGTCAGTATCTGCCTCACTCGCCACACTATTGAGGTCAAGAATCGACGCATCATTCACCGGAACGACGGTGATGGTGCTGGTAGCGGTATTGCCGTTAACATCGCCATCATTGACCGTAATGGAGATAGTGCGATCGCCCGCCACTGGATTCTGAGAAGCGTTCTCAAAGGTAATCTGTTTCAGCACCGTTTCGTAGTCGGCGATCGCGGTACTGCCATTGAAGGTAAGAATGGTTCCATCAACTGAAACATCGAAGGTAATACTTCCCACACTGGTAGCATTATCGCTGGAACCAGCCGTGACGGCTGTACCGCCAACTCGCAGTTGGTCACCCACTTCGGCATTGGTTAATGTCACCGTAGCGGATTCCAGGTTGACATCATCGACATCGCCGATGAGGGTATTGCTGCTGGCGATCGCCACAGCACTATCCCCTTCAGTGAAACTCGTGGAGTAATTTGTATCAGCGGTATTGTTACTATCAAGGTCGAGGGTGGGCGCATCATTTACCGCATTCACCGTGATGTTTGCGGTTTCGGTGTTGGTGCTGAAGGCAGTGGAGTCGCCGCCCGGAGTGGGAGCGACCAGGTTTCCTGGAGCGCCCTGGGTGGTATCCCACGCATGGAAGGTGATGCCATCGGTGACGGTGCCGTGGAAGTCCTGATCAGGAGTGAAACGGACTCGATCACTCTCTCTCAAGACCAGGGCTTCCGTAGCAGAAATTCCGGTGAATTCAAACCAACTGCTGCCGCCATCAATGGAGAATTCCCAGTTGCCGTTGGTGTTATCGACAGCGGTGACCGCAATGCCTTCGACTGCCCCCGTATCGGGGTCGGTAATGCGATCGCCCCCGGCACTGGCGATAATGGCGGATACTAAGTCTCCGGTTGGGTTCAGGGTGTCTTCGGCGATCGCCATCAGGGTCATCGTGCTGCTTGCATCCAGGCTCGGCGCATCATTCACCTGATTAACAATGATCTCGCGAGTCACTGTGTCGCTGTCGGCCTCTCCATCATTGATAGTGAAACTGACCGTGCGCGGGCTGTTGTTGGGGTTGCCGCTAGTGTTGGCGTAGGCAATCTGTTGTAAGGCAGCGGTATAGTCTGCACGTGAAGCCGCGTTGGTCAGGGTAAGGCTACCATCGGTGCCGTTGAATGCTCCCGCAGCGATGCCACCCGGCAAGGTGCCGATCACAGATAAGATATCTTCTCCAGCCAGGAAGTTCCCCGTAATTTGGACAACAGCCATGTCAATATTCGTATCATCAGGGTCGGTAATGCCTAGCCCAGACGGACTGACGGCAGTGGCAGCGTCGCCCTCGGTATAGTCAAGGGAACCTGATGCGGTACTGGCAAGGACAGGGGCGTCATTGGTCGGCGTAATCGTAACGGTGATCGATCCCGTTTCTGATAGGGCACCGCCACTACCCTGGCTATCCGTCGTGTTGCCATCGTTAAAGGTTAAGTCGAGGGTGACATCAGCAGGGGGATTGTCATTGCTGTTGCTGTACTGAATGGCGTTGAGGATCTCATTCACCAACGCTGTAGTCGGGATTTCTGTGTTGGCATCGGTGAAGGTAATGGCGAGTGTACCGCCTGTGTTGCTGGCGGTGGCGATCGCCTGTCCGTTATTCAGCAGATCGGTGCCGCTGACCGTCACGTTGGTCATGGTGGCGAAGCTGAAGCTGTCGTCGCTATTTGCACTGCCACTGCGCTCGACTGTGAGGACGGCACCGCTATAGTTACCGTTGCCGCTATTGAAGGCATCCAGTTCTGGATCGCTCACGGTCGCGTCAATATCGAGGGCGATCGCCCCTCCATCTTCCGTGAACGTTGTATCCGTCAGGCCAGAAAAACTGGGCGCATCATTTTCTGGGAGGACACTCAGGCTAACGGTTTCCGTGGCGCTGCTGAAGGCGGTGGTTCCACCATTGCTAGATGCATCAACCCCGACATCACCCGATGCTGACCCATCGGTGCGATCCCAGGCACGGAACGTCAAGCCATCGGTAATCGCTCCTGTGAAGGTCCCATTGGGCACAAAGCGGATTTCAGCAGTGGTATCCAGGACAATCGCACTCGCGTCTGAAACCGCCCCAAAGGCTGTCCAGTTAACACCATTATCCGTAGAAAATTCCCAGGTGCCGTTGGTGTCATCGACGGCAGTGACCGCAATCCCCTCGCTGGCCCCAACGTCAGCATCCGTAATAGGATCGGGGACGCTTGAGGTAGCGAGAATATTTGCTACCGTTTCCCCGGCAGGGTTGGGGGCGTTCTCACTCACACCAGGCAAGGTCATGGTGCCTGCATTATCGAGGGCAGGAGCATCATTGCTCTCTGACAGGTTAATGATGACGTTAGCCGACCCTTCTCCGGCTCCCCCAAACCCCTGACTGCCCGTGTTGCCATCGTTAATGGTGATCTCAATATCCGTACTGAAGGGTGGGTTGTCGTTGCTGTTGGCATACTGAATCGCCTGGAGTACTTCATCCACTAGGGCCTTCGTCGGAGTTGTGCCATTCGCATCGGTGAAGGTGATGGTGAGAACACCGCCCGTGTTGGTGTAGGTGGCGATCGCATTTCCTCCCACCGTTAGGACTGTTCCGGCATCTACGACTGTCGCCATCGGCGCAAAGCTAAAGATGTCGTCGGGGTCGGGAGTGCCTGTGGTACTGAGAACCGTCAGAGTAGCACCGCTGTAATTGCCGTTGCCGCCATTGAGCGCATCCAGTTCGGGATCGGCGACGGTCGCGTTGCTATCGATGAAGATGGGGGGACTTCCCTCTACATAGGTGGGAGCGTTGTCCATGCCCAAAATGGACGGTGCATCATTGAGTGGACTGACCGTGACGCTAGCAGTTTCTGTGGTGGTGCTGAATGCGGTGGTGCCTCCGGTAGTCGAAGCATCTGCCCCGGTGGTGCCAGAAACCCCGCCACTGGTGGTATCCCATGCCCGGAAGGTGATGCCATTGGCGATCGCTCCCTCAAATCCCATAGTGGGGACCAATCGCACTCGGTCATTGGCAGTCGCGGACAACAACACCGCATTACTATCAGCCACAGCACCGAAGGCCGTCCAACTGCTGCCGCCATCAGTAGAATATTCCCAGATGCCATTCGTATCATCCACTCCGGTTACCGCAATGCCGTCCACGGCTCCTGCATCGTCGTCAGTGATCGGGGCACCGCCGCCGCTGGCCAGCACGTCAGCAACTGTATCGCCTGCGGGGTCAGTGGTATTTTGTAGCACCCCACTCAGCGCCAGATTGCCGCTGTTGTCGAGGACAGGCGCATCATTCTCAGGCGTTACTGTAATGGTAAAGGTGCCCGCCGCTGGAACTGCCCCATCTTCGCCGCCATCTGCCAGGGAGAAATCAAAGCTGTCAGTGGCATTTTCACCACCTGAGTGGACATACTGCACCTCATTGCTCTCCAGGTTTGCCTGGGTAAAGGATGCAATGGCACTCCCCGGATTGGTGCTGAGTTGCAGGTATCCGTCTGCGGGCGCGGTTGTAATGGTATAAATCAGCTCACTACCTGCATCATCGGGGTCATCCTTCGTCAGGTTCATCGTGGTGATCGTGACCGTGCCGTTTTCCGCCACAGTTGCGCCCGTATTGGCGGCGATCGCCGGACTGTCATTTTGGGGGGTAATCGTCACCGCAAGGGTTCCCAAAATTGGGGCAACCCCATCTTCGCCGCCATCTGCCAGGGAAAAGCCAATGCTATCACTGGCTGTTTCGCTGCCATTGTGGACATAGACTACATTGCCTGCATCAGCCTGCGTAAAGCTAGTGATGGCAGAGCCAGGATTGCTTGTTAACTCGAGCTGTCCGCTACTGGGCGCACTGGTGAGGGTGTAGGTCAGCCCTGATGCATCATCATCCGGGTCACTGGCGCTCAAATTGCTGAGGTCCATAGCCGCTGAACCCCCTTCAAGCACCGTGATACCTGTATTGACATCTAACGTTGGGGCATCGTTGGTGGCGGTGACATTAACCGTTGAGGTAGCCGTGTTGCCATCTTTTTCTCCGTCATTTGCCAAGACGGTGAT
Organism: uncultured bacterium; assembly: GCA_964465285.1. GTDB lineage: Bacteria > Cyanobacteriota > Cyanobacteriia > CAKZMO01 > CAKZMO01 > JBCCWF01. The sequence continues at coordinate 8,613 of CAYXJG010000059.1, forward strand.
GGTGCGATCGCCCGTCGTCGGGTTTTGGCTGGTGTTGAGATATTGGATCTGGGCGATCGCCGTTTCGTAATCTGCCGTTGATGCCGTGCCTGACAGCACTAATTGGCCATCTGTATCGTCATAAGGATCGCTCACGGTAATGCCAACTGGCAGCGTGCCATTCACCAATAGACTCTCGGCGGCTCCGTCAGGGCGATTTGTCAGGGTAATAGTGACGCTCACCAGATCAGCGCTGTCGGTGTCGGTAATGCTGATATCCGTGGCGATCGCCACGGCTCCATTCCCCTCGGCAAAGGTGGTTTGGGTGTTTTCGTCGGGGACGCCGCTGCTGTCGTCTGCATCCAAATCTACCGTGGGCAACTGACTAGCTATGTCAATGAGGATGCTGAACTGCTGGAGACTGCTTTGCCCCGTACCGTCTGACAGCACAAACTGAATGCGATCATTGGTCAACTGTCCCCCACCGTGGGTATAGGTGATGAGGCCCTTGTTCACTTCTGCCTGGGTGAATGAGGTGATAGGGACACCCGGATCCGTCGTGCGCTCAAGCTGGCCCTGGTGTGGTGATGCCATGACAATGTACTGACTGGTTTCGGCTGAGCCGTCAGGATCGGTGGCCGACAGCATAGCTTCTGTGAGGGCTATCGACTCGCCTGCCAGCACCATTGCCCCTGTATTGGTTGTGAGTGCTGGAATGTCGTTGACCGGAGTAATGCCGATGGTGACCACTGCCGCTGCCGTCAATCCATCCTGACTAATGGCTTCATAGGTGAATTGGTCGCTGGTAACTTCGTCGCCGAAGCTTTGATACAAAAAGGTGCCGTCTGAATTGAGGGTAAGGCTACCGTAGCGGGGGCCAATGATGGTGGGATTCACCGATAGAGTGCTTTGGGCGCGAAAGGAGCCGATTTCCCCAACAATGGTGCCATAGTTTGCACCCTTTACAAAGGTAATGGTATCTTGCGCTGCCGTCGCCTGGTCGTTATCAAGGACGCTGCTATCCCCGCCGTCTAACACTGTCGCAGTACTCCCTTCCCGCAGGGTGATGGTGTCATTAGCAGTAACTGGATTAATTTGGCCTGATTGAATGCCGACTAGAGTTGCCAGCACTTCCCCTGTCGCAGCAATACTGATGAGGGTATCGTTGCCTGCGGAAGAAAACGCCAGATTCTCAACGGTTAAACTGCCTGCTAAGCCAATGGCGTCAACGCCCGACTCAAAATCGAGGATGATATCGTCGCCTTCCCCTGCCGCCAGCACGAAGACATCTGAGCCAGACCCTCCGGTGAGGCGATCGCTCCCAGCACCCCCTTCCAAGCGGTCATCGCCAACGCCTCCGTCCAGGATGTCATCTTCTGTACCGCCTTCGAGCCGGTCATTCCCGTCATTCCCAAACAGGCGATCGCTTCCGCTCTGCCCTTTCAGCAAGTCATCATCATCTTTGCCTTTCAGCTTGTCGTTGCCGGATCCCCCTTTCAGCTTGTCATTATTCGTGCCGCCAATGAGCTTATCGTTATCGGCCTGTCCCACCAGCACATCGCTGCCGCTATTTCCCTTCAGCTTGTCCTTGCCATTGCCGCCTTTCAGCTTGTCCTTGCCATTGCCGCCCTTCAGCTTGTCCTTGCCATTGCCGCCCTTCAGCTTGTCCTTGCCACTGCCGCCGAGTAAGCGGTCATCCCCATTGCCGCCTTTTAATCTGTCTTTGCCATCATTGCCTTTCAGTTTGTCGTTGCCATCGCGTCCAATCAGCACGTCGTTGCCGTCACTGCCGATCATGCGGTCATTGCTGTCGCTCCCCTTGAGGCGATCGCCCCCGCTACCGCCACGCAATACCTCTGTAGTTTGTAAAAAGCGAGATACATCATCAGCAGCCGGATCAATTTCTAGGGGAGAAACGCGAAAAGAATTAAGTGGGGTAGATGACAAATTGGCGTCCATGAGACTCACGTTTTGGATGATCAAAGGCGTGCCGAAAATCCGTCACAATGCAATGTTAAGTTTTGCTAAATGCAGCCTGACGGGATTCAAAGCACAGATGTATTCATCGTTCCCAGATGCAGGGCGTGTACTCTAAGTAAGCTCACGGACATCTATATCTAGAGGAGTTTCAACCAATTGCTTTAGCAGGTCCGATCGGCGTATTAACGCGGTGAAAGCATTCCCTGTTGTGCCGTAAAGGGTTTTTCTACTCCACCAGGGCAAATCCACTCGCCCGCCGCGGGTGGGGCGGAAGCGCACCCACTCGCCAGACAAAATCTATTGGGTCAGTTACTGCAACCGTCACGATATTTTCTGGCGATACGAAGGTGATGCCATCCGAATAGAAGGTAAGAAATGAGGCTGATGTTTCCGTTGTGTTAAGGGATCGAGGTTCATCCGGAATATTTGGGAAGAATGTCTTGTGGTCGGACGATCACAGGAG
>CAYXJG010000059.1:11134-18047 GCA_964465285.1 uncultured bacterium
GACGATCACAGGAGTGGATGAGCCCAGTCCTGAAATCGCTTTAAGCGCGTAGAGGATGTGGGTACTGGTTGGAAGTAGTCGCCCAGTGAATGTGGCGATCGCTCATACAATCGGCTGGAGTAATCGCTGTTTTTTTGATTTAGATCTTTGTCTGCGATGCCTTAGATCTCTGTCTGCATACAAATATACTATCGCAAACGTGATTGTGATAGTCTAAGAATTTGCCTCAGGGTGAGTTGTAAGCATTAGTTCTTTGAAGAAGAAAAGACGACAAACTCCAGCCAAACAATCTCTCATTAACCTTAGAACGTACAAAGGGGAGCTAATTGTGGGTATCGGAGTTTTTACAGCAACAGTTCTATCTGCCACAGTGGTCTTGCAGGGAAACTTACCTGGCCTTTTCCCTGGGCAAAATTCAGCTATTGAAAATCTTCAAGAGAGTGCGACGCTTACTCAGTCATTACAAATTGCTCAAGGCTTCATCGGATGCTCGGCCATGTTGACCGCAAACGATCCCTCATCACGTATTAATCTTCGTTCGGCACCCTCAACATCGGCAAGACAATTAGGCTACGGGCTAGCGGGCGATCGCCTCACCATTTTGGACACCGCTAACGCATCTGATGGGTATATGTGGTACAAAGTTCGCTTTGAGAATCCCCCCAATGCTGAAGGTTGGATTCGGGGTGACTTTGTCAGAGCACTGGAAAACTGTGTTGTTAGCCAGGTTCCAGATGAGTCACCCAGCCGTGAAAGGGAATCTCTCCAACGTCCCCCCCGCGAAGATTCCACTCCTCCTGAAAATGAGGGAGGAACGGGAGCTAATCGCCTGTTCAGCAATCCTGAGATTGATTACTTCCTTGAGGTTGCCCTGGGCAGTGAATATGGAGGCTCTTCCTCGACGGTACGCCGCTGGGAAGAAGATATTTGTATTCAGCTTCATTTTCCTGAAGCCGAAGATATATCACAAAGCGCTGAGCGAGCGGTCAGGGCAACAGTTGATACTGTCATTGATGATATCAACGACTCCCTTCAGGAACTAGCGGACGACCTGGCAGAAAGCATGGATGGCCTCGATGCTGCTCTTAACTCCTTTGAAGATTGGGAGCCGATTGAAGTAGCGACCGTAGAAGATGGCTGTGACGACCCAAACCTGGAGTTTTACTATGTCCAGGCAGAAAACTTTCAGACCTACAACCGTAATGCCCGTGGAGGGCAAGTAGGCCACGTCTGGACATGGTGGAGCCAATACCGCATCAACCGGGCAAGGGTACTCGTTGCGTCCAATTATTTAACCGAGGAGCAGCGAGATCACGTCATTCGCGAGGAGATTACGCAATCCCTTGGCATCCTTAAAGATTCCTGGGAAGACGCCGACAGCATTTTCTATCAGGGATGGACGTCTACCACTGAATATACAGATACAGATATTGCAGTGATCAAAATGCTCTATCACCCGGCAATTCGTGCAGGTATGAACGCGATGGAGGCTCAAACGGAGCTTAGCCGACTCTAAAAAAACGGGGACAGGCTCAGCCCGTCCCCACCTTCAGAACAATTTTTCAGAAATCACACGACTTGGCAAAGTTCTCAAATTCACAACACAAAGATAGGGGTTTGGCGCGCGCTCCGCGCGCGCCAAACCCCTATCTTTGTGTGAAACTTGCCAAGTCGTGAGGGATACACTCTTGAACCTAAGCCCGTAGGGCTATAGAAGCTATCCAAAAACTCTGTTAGAGGTTTTCGGATAGGCAGCAATTCTCATTTTAAAAATTCAACTGCTATTGGGGGGGATCTCTAACTCAAGTCCCTGGAGCATGAAGGTGAGCAGATGCTCCCAACTGTCGAAATACATGTACCGGGTTAAGGCGCGTAAATCCTCAAAGAAGGTCTTGCGGGTGGGCAGATGCGCCCGTAACTGTCTGTACTTCTGGTCGAGCAAGTCCAGCACGGTATGGAAGAGGAAGGACAAGATGTTGAGGGTGGCAAGCAAGGAGGCGAGATGCTGTTGGCCATGACCGAAATTGTGTTCCAGGTTGTAGCCCTTCGTCTTGAGGGTGTTGTTATTTTCGTTTTCAACCTTCCACCGGGTTCGCCCGGCCTGAACAATCTCGGCCACAGTGTCATCGGTAACGCTATAGCGGGTGACGAAGGCGTTGTGGTAAGTCACCCGACCGTCAGGACGGCTCACGGTGACCTCACACCAGTTCACCCGCAGTGCCTCCGCCCCATCCTTGAGAGGCACATCATTGAGGTAACGATAGGTCCAGGTTTCTTCAACCTTGCCCGTCCACCGGTTGACGATGACCGTGGGCAGGTCAATCCCCTCCAGGTGCTCATAGAGCGTGGGGTGCGAGTCCGGACGACAGACCAGGATGAAGTTCAACTGGTGGTCTAACAACTGCTGACAGAGGGGTTGGTGACAATAGAGGTCATCGCCTAACACGGTCACCTTCAATTGACTGAGACGCTCCCCATGCTGGCTCAACCACCGTTTGGCCGCAGCGTTCTCACAGTCTTGTTTGTGATGGCCATCTTGCGGTCGGACAAACTCAGACACTAACGGAATCACCTGGGTCTGCCCAGGACAGATCATGACGGGAGTGACCACGCTATGGAAGTAATGGGTGTTCCCAGACCTCAAGGTGCGCGTCGAGCACTGCGGACAGCAAATTTGGGTGGAACTGAAGTATTCCGTACCATCCATCGCCACCAACAGTGTGTCGGCCACCGAGCGGAACACGTCCAACTGGCCCTGCTCCTCCAACACCTGCAGGATTTCCTCGAACATCGGAAACACCTGCTCTGGAGCAACTCCATCCAGCAAGTTCCGAATCTGGTTGTCGCTCGGAATCTGATGAACCCCGAACAGGCTTTGGGCGTTATTTTTTCCCTTACTGTCTGCCATCTTGCACTGATAGGCCAGAAAAGACGACGTTTGGGTGAAAAACACGCTAAATGCGCTTAAAGCGGCATCCTCCATCCCGTATCGGGTATTTTTGCCTGTACGTTTGTCCGGTAGCGACGACAACCGTTGGCGAAATGACCCCACTAGCGTGTCAAATAAACCCCGTTCTTTCACCAGTTCTAGCTCTCTTGGGTTGCTCAGATGTCATTACAATATCGCTATTCCTGGGGCTTGAACAGCTTCTTGCCAAATTGAGAATTGCTGCCATAACTGTTCAGACGTTGACAAACAGGTCGTTTTGCGTGCTGATCGTCCATGTTGGATCTCATTAGAGCTGCATTGGATCTGCCGCAAGTAGGATATAGAACTGGTTCTGAAGTTACAGGCGCGAGGGTGGGTAGATTTAGAAAGATTTTGCCTCAGATCCACACGACTAGAACATCACCCAATTGCTCTTCAAAACCGAAACAAAAAATTCAACCACAGCCCATGTTGTTCTAAATCAACTTCGGCGCGTCTGACTCCTTCACCATCCTCAAACGTAAATCCACTAAAGCCATAGGCAAGTTGAAGTCCGGCCGAGGAAGAAAAGTTATACTGCGTTCCTGCCAGCAGATTCCAGGTCGTATCCCGTTCAGCATTTAGATTAAACCCCGATACGTCCCCCCGCGCCTCAAAGCTCCAGCGCTCTGAAAGCGCAAGTTGTAGCCGCGCCCCGAGTAAGGGTTCGACGGTGGTACGCGAGAAGTCGAACTCCCGATCAAGGTCAATAGTTTGTGGGCCAATCCGAATTTCATCAACTTCTACCTCTTGTCGCAAGATGTTGGTGCGAATGCCTAGAATGGGGTCAAGCGACAAGCGCGGATAAAAATTGCTGGCGGTTTCAGTGTTACGCAGTGATGTGTTCAACACTCGATAAAAAATTGATAAATCAATCGTACCCTGCCGGAGGGAGGCACTGGCATCTGCCTCTGCTGGAACCGCAAAGGGAATCCCAAAACGGAGCAAACTTCCCTCCGGAAACGTGACTCGTAATGTTCCACTGTCCCTGGCTATTAGGTAGAAGCCATCCAACATAATGCCAAATCGCCGTTTGCGGGCTTCGAGCCGGATGCCCGCATCAAATGCCCCTTCTAAGTCGAAAACGTCACTCAGTCCGGCATTAATAGAAGCGGTACGTCCTAAAACCGTTATATCCGCGTCTATATCAAGTGGAATGAAAAAGTAGGGTTCAACGGAAAATTGCCAGCGATCGCCCTCCCCTCCATCCTGGGATTCGATGGGACGGTCAACTGGGGTATCAGCAGGTTCAGACGTGGCCTGCGCAATGCTATCGAGGGAAGCTTCTAGCGCCGTTTCCATAGGCTGTGGGTCTGCCTGTTCAAGCGTGACAAGGCGCTCAACTTCTGGCATCACAGAGGACTCTACCCAGGCAGAACGATTCGGTATTTTGGGCTCATTCCTATCCGCCAAAAATTGCTTCGCTGCTTGCGCGGGATATGTCATTAAGACCGTCATCACTGAGATCATTGATGGAATGGAAGCCAGCCATCGCATCTGTCTTGGAGATAGTCTTCTATTGTTAACCAGAGGTGAAATTTGTGTTTTCAGCACAGTACAAAACCCACGTAAAGAATTGAATAAGACTTAACTTGCTATGGCGTTCTCTATCCAAGTGATAGAGAACACCATGGCAAACCTTAAATGATCAGATTTTTGCAAATTTTGCCGTCTCTCATAATGACGAGGATGTTTTAATCTGGGTTGGCAATAAATTTGCACATTTTGAAGCAATACACGGCCTGGTTGAAGGGGAGTAGCGCTCGAAGCTAAGGAAATTTGTGCCAAGCTCACTGGCGTAATCAATCCAACCAAAATGAGCAACAAAACACCCGACAAAATGAAATGGAGAAACGTCAAGTTTACACTCCTTCACATTTGGCACGATGACACACAACTTTAACGGGCTGTAACCCTTAAAAAAGGATGGCGAGACTTAACCTACACTTAACTCATACTTAATTTATGTAAGCCACTTAACTCTAAGCTACTTAACTTTATGTAAGCTATTTTGTCTCAGATTTTGCACGGATGTTATCACTTCTAATTAGCTTTAACAAGCACCAAGAGGAAATTAGTAAAACCATAAGCAGGGGTAACTGTTTTTGGCATCTGACGGAGATTAGCCGTTTCAGCCATTTGATGCTTAGATGCTGCTTAAGATAGAGGCTGAAATCCTTTAACTTCGTTGAGTACTAAGCTCTATATGAGTTCCAGGAACAGTTACAAGCAGGGAGTCATGATATGGAGATATGGCTGTGCTTTAATGTTTGGATAGCCTGACTCTACTCCTTTTTTTCGCCAGCAATTCTCATTATGGAAATTAAGGGGCAAAAAGGTCGCCTGAGGCAACCTTTTTGCCCCCTGAATTTGCTCCCTTAAGCCGATACAGGTGAGCGACTATAGGGCGCGCAGTTTCCCAAAATGAGAATTACTACTTTTTCGATGCTTTTCTTGCGACTGAAGAGTTTTGTGATTTACTAATTCTGTAGGGACTAAACAAAGGTAGGTGTACTCGACAAATCCATAAGAATCTAGCACTCCTTGACTGGGTATGAAACAAATCCAAGATGATGCCTGTAATTTTTGATGTTGTGTGGCAGTGCGCCACTACACAGCGAGTAGAAGAGCCAAAATCTATAGTTAATTCATTCTCGAATCTTTTCTGTGACTTTGGTTAGATTTAGTTAGATTTGGATGGGTACTGATAAGCTCTTCTTTAATTCAATTTCAAGCAATAGACGAAGCAGTAGGAGGTGAAAACGATGGGGAAAATAGTGAGAAAACTGACCCGCTATGCAACCGCCCTCGCAACCGGATTGATGACGACTGGATCGTTTTTCTTTGTTCAGCAGTCCGCCAATGGTTCCCAACAATTCCTCTGCACTGGCACGATGAATAATGGTTGGGCATACACAGCTAATTTTGTGGATGGGCGCTTTACTGAAGTTCGCTGGGAACGCTCTGGGCAACCGCCACAAACCTCCACTCTCATCTTCAGCACTACTAATTCCCAGGGACAGCCAGTCTATAACGGCGCATTTCAAGCGGCAACGGCTGTGACTCTGCTGGATCTGTCTGGCGGCAATGTTGGGCCAGGGTCACAGATTTCAGTAAGTGTTGAAGAGTGGGGAAGCTCGACCGGAACCTGTGGCACAGATGCAGGTAGTACTCCACCCTCACCCCCAGAGACTCAAGTACTGTTCTGCGAGGGGCAAATGGTCAATGGTTGGGCTTACGCAGCCGAGTACTCCGATGGAAGCTTTACTCAAATTCGTTGGCAACGCTCTGGACAACCGCCCCAGACGTCTACCCTGACGCTGGATCAGCGCAATGTTCAGGGGCAACGGATCTATCGTGGCTCATTCCTGGCAGCTACTAGCGTGACGCTCATTGACTTATCGGGTGGTGATGCTCAGGTGGGTTCTGAAGTCTCTGTAGAGGTTGAAGAGTGGGGCTGGTCTAGGGGGCGATGCCGTCGTTAGTGGTGTGTTGCTTTTTACTTGTGAAGAGCTGTACGGAAATATGTAGTTTTTCAAGCACTGGAGAAAAGATAATAATGAAGGCAATTATCAAAAGATGCACTGCGATCGCCATTCTGGCGTTGCTCAAGCTGTCAGTGCTGGCGTCCCTGGCAGAAGCTTGCACCAGAGTTGTTTATAAGGGACCAAACGATACGATTTTGACCGGACGAACGATGGATTTTTCGTTAGATATTCCGGCTAATCTCTGGGTTTTCCCCAAAGGTATGCAGCGGAATGGTGAAGCTGGAACCAACTCTATTGAGTGGACATCTAAATATGGCAGTGTGATTGCAAGTTCCTGGGATATCGGTACACCCGATGGCATGAACGAAAAGGGAATGGTTGCCAATTTACTATGGTTGGTTCCAGCAATTGTAAATTCAGAATTTGATAGTTTTGAGTACCTGCCGAGAGGATAGAG
>CAYXJG010000060.1:0-17852 GCA_964465285.1 uncultured bacterium
ATCCCAAACGAATCAGCATCTGTATTGGCTAAGAAGCAAGGATTAAATAAAATCCGATTTTGGTGAAGCGGTGCGGCGATGCCGCACCGCTTCACCAAAACTTGGTTCAAACTATTTAATTCTCGTTTCTAAGACACTATCTGAAACCCTGCCAGGGGTTTTTGATTCCAAGCACTCTGGCGGTTGTTCGGAAAGGCACTCACTATAAAACGAAAAGGTTATGTCAAAATCGACTGCAGTCAACTACTCCATCCGATGGATCAACAAAATTGCAACGATACCTCAGCAGCAGTGGGATGCTCTGGCATTACCGTTGCCAACTCCTTTCTTTGAGTGGGCATGGCTGGAGAATATGGAGTCCTCAGGAAGCACGACCGCAGCCTCAGGATGGCTTCCCAATCATTTGACCGTATGGAGCCATGACCGCCTGGTTGCAGCTGCGCCCCTCTATGTCAAAGGCCATAGCTATGGCGAGTTTGTATTTGACCACCAATGGGCAGATCTGGCGCATCGCCTGGGAGTAGAGTATTACCCTAAGCTGCTGGGAATGTCACCGTTTACCCCTGCTGAAGGCTATCGGTTTTTGATCGATCCCAACGAAGACGAAGAGGAACTAACGGGCATAATGGTGAGCGCTATCGATCATTTTTGCGATCGCCACAATATCTCGGGATGTAATTTCCTGTATACTGACCCAGACTGGCGGCAGAGGATGGTTCAATTTGGGTTTACAGGTTGGCTGCACCACAGCTACGTCTGGCACAACCAAAATTTTCAGAGTTTTGATGATTATCTCCAGTCCTTTAATGCTAACCAGCGGCGAAACATCAAGCGGGAACGGAAGGCGATCGCCAAATCGGGCCTGGAGATGCGGGTGATTACGGGGGATGATATTCCCCGATCGTTGTTTTCTAGAATGTATGAGTTTTACAGCGACACGTGCGATAAATTTGGCTGGTGGGGCAGTAAATACCTGACCCGTAAATTCTTTGAAGAGCTGTATTCCAGTTTCAAGCACCGGGTTGTTTTTATTGCTGCCTATGACGTGGAGAATGACCATGAGCCGGTTGGCATGTCCTTTTGCCTGACCAAGGGCGATCGCCTCTATGGACGCTACTGGGGATCGACCCAGGAATTTGACTGTCTTCATTTCAACGCCTGCTACTACGCCCCGATTGAGTGGGCGATCGCCAACAATATCACCTCCTTCGACCCAGGAGCAGGAGGGCGTCACAAAAAGCGCAGGGGTTTTCCAGCCTGTCCTCACTACAGCTTGCACCGCTTCTACGATGACCGACTTAGTCACATTTTGAATGGGTATATCGATGAAATTAACCACATGGAACAGCGGGAAATAGACGCCATCAACGAAGACCTGCCTTTTCGCCAAGAAGCATCAATTTCCTAGGCTCGGCGCGCCTATTTGATGCCTAAAGGTGGGGACGGGCTGAGCCCGTCCCCACCTTTAGGCATCTTTAGAGATATAGCGCTATGCAAGCGCATTAAGTACAGCGTGTTGAGTGGCGGCGCTCTGCGCCGCCACTCAACACATTTGGGTGTGCTTAACCAATTTGCACACCGCTATATTTTCAGGCATCTGGTAGGTTTTTCGACTTGGCAAGCTTCACGAAAAATAGGGGTTTAGGGCGCGCTCCGCGCGCCCTAAACCCCTATTTTTCATTGTGAATTTGAGAACTTTGCCAAGTCGTATGCCAGAGCCACGGGTGCGTTTGCAGGGAATCAGCAACTCTGAACAAATTGAAAAAACTTGGTTTAAGTAAGTTCATATGTACTATAGTGAGGTGTGGATGCACTTCTCAAGGTCTAAGAACTAAAGCCCAACTCAGCTAGATTCAGAGTGTTCGAGCGGTTTTGATGAAAAAATTTGCTGACTCTACATTGTTGAATCATTTGACCAGTATCCTCAGGGAGCACTTCGAGATGCTCCCTGAGGATGCTAGTGCTTTGCCCGCGCTAAGCATTCTCTCAAGCCAGTTGAGGAGTGCATCCTGGCTTACGCACACATGGATTGACTATGAAACCATCGGCACTTACGCAGCATCCTCCGGCGATGATTTTAAGCCTTGCCCTGCTTCTACTACCCGCTGTGACGACAAACACCTCTCGCTCTATTGGGTCGCTATCCAGCCAGCAGGTCAGTGTGCCCACTGCATCGTCTACGATATCCTCAGAGGGGGCGATCGCTTCCAATCGGGAGTCCCCATCAGGTCAATTGGCAGTGCCAAATGATGCGTCATCCAACGCTTTCCCTTCAGATGAAACCCCAGACAATGTAGGCATTGACTTTGGACTGGGGCCTCTCCAAGCCATTCGGCAATCATTTGGGTTATTCAATCGTTCTACTGAGCCACAAAACCCATCAAACTCTTACGATTTGCACAGTCTTTTTGAAGGAGACAGTCACTCTCTTGTCGCTAGGGCGGTGGGTTCAGCGGAAGGAACTCGGATGCCATCAGGAGGCTATACCTCTGCGTTTCAGGGGCACGTCGATCCCGGAAATGGCGTGTGGAACCTGGGTACATTCTCGTACCAGCACGGTGCGGCATCTCCTGAAGAGGCAGACCGAAAACAGCTTCAGCGACTCAAACGGCAGGCCACTCAAATTCGGCAGCGGGCAAGCCGAGCAAGCATTTCCCTGGGGCTTGAGGAAGAACTCAATGGCATTGATTTGGCCAACCAGTCTCCCTTGGCAGCTTTAGGAGAACCTGGCTATGCTGAGTGGCTCGCAGAAGCCTATGACAAAGGCTATCGCGGCAGGGATGCCATTCTCTGGGCACGGGTCATGGGATATTGGGATGTTCGTCGGGGCCGCTGGAATGCACCAGGCTTGGGAAACACGGAGCCGTCAATTCGCCGGGATCAGTCTCGACGGATGGAGGCGATCGCCCGCGCTATCGAGCATGGAACTACATCCCAGGAGCAACTATCTGCCGGGGAAGCTTCTCTTCCGTCTGCCCCATTAACCCAAGGTACAGAATCAGTGGCAGCGGCAACTTCTGATCGGAATGCCTTGCCCCAACTCCCTACTGAAAATCCTTCTGGACAGGCACCTGATGCCGGTGGATCGTTGAACTTTGGCTTGTGATACCTACGATTTAACGACATGCCAAGTAAGAATGTGCCAAGCGCAGAATGTACCGTCCCGCAATGCCCCTAGCGCTCCGCTAAGGCCCCTCCCCTCAGAAGCTCCGAGCCAAGGAGGGATGCTCTTGACCTATGAGCTTGTTGCGATGGGTGACACCTCAAAGGGAATCTGGGGCGTAGGGTTGATGAACTGTGTTGCTAGTCCGGCATCTGCCAGGGAAGCGCTGAAAACATCATCACTGCCTACTTTTTTGAGCACATTGCTTAAGACTCCTTCGTAGGTGATGTTGCCTTCGGAGGCTGTGGGTAGGAAAACACGAGGTTTCAGGGTTTGGGCGATCGCCAATGCCGTTTTCTTGCCCTGAATGATGGCACCTACAACGGGAATCTCTAAATTCACCACAGGACTAATAGCAACGTCCACCGTTCCGAGGTTGTCTAGAACAGAGGGAGGATATCCATGAGGCTCATAGTAGAGGGTTGTTCGGGACGGAACATGCTTAATCCAGTAGCCATTTTCGACCTGAAGCCCAATGGGTGCCCCAGACAATGCTCGAATCTCTAGGGAATCTCTGAAAAGATGCGTTTCTCCAGGAGCCAGGGCTATGACCGTTTCGTAGCCCATTTCAGTGGCTACCTTTGCCCCATTTGGTGATGCAATGACGGGAATATCGTGAGGTAGGGCTTGCAACGTCGGACGGTGGGCGTGATCTTCCAGTCCCTGGGACAGCAGAATCATATCAATGTTGCCGGGCAGAGGATCAATCGAGTTGAGGCGATCGCCCTTAAATAACCACTCTTGATTCGCAAACACCAGCGATCCGACTAACCACGGGTCAACTAGGACTCGCATGTCGTTGAATTCAAGGAGCCAGCTATTCGCGCCATAGTACGTTAAATACATAGTCACCGCTGAAATACATCTTCATATATCTTAACGTGACTCATCAGTGTGTCAGGGGCGCACGGCAACGCTGAAATTTGTGCTCAACGCAACATTGGCATTTTCGAGGGCTTCTACTAACCAAATAACATCGCCCTTGGGCCTCAATGCATAGTGATCAAATAGAACAGACAAGCGGCGCTCCAGCCAAGGTTTGGCATTCTGACAAAGCAGCACAATTTTGAGCAGTAGTGTCATCGTCAATGTCGCACCCAGGTTAGCAATCAAATCGATGAAATTCATATGGTCGGGGCAGCGAGCGCTCTCCACCACCAAGAAGTTCAGCAATTTTTTGCAGGTTTCAGAAATCAATAACTCACTTGGAATAGAGGAGTCATAGTATTCCAGCGTTTCATTCAAATAGCTCGCCAACCGCTGGTTGAAGTGGTGCTTTCCAAACCGCGATCGCACAGCCGGAGTCAAGTAGTCATACAGATCATGCTTAAAGCTCTTGTAGGAGCGCGTCCATTGAGTGTAAGTTAAGAACTGTTGTGCCAGGTCACGTTGGGTATTGGCACCATCGACCTTACCCGTGAACTGGTGCAAGGCGTAATTCAGTTGGAGGGAAGATAGGAGAGTTGGATTTTTCACATCATTCCGCGCCGCCTCAGTCCGGGAATATTTGAGGAGCCCCTGATAGCGGGACAACTCAACGTCAAATTGTCGCTGGGCCTCCCGCTGCATCAGCCGAACCGTGCGACGCTGGTCGAGAGAACTGCCACGGGTTACAAGTTGATGCCTGTAGATATAAGGATACCGCTGAATAATACTTTGTAGGGATGCGCTATTTGAGGGGCGATTGGATTCATCCCAACTGGCACGAATTGTCAGTGCCAGGCACTTCAAAGCTCGATATTGAACACTGTTCACAAACCGCTTGAGTAACCGCCTGAGATGCTGTGACGAGACAGTGTAGGGTGTTGACGTAGGCAGTGACTCAAATACATCAATCAATTCTGGAATGTAGACGCGCTGGCTTGCCGTTGTGACCCAGGCGTTAATGAAGATGTAGCAGCTACGGTTCAGAATGAACTTAAAGTCTTGGTCGATAAATCCTGATTGAAGAATCCAGTCTAAATCTTTTTGAACGTCTGCGTAGGGATAGTCTGTTCCTGCAATCAACAGTTTACGAAACAAGTCAATTGCATCGCTGGGGTGGCTTGTTTTAGCAATATGGAGAAGATGCCTGTACAGCCTCTCTTCGGCGGGCGTCTCTAACCGTTGATGATGCTTTGACCATGAATCCATGTTGGTAGATACCCTGTTGGTATGAACGATGACTTGCAAAAAGAATTGCGTAGATATTGACGTCATCCTGTTGATGAAACCAAGCTTCTCTCGCAGACGGGGGTGCTGCAATAGCAAAACCCATTTGGACGTAGAACCCAGATGTCGATCCTGGCGCTCACCGCAGCTAAGACCGATGGCGTAAGCAACGATGGCGTAAGCAACGATGGCATAAGCACGTAAGCAACACTAAATTAACAAGCTCATCCGGGGTAATGACGCTCTCGGCACAACCCATTATCGAAGAAAACCTGTCATTCAAAAATCTACAGAATGCTTAATGCCAGTCTTAACAATTTTCCGACTCATTTTATCTAGAAATAACATTTACGTAAAGTAATAGTACGGATCCACCACGAAAACTTCATGTTGCCCGTCTTGACATAGCGCTATGCAAGCGCATTAAGCACAGGTTTTACAGTACTTTTCATTATGGAAATGCAGGGGGCAAAAGGTCGCCTGAGGCGACCTTTTGCCCCCTATCACTTGTCCAAGTGAGAGTCTGTAGGGCGCGAAGTTTCTCAAAATGAGAATTGCTACAGGCCTTGTGTGGTGCTTGACTTCACGCAAAACATCTGAGGCGCATAGCCAGCTTCCACAACGACCTATGTTTCTGCAAGTCCCTCAAATCCAGGGATCATCGTCCTCATCAGCCTCACGGTTAGTATTGGGTGCGCTAACAGGGGGCGTCTTAGAGGGGAGTGTGGAGTCCTGACTAGCGTAATGCTGCTGATCCTCTTCCTGCGCTGTACTATCTGCATAGCTTGCCGCTGAAGACGCTAACGGCTCAGTGTTGAAAGATGCATCGTCATTTACCCAGTCATCGTCCCAGATGTCAGCTTCGTGGCCCCATGCATGGGGCGATTCATCGACCGACTGCTCAGGAGTATTGCTGGTTACAGAATGGCGATCGCCCGTCCCCCCCAATATTCCATCATCAGCGTTGTCTGGAGCTGAGGTTTTTCCAGCGAAGTCTTGCCCCACCCAGGCATCTTGGGAGTCTGCCCAGTTGATGGAGCGTTCGTCGTCAGGTTTGTTATTCTGCCCCTGGCCACGGCTCCGCTGACGATGGGCGTCTTGTTCCTCTTCCCAGTCATTCCAGTCGTCGTCCCAGCTTTCGTGGTGATAGGCATCCGTCGTTGCGCTCACCTCCGCATCATCGCCCTCTGGAAAAGTGACATTTTGAGAGAAATCGCTATCGACGCGGGACGTCATGTTCTGCATGTGGTCATTGAAGGACAGCCCCTCGGTGCGAATTTGGTCAAAGATGGACTGTCCGGAGGCCCGGGCCTTTTCATAAAATGCCTGGCTTCGTTCTTTTGCCTGTTCGATGAGGACTTGGGTTTCGTCGCGGAGGCGATCGCCCCAATGCTCAACCCGGTTCATGGCATCCTTGGAAAACCCCTGAACCTTTTGGGCAAGGGCGCTCAGTTCTCCTCGTACTTCATTCACGTACTCCTCTCTAAAGGTGTCTCTAGCATCGGCTAGCTTGTATTTCCACCCCTTTCGGTAGGGCTTGAGGGTTTCCGCTGCATCAGCATAAATGAGTACACGCTGCCGTCCGAAGCTTTTAATCGCTTTTGGGGAGAGGAAGTACACGCCTTCTGTGATGCTGCCAAGGCGGCTAGGCACCATCAGGTACCGCACGATTACGCCGGATCGGTAGTTGAACAAACAGTCGATGATGTAGCCGATGCGATCGCCCGATTCGCTCCAGACTTCGGAATGGATGAGTGATTCGAGCTGCTTGACTTTTGCCGCAACAGTGGGTTCTCCTTCACCTTTGACGAGAATGCCGTTGGTTCCGATAGACTCTAGTTGAGGCAATTTAAATGCTGCCTTTTTCGTCCCAAGAAACCCCGATTTGCTTACAAAGCCCAGGACTCGGTTGATTTGGGGATACATCCATAGCACTTCGATGCGCCCCAATTCTTCCATCGTCACTGCGTCGAATAGGGTCTGGTTAATGACCTCGCTTTGCTTGATGATGTTCTCAAATTTTTTTGCGTTTGCCGAAGAATCAGTCACAGGCTTATAAGGGTCATAGTTAACAGACGAATAACAGACTAGAATAGCGCTAGCCGTTATCAATGCTGGGGAGTGGGGTTGAACCGATATTTTAGGGTTTTGCGGTTGTTTTGGGGAGCGGCGATCGCCGCTGAGTTAGAATACCGTCTGAATTTTGTGCTTGCCGCCCTGAGCAGTTTGGCAAACCTATTTGGCAGCATTTTCGGACTATTCCTGTTCTATCAACATGATTACACCTTTCAGGACTGGTCGTGGGAGGAAGCGCTTGTGGTGATGGGGGTATTTACCCTACTTCAGGGCTTTTCAGCCACGTTTCTGGCTCCCAACCTGAATCAAATCGTGCGTCACGTGCAGCAGGGAACTCTGGACTTTGTGTTGCTCAAACCCATTAGCTCTCAGTTCTGGCTGTCCACGCGGTCAGTCTCCCCCTGGGGCCTTCCAGATGTTTTGTTCGGTTTGATCATCATTGGCTATGCGGGCGATCGCCTCTCTCTTCCTGCAGTGAACTATGTCCTGGGCATCGTTCCCCTTGTCTTTGGCCTGGGAATTCTCTACAGTCTGTGGTTCATGTTGGGAGCGACTAGCATCTGGTTTGTCAAAATCTACAACGTCACAGAGGTGTTGCGTGGGCTCCTTGAGGCAGGCCGCTACCCGATGGTGGCGTATCCCGCCGTCTACCGCGTCTTCTTCACTTTCGTCGTTCCGGTGGCATTCCTCACCACTATTCCTGCCGAGGTGATTTTGAACCGGACAGAGGTCGTGTGGCTTGCCGGAGCACTGGGGTTGGCGATCGCCCTTCTCCTCGTTTCCCGTCTATTCTGGGCGTTTGCCCTGCGGTTCTACACCAGTGCCTCCAGCTAAGTAGGTCGGTATTAATAAACTCAAAACTTCAAAACCGGGGAGCGCCCCTCCGAGGCGCTCCCCGGTTTTGAGGCAGCAATTCTCATTACACGACTTGGCAAAGTTCTCAAATTCACAACGCAAAAGTAGGGGTTTGGAGCGCGCTCCAAACCCCTACTTTTGCGTGAAACTTGCCAAGTCGTGCAGATTACGCAGATTACGCAGATTACGCAGAGAACAGCGACGGGTTCCTGCTTTGCAGTTTGCGGTCGTCGGCGACATCAATGGATAATCAGCAGCGTCCTGCAATCAGGATTTCTTTTCTTTCCAGGTGGAGGTGACATGCAGTTCCTTGAGTTGCTTGGGGTCAACTTCAGAGGGTGCATTGGTCAACAGACAGCGGGCTTGCTGAGTTTTCGGAAAGGCGATCGCATCTCGAATGGACTCTTCTCCTGTCAGGAGCATCACCAATCGATCGAGGCCGTAGGCAATGCCTCCGTGGGGAGGAGTTCCGTATTCAAAGGCTTCGAGCAAGAAGCCAAATTTGTCATGGGCTTCTTGCTGGGAAAGTCCGATAGTGTTGAACACCCGCTGCTGAATATCAGGCTGGTAAATCCGCAGGCTACCGCCACCGACCTCAAATCCGTTGTATACCAGGTCGTAGGCTTGTGCACGAGCCGTTTTCAAGTCGTCTACATCTTCAGGGAAGGGAGCGGTGAAGGGGTGATGGAGTGCTTCGAGGCGCTTCTCATCCTCATTCCACTCGAACATGGGAAAGTCAGTAATCCAGAGCAAATTTAGCTTGGTGGTATCAATCAGGTCCATCTCTTTTGCTACGACCTGGCGGAGGCGATCCAGGGTTTTGTTGACGGTGGCGGTGTTGCCCGCTCCGAACAGGAGAAGATATCCCGGTTTTGCTTGGGTGAGGGTGAGGATTTCTTGCTTTTGCTCATCGGTCAGGTTGTCTTTGATGGCTCCGATGGTGTCGATCGCCATGTCCTCCCGCACGCGGATGTAGGCTAAGCCTTTTGCTCCGGCGGCGGTTGCTTCGTTGAACAGGTCGCCACCGGGTTTGATGCGCACGTTGGAGATGCGATCGTTGCCGTCAGGAATGGGCAATATTTTCACAATGCCCCCGGACTTCACGGCTCCTGAAAATACTTTGAACCCAGAGTCTTTGACGATGTTCGAGACATCAACCAGCTCCAACCCGTAGCGAGTATCAGGCTTATCGCTGCCATAGCGATCCATCGCGTCTGCATAGGTGAGCCGGGGAAAGGGGCGAGGCAGGTCGATAGCTTTGACCGCTTTAAAGATGTGGCAGACCAGACGCTCGTTTAAGTCCAGAATCTCGTCTACGGACATAAAGCTCATTTCCATGTCGAGCTGGGTGAACTCGGGCTGACGATCGGCGCGGAGGTCCTCGTCACGGAAACAGCGGGCAATTTGATAGTAACGATCCAACCCCGACACCATAAGCAACTGTTTGAATAACTGGGGAGACTGGGGCAGCGCAAACCACTGGTTGGGATTCACCCGACTGGGAACCAGGTAGTCGCGGGCACCTTCGGGGGTGGCACGGGTCAGCACGGGCGTTTCGATCTCGATGAAGCCTTCTGCGTCTTCCAAAAAGCGGCGAATGGCTTTGATGACTGCGTGGCGAAGCTGAAGATTGCGGGTCATGCGATCGCGTCGCAGGTCGAGGTAGCGATATTTCAGCCGCAGTTCTTCTTTGACCGATTCCGTTTCGGCGGTGGACACCTGGAAGGGGAGTTGCTTGCGTACTGCGTTTAGCAACTCAATCTCATCTGCATAGATCTCCACTTCGCCTGTGGGAAGCTTGGGGTTGAGAGATGCTTCAGGCCGTTGGGAGACGCGTCCAGTGACTTTGACAACGCATTCGTTTCGCAGCTCGTCTGCCAAGTTGTAGGAAGCCGGAGTGCGTTCTGGATCGCTAACAATCTGGGCAATGCCTGTGCGATCGCGCAAGTCAATGAAAATAACCCCCCCATGATCTCGGCGGCGATCGACCCATCCATAGAGGATAACGGCTTCTCCAGTCTGTTTTGCTCGTAAGTGACCGCAGTAATGGCTTCGCATAACCTAAAAGTTGACTTGCTTCAGTTGACGTGTTTCACGTGAACGCATCTGCACCTTGGTATTGTCTAGCTCAAACGATGTAATTCTCGCACCTCAGCGCTAGCAGCTCACGCAAACTTTTTCATTATCCAGTATCAGCGGTCAACAATCCCAAAAAGATCATAACGATGGAGACCGCACATATCTTTCTAAAAGCGTTTTCAGTTGATGAATACGGACGGGTTTGCTGATGTAGTCATCCATGCCTGCGTCAAGGCACTTTTGGCGATCGCTCTCCATGGCAAAAGCGGTGAGGCCAATGACGGGGGTGTGGCGGTGCTGCTGCACCTGTTCCCGCTGCCGCAGTTGTCGAGTTGCTTCATAGCCATCTAAAACGGGCATTTGACAATCCATTAGGACAACATCGTATGCCTTCTGAGCGAGTCTATCTAGCGCTTCTTGCCCATTGGCGACTGCATCTGCCGTGTAACCAATTTTCTGCAATGTTTTGATCATCAATAATTGATTCATCGCCGTGTTTTCAACGACGAGAATGCAGATGCTCAGGTGAGGGGCGATCGCCAATTTCTCATCCTCTAGGCTGGACTCTGTCATTGTTTGACGGGGTTGCAAACAGGCTGTAAACCAGAATGTAGACCCTTCCCCCAAAGTGCTGGTCACGCCAATGTCTCCCCCCATGAGCGCGACGATTTTGCGACAGATGGTTAATCCCAGCCCTGTGCCTTCATATTGGCGGGTCAACGAGCTTTCAACCTGGGTAAAGGCATCAAAAATTTGTTGCTGACTAGCCTCATCCAGTCCAATCCCTGTATCTTCAACGGAAAACATTAATGCGATGCACTGATCACCCGAACAGGACTCATTTGAACAGGACGAATCATTCGAATAGGACGAATCTGGCGCAACGGTGACCTTGACATATCCTTGATGAGTGAACTTAATGGCGTTGCGAACCAGGTTTGTTAGCACTTGCTGAAGCCGCTGTTCCGCCCCGAAATACTGGTGAGGGATGTCAGGGGCAATGTCGAAGGTGAGAGTTAACCCTTTTTGAGTGGCCTGGGGACGCAGCAGCGTTACAAGATCAGTTAATAGATGGACAAGATGAAACTCAGTGTAATTGAGTTTGAGTTCTCCAGCCTCCATCTTAGACAGATCGAGAATGTCGTTGATAATCGCCAACAAACTCTCTCCCCCCTTCAAAATGGCAGACAGATATACGGTTTGGTCGCTATCGAGCGGGGTTTCTTCAAGCAGTTGGGCAAAACCCAAAATAGCGTTCATGGGCGTCCGAATTTCGTGGCTCATATTGGCAAGAAATTCGCTTTTGGCCTCGTTAGCTTTGTTTGCATCAGCGGCTGCCTTGACTAGAGAAGACTGGGAACTTTCTAATGCCGTCACTAGCAAGGCGTGTCGGAGGGACTGGGCGGCGTGGATTTCGGTTGTTGTCCAGGGGAGCGATCGCCCGCTGACCTCCTCTTTCCAGACTTGAAACGATCGCCGAGGCGATAGGCACACAGCACCCTTGTTGTCCGTCGCAATTGCATCGTGCGGATTTCCCCCCCAATCGACGGTGTATACCTGTTCAGTACGAAACCAGAGGATGTGGTAAGAGGTTTGGTTAACAACAATGGACAGGGAGAGTAATCCAGGCAGCGAGGTTTCCCAGTGCTCAACCGGAGAATAGCATTCTGCCAGACTGTCTGTGTAAAAAATGTCCTGATCAATCTGCGATCGCAAAAACTGGAGCAGGTCGTGGAGGTCTGACTCATCCGGGGTCTGCCCCGCACGGATAATATGTTTGTCCAGGGCGATCGCCACTCCATCGGCTGCGCCCAATTCCAGCAAATGGGTATGGTTGTTCTGAAACAGCCGTTCAATCTGACGAGAAAACTCGATTGGCGCGCCCTCAAGGGTCTGAGCCCCTGCTTTCAGATCCCGATGGAAGTTCCCCTCGATCTCACGGATACGCATCTGAGTTTTCTTGACCTCCTGCTCCTCCTGCAAGAAAAGCTGAAGGGATGTCGTCTTGCCCAATAGTTCCAGAATGCGCTGGGTATCGTAGTCCACTTGCCGGGGACTGTAGTGATGGCAAGCAATCAAGCCCCAAAGATTGGCCTCATTCACAATGGGAACGGTCAAGGTCGCTGCTGATCCCATGTTCTTGAGATATTGACGATGGCACTCAGATATGCCCCTTAGACTTGACTGTAACAAATCCACGGGTGGCATATCGTTGCTGATGCTGGCGATGGGCACAGGCTGGTATTGGACGTCGGGAATCAGCCGGATGGCTCGATGCATGAAGAGCGTGCGTGCCATAGGCGGAATATCGATGGGGGGATAATGCAGTCCTCGATAAGGCTCCAGCCCTTCGGCAAGGTCTTCTGCTTCAACAATGCCGCTGCGGTCATGGTCGAACCGATATAGCATCACCCGGTCAAATCCTGTGAGGCGTCGAAATTCAGTGACCACCGCCTGATAGAGCTCTGCCGGGGACGTTGCTTGCCTGATGGCAAGCAGTACCTCTTGCGCTTTCTGACAAGCATCATCAAGGGTAATGGGACGGGACAGAGGTAGCGGTTCAATTTCCAGAATGGTCATATCCCCACGCTGGTAAAGAATTGCGAATAAATCCTGATGAGGTGATGATTTTCGCAATCGATTGTAGACGCCTTCTTCGTTTAGCGTCAGCCGAATGGGCAATGATAGTTCACCCGTTCTGCGAGACCTTTCAATGGCGGTGGCGATCGCCCCTACCGTGCCAGGCTGAAAGAGGTGGTCGAGGGGATGCCCCAACAGATCGTCAACAGCAATGCCCAGATAATCGCACGTGTTTTGGCTCGCCTGGACAATCTCTAAATCCTCCCCAGTCACCCCAAGAAGCGCTCCGTGGGGCTGAATATGCTCGATAAACTGAATGGGCTCATGCTCAAGGTCGGCGAGTAGAACAAGCTCGGATGTAATCTTTTGCAGCGGTTTCATTCTGAAAGATTGGCTTTTATAGGCTATCTATTCAGGATGCCCAGGGAGGGATATGCCTTATCAACATCAATTAAGTTTAGCCATAGGTTTAATTATTAAAAATGATGCGCGACTTGGCAAAGTTCTCAAATTCACAACGAAAGAATAAGGGTGTGGCGCATGTCGCGCGCCACACCCATCAAGCAAAATCTATGGGATTAACAACTAGGCGGTAATGCCAACAGGGCAGGCTACACCTGTGCCGCCCAACCCGCAGTATCCACCGGGATTCTTCGCAAGATATTGCTGGTGATAGTCTTCCGCATAGTAGAACTCAGGCGCATCCAGAATTTCGGTGGTGATGTTGCCGTACCCAGACTTTGACAGTTCCTCCTGGAAGGTGGCGCGTGATGCCTCTGCCTGCTGGCGCTGCTCATCGGAGTACACATAAATGCCAGAGCGATACTGGGTGCCTACATCGTTACCCTGGCGCATCCCTTGGGTAGGATCATGGCTCTCCCAGAAGACCTTGAGTAATGCGTCGTAGCTGATGACCTGGGGGTCATACACCACGCGAGCTACCTCGTTGTGCCCAGTCATACCAGAACACACTTCCTGGTAGGTGGGATTTGGCGTATAGCCCCCAGCATAGCCCACTGCCGTAGAAAAGACGCCATCTTGCTGCCAGAAGCGTCGCTCTGCTCCCCAAAAGCAGCCCAAGCCAAACAGCGCCAACTCCATCCCTTCAGGAAAAGGCGGCTGAATCGGATTGCCATTCACAAAATGCTTGTTCGTTGTAGGCATTTCCTTGTCTCTGCCAGATAACGCCTCTTCAGGCTTGGGCATAGACGCTTTCTTCCCAAATCCAAACAAAACCATCTTTTTTCCCTCGTATGATGTCTACCGAACGTTTCACACGATTTGGCAAGTTTCACGCAAAGATAGGGGTTTGGGGCGCGCTTCGCGCGCCCCAAACCCCTATCTTTGCGTTGTGAATTTGAGAACTTTGCCAAGTCGTAGTTTCATGGGGCAGGATTTATGTCTTCAGTTAACAAGGAACTGAGCCCCTTGTCTTTCCAAACAACCTTATAAGGGACTATAAGGAACTTGTAAGAAAATAAAGTACCAGAAGGGAGGCAGCGGGCGCAGCCGGCCGCCCCCTTCCTCCGATATCTTCTTGAGCTGCAGATCCCTAAGTTTAAGTCCTGCTTGTATTGTAAAGAGTCTTTGCTGAGCGATCGCCCACTTCCAGGTGAGGAGAACCGAAACCTCCCACGAGGCAAACGTCATCGGAGGCGCGCTGAAGCAGAGGTGAACGGTCGGGAAGGTGGGTTCCCGTCAAGTCAATGTGCGTGGCACAGGTTTCTCGGATGTTGGCGTTACTCCATTCTTGCTTTGGCGAGCAAATCATCTCGCCCAGGAGAATTTTCCATGGCTGCCAGAGCCGCTCGTGAAGCCGCGATGATATCCTGCTCTTCGCCGCCTAAATACAGTCGCCCGAAGCTCCCCACGGCAGAAATCCGCAAAATATTGATGAGGGCTGCTTTTTCTGCTTCGTTTGCAGCTAGAGCAATGTAGGCAGCAGGTTCAACTTCCAATACATACAGGGTCTGACCTGCCAGAATCATACTGCCGCGCCGTGCCCGATTGATGAGCTGGGCGTGGTGCGCGTCGATATTGCGGATAATTTGGCTGGAGGCAATGCGGGGCTTGAGCCCATCCCGCGCATCGACGCCTAACTTGTCGAGAATGGCACGGCCAGCCGCCTTCGTGTCGCTCTGGTTTTTAGCGTGAACTTCAAGCAGCCCATACAGTCGCTCAGTCATAAGAACGCCGGGACGTACGGCAGCAGACTTAAGTGCCACGTCCATCAGGCGATTGACTTCAATGCCGGGAATAACTTCGATCCAAAGAGATGAATCCCCTGGGAGTGGCAAAAATCCCTGGGCCTCGGTACCCAAGTAGGCAGCGTGCTGCGGTTGCAGGCTGTCAAGATAAACGTAGCTACGAAGTTCAATTCCCAAACTAATGTCCAAATGATAGTCACCAGAACGGCTATGACCTGGAGGCACCATATCTCCATATGTCAGAGCCTTAATATCAGAGCTTTAAGTAATCCAGCATAGGTAACCTTAAAACCTCAAGACCAAAGGAGCGCTCCTCCGGTCTTTAGGTTTTGAAGTTATTAATACCGACCTACTTAATACTAGAACTTTAATCGTCAGAGCCTCAGCAAGAGAAGCGTTTACAAACACCAATGATTAGCATAAACCAAAACTAAGCTGGGAACAGCCCTTCAAGTTCATTGCGACAGTTAGATCAGAAAAAATCGTCTCCCCGCCGGGGAAACTCTGGAGGTTCTGGTGGATCGGAGGAAAGTTCAAAATCATTAGGAGGGCGATCATCACTCCATGCCCACCATGCCCATCCGCAGGTACATTGGTAAAATTCCTGCCATTTACGCCGATGATCAAGGGTGAAAACGGGCGATCGCCGATTAATCCAGACAGCTTTGGCGTCATTGGGGGGTGCTCCACACTTCGGACAGCAAAATGATGCTGCATGGGTTGCTGGTGTTGTCCATTCGGGGGGATTGAGCGCGAACACATCCATAGAAATGTGAATGATAAAGTTGAGAAAATGGTGCTGGGTAGCCTACGTGTGAAATAGTAACGCTGACGTGCGTAATTTCAGCGTTCTCGATTATTCTAACGAAGTGAATCTGACGAAGGCAGGTTAAGAAAACACTATGGAACTTCTCAGGGCGTATGTTGGTAATGTTTCTATCCTAAACCTCATTTCAGTGCTGGGTATTTTTGGCCTGTGTGCGATCGCCTGGTTATTCTCCGAGAACCGCAGCCTGAAGTATTTTCCCTGGCGAGTGATGATTGGTGGCATTTTGGTGCAGTTGGTCATCGGCGCGCTGGTCTTTCGAGTGCCGGGATCACGGGGAGCGTTGCAAATTTTTAGCGATTTGCTGAATTTTCTGTTTGATGCGGCTGACTTTGGCGCGAACTTTGTCTTTGGCTCCAACATCGTGCCGCTAGAGGATCGGCCTGCGACCGTTGATTTGGGCTACATCTTTGCCTTCCGAGCCTTGCCGACGGTGGTATTCTTTGGAGGGTTAATGGCGCTGCTCTACAATATCGGCATCATTCAGGTTATTACCAATATTTTTGCCAAGCTGTTTTACAACACCATGCGCCTGAGTGGGGCGGAATCCCTCAGTGGTGCTGCGAATATCTTTGTAGGCATTGAGGCGGCGATCGTAGTCAAGCCGTTTCTTGCAAAAATGACCCGCAGTGAACTTTGTGCCATTCTTGCTTGCTGCTTCGGCACCTCCGCTTCATCGGTGCTGGCTATTTATGTGAGCTTCCTGCGTCCGGTCTTCCCTAACATTCTTGCCCATCTGGTTTCAGCATCGATTATTGGGATTCCTGCCTGCTTCGTCCTTTCTAAGATTCTCGTACCCGAGACGGAGGTGCCCTACACTGCTGGAGGCATTCCAGAAGAATTGCCCGCCGACTCACGGGATGATGATGAAGAACCGGAGCAGACCGTTTCGGGGGAATCCATTCAGAAGGTGAGTCCCCTAGATGCGGCGATCTCCGGAGCCCTGGATGGGGTTCGTATGGCAGTGGGCATCGCTGCTGTACTGATTCTTATCCTGGGTTTTGTCTATCTGATTGATCTTCTTTTTGGCAGCTTTGCTCTTATTCCAAATCTGATTGAATACCTTCTTGGAGTGACAGTGCCAGAAGGAGTGAAAATTGCATTCCAGCAAATCTCCCTGCAAAACATCATGGGCGTGCTTTTTCTGCCCGTGACCGTTCTCACTGGAGTTTCCCTTGAATGGCAGGAGCTATGGACGGCCTCAGTGCTGATTGGGCGGCGGCTGTTTGAAACAGCAATTCCTTCCTACCAGATGCTCGGACAGTTGGGCCAGGAAGGGCTAGTGAGCGATCGCACCATTCTCATCGTCAGCTACGCCCTGTCCGGCTTTGCTCATATGGCATCCGTCGGCATTTTCGTAGGGGGAACCGCTGCCCTCATTCCCTCCCGCCGTCGTGACATCTCTGCTCTAGGTTGGAAGGCCCTCTTTGTGGGAACCCTGGCGACGATTATGATCTCCTGCGTCGCGGGATTTTACGACGATGGCACGCCGGGCATCTTGGGGCAAACAGCCCCAGCGACGCCGACTGCTGAAGAAACCGCTCCTGCTGAACCTGCCCTTGCTCCAGAAGAACCTGTCCTCGAAGAAGGCTCTGCTGCCGATGAAGCTGCCCCCGACGTGACCCCTGAAGAGGCCCTCCCTGCACCGGAACCCACTCAGGAACCTTTCCCCACAGTTCCTAACCCAGATATCGAACCTCAACTCGAGGTGCCCCCTACGCCCGCTCCTGAAGCTGCTCCTCCTTCCAGCCCCGAGGCTTCTCCCGAAACTGCCCCTGAGCCATCTCCTGCCAATTAATGGCAGTGTCTAGAGACGATTAGAACTCCGAAAAGAGAAAGATTATTGACACGCTTCAGCATAAATTTTCCCTAAGAGAATGTTTGAAAAGTATTTGATAACACGCTGGAACAATAC